>JALEZN010000081.1 GCA_022772585.1 Clostridiales bacterium
TACTGTCCTGATGGTGGGCGACGGCATCAACGACTCACCGGCCTTATCCGAGGCGGATGCGGGCATTGCCATCAGCGACGGCGCCGCCATTGCCCGGGAGATTGCGGACATCACCATTGCCGCTGACAGCCTCTGGGAGCTGGTGGAACTGCGCCGGATTGCCATGGCGCTGATGGCGCGCATCCACTCCAACTATCGCTTTGTCATCGGCTTCAACGGCGCCCTGATCGCTCTCGGTGTGACCGGATTCCTGCCGCCTGCCACCTCTGCTACGCTGCACAACCTCTCCACTTTGGGAGTCAGTCTGCGAAGCATGAGCCGGCTGACTACTCAGACGCAGTTTGCTCATGGAAACAATTTGCAGAATGGCTAAAAAACACATTCTTTCTGCTTAGTTGCTTGTGCTTTTTGCGCGGTTGCACATGGCTAACCTCATGTGCTATAATACACTTACGATGCGCAGTGTGTGATGCACGGTAAGTCCAATCACCGCTGCGCATTCTTTTATACACAGCGGTTAGCTATGGCTAACCGCAAGAAGAAAGGGGAAGATACTATCAGAGCATATCGATCTACCATCGTTCTTTCTGTTCTGTTACTTGTCTTGTCCTGCTGTTCGCTGTTTGTGGGCGTGATTGACCTGACGCCGGCAGAGCTGCTGGCAGGAAACTTCGAGCAGATGGAGGTCTTCCTGATCTCCCGGCTGCCGCGCCTACTGGCCATCCTGTGTACTGGAATCGGCATGAGCGTAGCAGGGCTTATCATGCAGCAGTTGTGCAGCAACAAATTCGTGTCCCCAACCACCGGGGCCACCATCTCCTCGGCCCAGTTCGGCATCTTGCTGGCGCTCCTGTTTATGCCGGCCTCCACCCTGTGGAGCCGTGCCATCTTCGCCTTTGCCACAGCAATTCTGGGCACTTGGATCTTCGTTTGGTTCATTCAGCGCATCCAGTTCAAGGATGTGGTTATGGTTCCGTTGGTGGGCATTATGTTCGGCAATGTCATCGGCGGCATTACCAACTATCTGGCGTACAAGTACGAGATGACCCAGGCCCTGTCCTCCTGGCTGGTGGGCCACTTTTCCCTGGTGCTGAAGGGCCGGTATGAGATCGTCTGGCTGACGGTCCCGCTGGTGGTGCTGGCCTTCCTCTTCGCCAACCATTTCAACATTGTGGGGCTGGGCAAGGATTTTTCCAAGAACCTGGGTGTCCCGTACAACCTGGTTCTCTTTTCCGGGCTCACCATCGCTGCCATGATCACCGCCAGCATTGTGGTGGTGGTTGGTTCCATCTCCTACATTGGACTGATCGTGCCCAATGTGGTAGCCATGTACAAGGGAGACAAGATCCGTGGCACACTGGTGGATACCGCTCTGTTCGGCGCCATCTTCGTGCTGGTGTGCGACATGATTGGCCGGATCGTAATCGCCCCCTACGAGCTGCCCATCGAGCTGATCGTGGGCATCCTGGGAAGCCTCATTTTCATCGCCCTGCTGTTTTACCGGCTCAAGCATGGCCGCAAGGCCATCCGTCTGGGCGGCGCCGGAACAAGCTGCTGCTCCACCATGCCCAACCTGAAGGGAGGTGCAGACCAGTGAACACGGTTGCCATACGCGCCAACCGGCGCAAACTCCTGATTTTGGCCTTTCTGGTTTTGCTCTGCGCGGCGGGCTATATGCTGGTTGAAGTGAATTTCTCTAATCCCAAGCTGCTGGCCTACGCCATGAAGATCCGAACTCCCAAGCTCATCGTCATGCTGATCACGGCCTTTGCCATTGGCGGAGCCTCCATCGTGTTCCAGTCCATCATCAACAACACCATCGTGACTCCCTGCCTGCTGGGGATGAATTCCCTCTATACCCTCATCCACACGGCGGTGGTGTTCTTTCTTGGATCTGCCAGCGTGGTGGCCTCCAACGCCAATCTGTCCTTTGCAGTGGATGTTGTGCTCATGGGTATCGCCGCCACAGTAATCTACAGCTGGATTTTCAAAAAGACAAAGCATAATGTGCTGTATGTGTTGCTGGTGGGTACAGTACTGACCTCCTTCTTTGGCAGCATCCAGACCACGCTGACCCGGGTCATGGACCCCAATGAGTACGACAGTCTGCTGAATACCCTGGTGGCAAGCTTCAGCAATATCAATTCCGAGATTATCGTCTTTTCCCTGATTCTTCTGGCAGGCGTCATCTTCGCTCTGCGCAAGGAACTGGCCCTGCTGGATGTGCTGACATTGGGCAAGGAGCAGGCCATCAACCTCGGCGTGGACTACGACCGCTGCATCCGCCGCCTGCTGCTCGGCGTGACCCTCTGCATCGCCGTGGCCACCGCCATGGTGGGGCCCATCTCCTTTTTGGGGCTCATCATCGCCAACCTGTCCCGGCAGCTGCTCAAGACCTTCCGCCACACCCAGCTGGTGCTGGGCTCGGCCCTGTTCGGCATGATCGTGCTGGTGGGCGGGCAGCTCATCGTCGAGCATGTGTATTCCTACTCCGTGCCGGTGAGCGTGTTCATCACCGTGGGCGGCGGCCTTTACTTCCTCTACCTCCTCCTGACAAGAAAGAAGGTGTGACCATGCGTGTACAGGAATTGACAAAACAGTATGACGGGAAAACCGTGGTGGACGGCGTGAGCTTCGCCATTCCCAAGGGCAAGGTGATTTCCCTGATCGGCCCCAACGGCGCGGGCAAGTCCACCGTCATGGGCATGATCTCCCGACTGATCGCCCACGACAGCGGACTGGTAGACTTTGAGGGCAAGGACATTGGCAAATGGAAAAGTAAGGAGCTCTCCAAGCGTCTTGCCATCCTGACCCAGTCCAATAACATCCAGATGAAGCTGACTGTGCGGGAGCTGGTGACCTTCGGGCGCTTTCCGTATTCAGGCAACCGGGTCACCCCAGAGGATCAGAAGATTATCGACCGAGCTATTCACTACATGGAACTGGAGGAGTTCCAGGATCGCTTCATCGACGAACTCTCCGGCGGCCAGCGGCAGCGGGCTCTGATCGCCATGGTCATCGCCCAGGACACGGAGTATGTGCTGCTGGATGAGCCCACCAACAATCTGGATATCTACCACGCCACCAATATGATGAAAATCGTCCGCCGCCTCTGCGACGAGCTGGGGAAGACGGTGATTTTGGTGCTGCATGAGATCAATTATGCGGCATTCTATTCTGATTACATCTGTGCCTTCAAGGACGGAAAAATCGCCAAGTTCGGCACTGTGGAGGAGGTGATGACGAAAGAGAACCTGTCCCAGATCTATCAGGTGGACTTCGAGATCCTGACCATTGCGGGCAAACCCCTGTCCATCTACTATTGACCCTTATTTTCAGTACTTTTTAGAAAAGGAGTATCCAAAAATGAACATGAAAAAGATGCTTTCTCTTGCCCTGGCCGGTGTGATGGCCCTGAGCCTCATGGCCTGCTCCGCTCAAAATGGCGGCGATTCTTCCGAGAATACCTCCTCGCCCAGCAGCAGCCAGTCCAGTGAGGAAACCCAGAACAACGAAACCCCTGAGTCTGTGACCATTACCAGCCTCAATGCCAACAAGGAGGCGGCGGAGCTGGAGGTGCCTTACGATCCCCAGCGTATCGCCATTCTGGATATGGCCTCGTTGGACATTCTGGATACCCTGGGCGTGGGCGACCGGGTAGTGGGTACCGCCTCCACCAGTCTGGAGTATCTCCAGGACTACATCAATGACGATATCGCCAACCTGGGCACCATCAAGGAGGCCGATCTGGAGGCCGTCATGGCCTGTGAGCCGGATGTCATCTTCATCGGCGGCCGCCTGGCTTCCAGTTATGACGCCCTCAGCGAAATCGCTCCTGTAGTCTATCTGGCCACGGATACTGAGCTTGGGGTCGTGGAGAGCGTGCGGCAGAATGCCACTACCATCGCCTCCATGTTTGGTCTGGAGGACAAGGTAGACGAGTTGATGGCTGACTTCGATGCCCGCATTACCGCCCTGTCCGAATTTGCCGCCGGTAAGACTGCCATCGTGGGTATGTGCACCAGCGGCAGCTTCAATGTGCTGGGCAACGACGGCCGCTGCTCCATCATCGGCGTGGAAGCCGGCTTTGAGAACATCGGTGTTGACGCCAATATTGACACCTCCACCCACGGCAACGAAGCTTCGTTCGAGTTCATTGTGGAGAAGGCCCCCGACTATATCTTCGTTATGGACCGTGACGCCGCCATCGGCACCGACGGCGCACAGCTGGCCCAGGAGATCATGGAGAATGAACTGGTGATGGGAACCGACGCCTACAAGAACGGCAACATCGTCTATCTGGCTCACCCCGCCGTGTGGTACACCGCCGAGGGCGGCATCACCGCGCTGGATCTCATGCTGCAGGATTTGGAGAGCGAGCTGCTGGGTTAACTCTGTTTCAGATAGAGTATTACGGCCTTTCTCCAAAGAACTCATATATCATATTCATCGAACTTGACTACTAACGAAAGGAGCGCTTACCATGGATCAGGAAAACAGAATGCCTCTTATTGGCGACAAGGCCCCGTCCTTCGAGGCTGTCACCACCCAGGGCCCTATCAAATTCCCAGAGGATTACGCCGGCAAATGGGTGATCCTCTTCTCCCATCCTGCGGATTTCACCCCGGTCTGCACCACGGAGTTTATGACCTTCGGCTCCATGATCGACGAGTTCAAGGCTCTCAATACTGAGCTGGTGGGCCTTTCAGTGGACTCCATCTACTCCCACATCGCCTGGCTGCGGAAGATCCAGGAGCTGGAGTGGAACGGTAAGAAACACATCAATGTGACCTTCCCCCTCATCGAGGATATCCGCATGGAGGTGGCCAACAAGTACGGCATGATCCAGCCGGGACAGTCCAACACCCAGGCGGTACGGGCGGTGTTTGTCATCGACCCCAACGGCGTGGTGCGAACCATCCTGTACTATCCGCTGTCCACGGGCCGTAACTTTGACGAGATCAAGCGTATCATCCTGGCGCTCCAGAAAGCGGACGCCGACGCCTGCGCCACCCCGGCCGACTGGCGGCCCGGCGATGATGTCATCGTACCCACCGCTGGCAGCTGCGGCGTAGCCAAGGAGCGGATGGACAACCAGAGCGAGAATCAGTATTGCCTGGATTGGTTCATGTGTTTCCGCAAAGAGGCGAAGTAATACTAAGTTAATTCCCCAATAACAGAAAACCGGTCGAGATTTCATGCACGAGATCTCGACCGGTTCTTTTTTGTTGTATTTAGGTCATTTTGCAATGGTTCACAAAAATTATTCAGAGAACAATGATTATCAGGCCTTCCGTTATATTGTAATTGCTTTGACTGGAATTACAGAAAATGCGCAAAAATCTTACAACAGGTTAGCTACTCAAGTCGTTCAGTAAATGCTTCCAGACAATAGCCGACTTCCCGCACGGAGCGAATGTAGAATGAGGCATCTGGATTAGCCCGATACAGCTTCTCGCGCAGGTTGCAGATATGAAAACCTATCGTATTGTTTTCGTTTCCTGTAGTGAAATCGCCCCAGACCTGTTCGTAAATCTGTGCATAGGTCAGCACACGGCCTTTATTGGCGGCCAGCAGCAGGAGAATCCGATATTCTTTTGCGGTAAGCTGAATCTCCTGTCGATCCCGAAAGACCTTTCGTCTGCTTGGAAAGATCTCAAGACCAGGGAGCGAGACCATCGGTTCCTCGTCGACCTCGATTTTTTCTATCTCAGGGTGGTTTTTGAGGATAGACAGAATCTGCTCCAAAACTTCCGTATCTCTTTCGTGCAGCTCCAAAATCATGACTCGTCCGATGATATCACCGCTTTCTCACTCAGTTTACGAGCTGCTTTCAGTCGCTCAAAGGTTTCCTTACTGATTACATGCTCAATCCGGCAGGCATCCCGCTCGGCGATAACAGGATCGACGCCAGCTGCCACAAGCATCTCTGTAAAAAAGCGATGCTTTTCATAAGTGGCTTCGGCAGCTTCTCGCCCCGCATCTGTCAAGTGCAGATAATAATTCTCGTCCATTGTGAGGAAGCCCCCGTCCCGTAAGGCAGCCACCGCATGACACACGCTGGGCTTGGACACATCCATGTACCGGGCTACATCCACGGAGCGTACCATGCCCTTTTTCTTTTGGAGAACAAGGATGGTCTCCAGATAATCCTCACCAGACGCATACAGTTTTTTATAAGGAGGCATTGATTACAACAACTTCTTTCTCATGAGAAAAGAAATCTTGCAAAAGTTTTACGGCTTCATCATCCATAGGGCGGTGCCACAGCACCTTGCTCCCCTGAATGAACAACAGGTAGGTGCAGCACTTATAAATGAGTTCTGGGTCATGCGTGATCAGAAACAGGCTCTTTCCCATCTTTTTCAGGCGGTTTAAGTTGTCCGATACCTCCAGCATATGCCGGTAATCCAATCCGCTGGTAGGTTCGTCAAATATCAGAACCTTTTTGTCCGATGCTATTGCACTGCCAATCGCCACCCTCTGCTTTTCACCTCCGGACAGGGACATGGGGTGCAGCTTTGCTTTGCCCAACAGGTCAAGGCTGTTCAGTATCTCCTTGGCGCGGGCCGTATCCGCTTTTTCGTCTTCGCCATCCATACTGAGCAACAGCTCATCCAGCACATCTTCCGTGAATAGCTGATGGTTTACATCCTGCATGACCATATAGCAGATATGCCTGCGCTGCTTTGCGTCATAGGAGACCCCATCCATTTCAAGCACACCTTTTGCTTTTTTATCCAGACCGCACAAACACCGGGCGAAGGTGGATTTTCCCGCACCGTTGTTTCCGATGATACCGATGATCTCCCCTTGGGGCAAGGTCAGGTCTGGAATATCCACATTGAGGGGGCCGTGCTTTTCATAGGAGAACTGGAACCCCTTAATATGTAATTTCGGAGCGGCCGGCTTGGGAATGGCCTCCGGGGACAGATGGAATGGGTCCAGTGCCCGCAGCCCCATTCCCTGCAATTCATCGGACGGTAAATTTTGAAATTCCGCCCCGGTAAATTCCTGTACAATACTTCCGTGCTTCATGTAGAAAATTCGGTCTGCATAGGGGACAAGATAATAAAGCCGGTGTTCTGCGACGATCACCGTCTTTTTCTCGGACTGCCAGTGCCGGATCACGCCAATCAAATCTTCGATGGTGGCAATATCCAGGTTGGAGGATGGCTCGTCCAGCACGAAGATGTCCGGGTGGATTGCATCGGCAGAGGCGCAGGCGATTTTCTGCTTTTCTCCGCCGGACAGGGCAAACAAGCTCCGGTTCAGCAGTTTTTCCAGCTTGAGGCTGTGGACGGTTTCCTCCAGACGCTTCCGCATCTCCGGGACCGGCAGGGCCATGTTTTCACACCCAAAAACAATCTCGCTGGTGGTATCTACATTGTAGAATTGTGTCCCTGGGTTTTGGAATACAGATCCCACCCGCTGCCCGATTTGATAAAGAGGATAGTCTTTTAACTCTTTCCCGTCTAAAAGGACTTGCCCGGTCAGTTTCCCTCCGTAGTAATGAGGGATCAGACCGTTGATCAGCCGAGTCAGCGTTGTCTTGCCACATCCGGACTCTCCGCAGAACAGAATAGTTTCGCCATCCTGTATTGTTAGATTTATATGGCTCAGGTTGTTCTCGGTTTCCCCGCTCTCATAGGTAAAGGAAACATCTTTAAATTCGATCACAGTATCACCTCCTTACCACGGACTGAAAAAGTATGTGGAGAGCAGTGCGGCTCCGGCAATCAGCACCGCCAGCAGATCCCAGCCAGTAAAACCGACCTTTGTGATATTGGTGCGCCGGACCGGGTTATCCAGGCCGCGGGTCAGGGCCGCCGCGGAGAGATCATCCCCGATTTTGACCACCGAGATCATCAAGGGAATGAAACGGTATTCAATCAGGGTAGCTGGGTTTTGCCAGAACTTCTTTGTCCCGAACTGGACCTCACGCATTCGCATGGCATCTTTGATGGCTGCCGACTCCTCCTGCATAGTGGGGATGAATCGAAACAGAACGGAGAGTGGAATAGTGATCTGCCGCCCAATGTGCATCCGGCCCAGCGCGGTAATGCACTCGCTGGCCGTAGTGGATTTGATGATGTAGGCCCCCATCACAAAGGCCGGAAACAGCCGCAGAACCAGACCCACCAGCAGGACTACCAGCATATTGACAATCATGGGGAACTGGACCGAGTTCTGGATGGCCTGCACAAACAGCCCCGCCGCAAACAGGCAGAAGAACACGGTTGCCGTCTTATACTGCCGGTTAGTCAACAGTAAAATAAAGGGGATCATCGCCACCGTAACCATAAAGGCGGTGTGGCTGTATAGAAATTCTGCGGTAGCGACAACGGCCATCAGCAGCAGCTTGGTTCGTGGGTCCAAGCAAAAGCCTGTTCTATTTTCAACAACCGCTTGAAGCTGCTCCATTACACAATTCCAGCTCTCTCAAAGTGTTTTTTCAGCATTTTATGGCCCAGCAGCGCGCCCAGAATACCGCCCACAAACAGCAGCACAAAGCCCACATACAGCATCCAGGAGGGCATCAGGGATTGCAAGGTGTTTGCGTACTGATCACCCATGGAGGTGTGGATGTTTTCCCAATACGCTTCGCCGGCAAACCAGAGGTTGGCGGGGCAGCCCATGATACCGAGACAAAAGCAGGCATAGCTCAGAACAGTGACCTTGAATTTCTGATAGCCCCCGATTTTAAGTACCACATCGCTTAGAATGCCGCCGAGCACCCAGCCGAGAAGGCCGATCCAACCGTAGCCGATCAGATAGAAGAAGATGCCGCCGATGATACCTGTGATAGTCAGCATACCAAACTTCTGAATCTTGGTATAGTAAAGCATCATAGGAATGCCGCAGACGATGGGCCAAATTATGAACAGGAACGGGTAGACTACAGGCAGTGCGGTAAGCAGACCGACAACAAAGAAAATAACGAGGGTCATGGCTGTGTAAATGCCGACATTGATGAGATCTTTACCTGTGAGTTTCTTTGTGTTTTCCATTTTTGAATATTTCCTTTCTGAAAAAATTAAGTGTTGAAATGACTCGTGCGAATGGGACGCTGCAGTTTCACCTCCACATCATTTGGTTAGTTTATGCTAACTATTGTGCAAAAATTTTGGGGATCAGATCCCCAAAACTGTCTGCCATCCGGAGTTGAAAAAAGAGGCAAGCGTGTGAACATATCTCAGTGCGGCCTCCTTTGGGAAGTTGTGCATAACCACTTCAGCCAGGGATGCAAAATACGCATGGAGCAGAATATGCCACTCCTCTTCCGCCAATCCGCGGATCTGGATGCCCTGAGATTTCAGTTCCGCAAAGAACTTCAGCGTGACCCGGGTTTCCAGACAGACAACATCATCCAAAAAGGAGGAATACCGCGTACCCTCCGCCCGCATGAGAAGCAGCCGGAACACATCAAAATGTTCATAGATGTATTCAATAATGACCGACAGCGATTCCTCCGACAGTTTCCAGAGGGATTTCAAGTCGTCCGTCTTTGCCAGTTCCATGTGCTCATTTACCGACGCCTCATAGATGGCCTTGACCTCCTGGACAACAGGCTCCACCAGCGCGCCGAACAGAGCTTCCTTATCGTCAAAGTGGTTATAAAAAGCTCCGTTAGTCACATGGGCGTCCTTGCAGATCTCCCGGATGCTGGCCCGCTCAAAGCCATATTCCAGAAAGTGCTTTTGGGCGCAGAGCAAAAGATTTTCGTGGGTCTGCTGAAAGTCTCTTGACATTCGCCATCCCTCCGTCCTATACTAAAATTACACTGTAATATTACGATGTAATTCAAATTTTAGCACAGGGTACTTGAAATTGCAATACCCTCCTTGTATTTTTTGTGCCTGAAAGGAGGCTGGCTATGAAGTCGAAAGAACCGGGAACAATTCGGCAGCTATTCGCTTTCGTGGGAGAGAGCAACGGTAAAATGCGCCTCTCCATCTTCCTGGCTGTCTTGGGAGAACTGTTTGGCATGGGACCATTTCTAATGGTGGCTGTCCTCGCGGACGCCCTGTACTGGGGGACTGCAGCGCCCACGCTGGTATTGTTTCTCTGCGGAGGCGCCGCAGTTTGCCAGATCATAAAAATGCTGCTTACCTGGCGGTCCTCCCTGATGTCCCACAAAATTTCTTTTACCATACTGAAAAATATCCGGGAGGCTATTACCGACCGGATGGCGAAGGTCCCCATGGGCATCATGCTGGAAACACCCACAGGGGCTTTCAAGAATCTGATCGTGGACAATGTGGCAAAGTTGGAGGACTCCATGGCCCATTTCATGCCGGAACTGCCCTCCAACATCGCTGCACCCCTATGCAGTATTCTTTTGATCTTCCTGCTGGACTGGCGGATGGGGCTGGCCGCACTGGTGACAATTCCGCTGGGCACCCTCTTTTTTGCCGCCATGATGCGGGGATATGGGCCGCGCATGGAGAACTACATGCGATCTGCCAACGAGATGAACAGTACTCTGGTGGAGTATGTCAACGGCATTCAGGTCATCAAGGCATTCAACCAGTCCGCAGCTTCCTATGGAAAGTATGCCGATTCTGTCCGCTATTTCCACGATTCCACCATGGCATGGTGGAGCCAGTGCTGGCTTTGGAACGCGGCAGCCCGGGCGGTCCTCCCTTCTACGCTTCTGGGAACCCTTCCAGTGGGAGCGTGGCTCTACATGGAGGGAAGTCTTTCTCTCCCTGTCTTTCTGGTGGCCTTGGTGGTGCCTCTGGGTTTTATTGCGCCGCTGATGAAGGTCTCCGCGGCTATGGAGCAGGTCAGCATGATCAAAGGCAACCTGGAACAAGTCACCACCTTTTTGAAAACACCGAAGCTTGTCCGCCCCACAGAGCCTGCGAAGCTTGGGGAGCGGTGTTATCAATTTGAGGATGTCCATTTTGCTTACAATGAATCCGAAGTTCTCCACGGTATCTCATTCCAGACACAGCCCGGTACCATGACCGCCATTGTTGGTCCATCCGGCTCCGGGAAGTCTACGATTGCTAAGCTGATGGCCGGCTTTTGGGATGTAACCTCCGGTACAGTTCGCTTTGGCGGGCAGGATATTCGCAACATTCCGTTTGGACAGCTCATGGGTGAAATCAGCTATGTAGCCCAGGACAATTTTCTCTTTGATAAATCCATTCGGGAAAACATCCGCATGGGAAACCCTGACGCCAGCGACGGGGAGGTAGAGGCTGCGGCCAAGGCTGCCAACTGCCACGACTTTATCATGCAGTTAGAGCAGGGCTATGATACCATGGTTGGCGATGCTGGGGACCGCCTCTCCGGCGGAGAACGGCAGCGCATCACCATTGCGCGGGCCATGCTCAAGCAGGCGTCCGTCATCATTTTGGACGAGGCGACCGCCTATGCCGACCCCGAGAACGAAGCGCTGATTCAGCAGGCTATCAGCAAGCTGGTGGCGGGAAAGTCTCTGATTGTCGTGGCCCACCGGCTGAATACGATCCGCAATGCCGACCAGATATTGGTTGTTGCCAATGGAGAGATTGTGGGCCGGGGCATCCATGAGGAGCTTCTGCAGAACTGCCCCCTTTACCGAAAGATGTGGCAAGACTACGTCGGCTCTATGGAAGGAGTCACAGAAGATGTTTGAAATGATTCGCCGTGTCTTTAAGATTGCAGGAAATAGCCGGGGAAAGATCGTGGCAGGCATCGTCTGCAACATTCTGAAATCGTTCTTCAACGGTTTTATGATGTTCGGCGTGTTCTGGGTTTTACTTCATCTGGATAATCTGACACCAACTATTATTGGACAGGCATTCTGCGTAATTCTGGGCAGTGTACTGGGCTGCTTTTTCTTCCAATGGATGTATGATCGTACCATGAGCGGGTCCGGCTATGACATTTTCCGGGATTACCGCCTGGAGATTGGGGACCGGCTGAAGCAGGCACCCATGGGATATTTCTCAGAACAAAATCTGGGCACCATTCAGGCCATGCTCACCACCACGATTGCCGACCTGGAGGGGTACTCCATGCTGGCGATTGAGCAGATGACCAGCGGTGTGGCTATGGCTGTACTGATGTCCGTGATGATGTTCCTTTTCAGCCCGGTGATTGCAGGATTGAGCCTTGTAGGGCTGGCACTTGGGATGCTGGTCCTGCGTCGGGTGAGGCTTCGCGCTGCCCAATATGCCCCCATTTACCAGGAGGCCCAGGAGCATCTGGTCGGCAAGGTGATGGAATATATACGGGGTATTTCGGTGCTGCGTTCTTTTTCCAAAGGCGAGGAGGGACAGGAGGAAGTCCGCACTGCGTTCCAGAAAAAATGGGATGCGGACTATGGTCAGGAAAAGGCTACGGCTGGTGTCCTCCGTTTCTATGGACTGACCTTTAAGATCATGAGCTGTGTGCTGATTGCGGCGGCGGCTCTGCTGTATCTGGCGGGGCAGATCAGCCTGCCTTATTGCCTGACTTTCCTGTTCTGTGCTTTTACAGTCTATTCCGACTTAGAGATGATGGGCAACAGCGCCTTTCTGAGTAAAAAGATCAATACGGAACTGGACCGGCTGGAGGAGGTCACCGACATTCCAAAGATGGATACCAGCGCGGAGAAACTGGTTGTTTCCCACTATGGTATTTCTTTGGAACATATCTCATTTGGCTATGGGGACCGCCGGATAATCCATGATATTTCACTGGAAATTCCGGAACATACCACCTGCGCGATTGTAGGACCCTCCGGTAGCGGCAAGACCACACTCTGCAATCTGATTGCCCGCTTTTGGGATGTGCAGGAGGGGATAGTCCGAATTGGCGGGAAAAATGTGAGAAACTATACCGCAGACAGTGTGCTGGAACACATCAGCATGGTCTTTCAGAATGTATATCTCTTTCATGATTCTGTGGAAAATAACATCCGGTTTGGACGGCCAGAAGCTACCCATGAGCAAGTGATGGAAGCTGCAAAACGGGCCTGCTGCCATGACTTCATTCTATCTCTTCCGAATGGGTACGATACGATCATCGGAGAAGGCGGCTCCACTCTCTCCGGAGGAGAAAAGCAGCGTATTTCCATCGCCAAGGCCATTTTGAAAGATGCGCCTATCATTATTCTGGATGAAGCCACTTCCAGCGTCGACCCAGAGAACGAGCAAGCGCTCTTGTCCGCAATTCAGGAGCTAACAAAGAATAAGACTCTAATTTCTATTGCTCACCGCCTGAGTACTGTCCGGAATGCTGACCAGATTATTGTAATAGACCATGGACGGATTATCCAAAGGGGAACGCACGAGGAATTATTGTCAATAGATGGAATGTATCGAAGGTTTCTATCTCTGCGCGCAGAAGCTGTAGGGTGGCGTCTGTGATAGATAGCACACTATAAAGAATGGCTGTGGTGGTCTTAGTTCCGCCACAGCCATTCTTTTAAAGCTGCTATTACGCCCATAAATAATAATCCATTAATAGGCAGAGTATCAAGAACACAAAGGGTTAGGGAGAAAAGTACATTCCTCTTTCGAGCCTCATTTTTCTATCTTTTCTGGTGGTATAAATTCTAATAGATCGCCGATCTCACAATTCAACACCGTACAAAGCCTTGCGAGGACATCTATATCTAAACGAGTAATTTGGTTTTTACAATAATTATTGATCTGCGTCCGCTGCATCTCAGCCCGATGGCTCAGCATGTTCTTGCTAAGACCGGATGCCTTCAACAGCTCGTCCAGCTTAATCCGAATAGTTCCATATTCCACTTGCCAACCCTCCGACCACAAGAAATATGTTGACAAGTTTAGTGTACCCTTGGTAGAATAGAAAAATAAGATGTAGAAAATCTTGTCAGACTAATTGCACATATAGAATGCACAGTTTTGGCTGGTTCTTTTTAGCCAATATGAATATATAATAATACAAAAAGCGGATAATCTTCAAATTTCAGTAAAACTGCCTAAAACCTAAGCGATTTCTAAGAAACCCCCAAAAATTCCCTATTATAATACCCCCATCGAAACGGTGAGGGGAAACGCACTTTTTGTCTGTTATCCCCGCAAGGGGAGAATATGGCAGGAAAGCGTATAGGGAGCAATGAACACCCGCCGGGGGTCAGGGAAAAAAGAGTAACATTACATACCGCAATCCTCCAAGGGGTTGCGGTTCTTTTTTATTCGACACCATTTGTCCTTACTCACTATATACCGCTAAAGCTCGGCAAATATTTCTCTTCGTATGCACTCACCGCACGGTGGGTGCATTTTTTGTTTGTCGAAAAATGGCGGCCTCTGCTCAGCGTCCGGTATGTCCGGTCGCTCCATTGCCGCGACCCACCGCTCCGAAATTTGGTTCGCATCCAAATTTCAGAAGACGGAGTAAATCACCATGTACTTTAATAGAGAGGACTATGGTTCAAGGATCAGGAGCTTGCGAAAAAAGCGTGGGCTCACACAGGAGCAGTTGGCAGAGAAGATGAATGTCAGCACTCCATACATCGCAAAAATCGAAACTGGAAAGCAAACTGGCCCAGTCGAGCTGGCCGTAGAATTTGCAGCATTCTTTGAGGTTTCTCTGGATTATCTCTTGGTGGGAAAAGGAGGTTTTGCGGAGGAACAGAAGCGCGGACTGCGGATGGCCATCTCTCTACTGTCCGAATTGGAGGCATCTCTCTAAAAACTTTCCATTTTGGGTTGGTAAACTTTCCATTCTGTTTCTGTTGGAAGTATACGCACGGAGTTACAATCTTCGTGAGATCAAAACATCTCAGAGCGAACCTTGAAAAACACCGCCCCAGGCGGTCATATCCGGCAACTTGAATACCTTAGCTGATCGGGAGAGCGTCAGGCCGAGTGCGCGAAGACCACCTGTGCGGAGCAGATCCGCATCAAAGGACGGCCAAATAAGGTGCAGAGCGATACCCACTCAGGCCAAGGCAGCCTTGGCAAGCTGTCCCCGCCATGACCCCGTCAGCCTACAATGATACTTCTGCTTACGCAGCTCGGAGAGATCCTCGGAGGGGTGAGAGTCCCATGATGTGCGCCAGCGCAGTTCAAGTTGCCGCCCTGCCTGGGGAAGTAGTGTCGAATACAGGCGACTAAGCAGCATCAAGAAACAAAGGGCCGCTCCAGACTCGGAGCCTACACTCGCTCACCTGACCTTTGGGAGCGGCCCTCTGTTTTTCTTTTGATAGCAGAAATATGGGATCTGATCACAGTACATCCTCTTCTTCTCAACCTCCGTTTCTCTGAGTTCTTCATCTTTCCCCCTCTACACTCCTCTTCCTTTTCTCCTCAAACTCCCTGATCGGGTCCCATATTTCTGTTATCAAAAACAAATCCACGAAAGCGAGGAAACGAGATGACAAATATCGATTTGTGCGGCATTGCCCAACTGCTCCGCACGCTGATAGAGCAGAAGAAAACCACAGAAAGAGAGGCCCGCAAAATTTTGGCCAGAATTGCCGCACAGACCGGTGCGGACATTATCCTTTCTTTCTGAAATCGCACTCTTTTCAATAGCTATTTCAAAGGTGTTGTGGTATTGTTTGTGTTGCAAAAAAGGAGGTGAACTGACATGGCGGAAAAGCTGATGACCGACGGCAGCATGGCGCTTCGGGAAAAGCAATACCGGGTCATCACCATCGAGGCAACCGAAAAGCCCCAAAACGCCAAATTGCGGGTTGCGGCATACGCCCGTGTCAGCTCCGCCTCTGATGACCAACTCAACTCCTTCGCCGCCCAGAACCGTCACTACAGCGACCTGATCTCCAGCAAGGAAAACTGGAGAATGGTAGACATATACGCAGATGAGGGTATCACTGGGACATCGGCTGAAAAGCGTGAGGACTTCCAGCGGCTCCTGGCAGATTGCCGCAGAGGGCTGATCGACAGGGTGCTGGTAAAATCCATCTCCCGCTTTGCCCGCAATACCAAGGAATGCCTGGAAACCATCAGAGAGCTGAAATCGCTCGGTGTCGGCGTCTACTTCGAGAAAGAGAACATTGACACTGCGACGATGTCCGGCGAAATGATGACTGCGCTCTTCGCATCCTTCGCCCAGGCCGAGAGTGAATCCATCTCCGGCAATATGAGGTGGGGCATTCAAAAACGAATGCAGGCCGGAACATATATACCCGCAAACTTGCCATACGGATATACTCTACAGGACCATTCCATACGCATTGTGGAGGAACAAGCTGTTATCGTACAACGGATATTCAAAGAGTATCTTTCCGGCAAAAGTACAGAGCGGATAGCATCTGACCTGCGAGAAGAAGGCATCCCGTGTAAATCTGGTGAAGTCGCTTGGGATTCAACTGCTATTCGATATATTATCTCGAATGAAAAGTACATTGGCGATTCTGTGTGGCAAAAATACTTCTCAACAGATACGCTTCCATATAAATGCCGGCTGAACCGAGGACAGAAGGTTTCTTACTACGCATACGGAACACACGAAGGAATCGTGCCAAAAGAAGATTTTGAGAAAGCAAATGCTTTGATGAAATCTCGTGCTCAGAAGATTACATTAACGAAAAACAGTCCGTATGCGTTTCGAAAAAAAATAGTATGTGGCGACTGCCAGTCACTATTTCGTCGCAAGGTTGTGCGCGGCATCACATACTGGGTATGTATAGGACACGATAAAAAGAGACATGGCCTCAAATGCGGCATTACACCAATTGCAGAAGATGAAATAACAAATGCTTTCATCCGCCTATACTATAAGCTCAAGCACCATGGCGAACCCATCCTTATGGGAATGACCACCTCGCTCCAAGCCATCCGCAACCGCCGGATGCTCTGGAGCCTGGATGTCATTGAACTTAACAAACAAATATCCGATCTTACCAGTCAGAATCAAATGTTGGCCACACTGAAACAACAGGGCCTCATTGATCCTGACATTTTTATAGCCCAGAGCAATGAGTTGACCGAGCAGCTCCGCGCTGTAAAGCTGAAAAAGGAGCGTCTTCTGGCCGTCGATGGCGACAACACCATCTCCCAAACAAGAGAGCTGATGGAAATCTTGGATGATGGCCCGGACTTCCTTGACAGCTTTGACGCAGAGCTGTTCGGTGAGCTCGTTGAAACAATCATCGTGGAAAGCAATGAGCGAATCCGCTTCCGCCTGAAAAACGGGCTGGAGCTGTCCGAAACCATAGAAAGGACGGTGCGCTGATGGGCAATCGGAAGCAGCCGTTTGGCTACAGAGTGGTTATGGGCGAAATTGCCCTCCATCCGCAGGAATCAAAGCTGGTAGAGTACATCTTCCAACAATACCTTGTGGGTGCTACCTACAACACCTTGGTAGAGGAGCTTCGAGAACAGTCAATTCCCTATGACGAGGGAAAGCTATGGAACAAAAACATGATTGCTCGAATTCTGGAAGACAGCCGCTATACGGGAGAGCGCGGCTATCCGCCGGTCATTGATCGAGAAGCCCTGGAGAAAGCACTGGAAAAGCGAAGCGCAAAACAGACGGCAGCTCCCAAAACGGACACGCAGAAGCTCCTCCGCCGCTTCAGCGGGCGGCCATCGACAGCGCGCATGGAGCGGCAGGTGCTGAATCTGCTCAACAGCCTGATCGTATCGCCGGAACAGCTCCGGCTTCCGGCAACAGCGCCGCCTGATCAATCCACTGAACTGAACCTGCAGCGTGAACTGGACAGGGTGATGGAATGTCAGCCAATCGACGAGGATGCCGCAAAGGCGTTGATCCTGTCCATCGCTGCGGCTCAGTACAGCGCCGTCGACTCCCGCGAATACGAAACGGTTCGTCTGCGCAGAGTGTTTTCCGGGCGTCAGCCCATGACTGCGTTGGATGCAGAACTGCTTCAAAGTTCCGTATCCGCCATCCATTGTCATAACGATGGAAGCCTGAATATCCAGTTAAAAAACGGTCAAGTAATTGGGAAGGAGTGAAACAGCATGAGAGAAAGCCCGCCCAAAGTCATCACCATACCGGCAAAGCCAGAGGTCGCAAGCCGGCAGGCGGTCCAGCGCCAGCTTCGCGTGGCTGCCTACTGCCGGGTATCCACTGATGACGAGGAGCAGCTCACCAGCTATGAGGCGCAGCAGAACTACTACACCGACAAGATCATGACCAACCGGGAGTGGACCATGGCCGGGATCTTCGCAGACGAGGGCATCACAGGGACATCGGCTCGGAAGCGGCCCGAATTCCTGAAGATGATCCGGCTGTGCAAGCAGAAGAAGATCGACATCGTCCTGACCAAATCCATCTCCCGCTTCGCCAGAAATACGGTGGACTGCCTGAATTACATCCGGGCCCTGCGGGAATTGGGCATTGCGGTCATCTTCGAAAAGGAGAACATCAACACGCTGGAAGCCGACAGCGAGATCCTCATCACCATGCTTGGAGCCTTCGCTCAGGCAGAAAGCGAGAGCATCAGCGCCAATGTCCGCTGGGGCAAGCGGCAGGCCATGCGCGAGGGAAAGACAATCATACAGTATAACCGGCTGTACGCCTATGAAAAAGGCGAGGATGGCAAGCCGAAAATCATCCAGGAGCAAGCAGAAGTGGTTCGTTCGATCTATGACCAGTATTTGAGCGGAGCCAGCCTTCGGATGATCAAAGACAGGCTGGAAGCGGAGCAGATCCCCAATGTGACCGGCGGCTCCCAATGGACGATCACGGCGATCCGAAGCATCCTGACCAATGAGAAGTATTGCGGAGATGTCCTCCTCCAGAAGACCTACATCAGCGACTGCATCAGCCGCAAGGTTATCCGCAACACAGGGCAGCTCCCCATGTATCTGGTCCAGAATCATCATGAGGGCATCGTGGAGCGCAAAACCTTCGATGCGGTACAGGCAGAGATGGCGCGGCGCAGTGCCGGGAAAAGCCCTTCCAAAAAGAATGCCCCCACCGGGATGACATCCTATGCCAGCAAATACGCCTTGTCGGAGCGCCTTGTCTGCGGCGAATGCGGCACCCTGTACCGCCGCTGCACCTGGTCCAAGCAAGGCAGGAAGCGCATCGTGTGGCGCTGTGTCAGCCGGTTGGACTACGGCACCAAGTACTGCCACAACTCACCAACGCTGGACGAGGAACCGCTCCAGAAGGCAATCCTCGCCGCAATCAACTCCGTCATGAGCCAAAAGAGTACGCTGATCCGGCAGATCACCTCTGCTATGGAGATGGAGCTGGCTCCGGTTCCAGGAGAGAGCATGAGTCTTGCCGATATTGAAAGGCGGCTGGGCGAGCTGAACGACCAGACCCGTGAGCTGGTGGCAGAATCCGCCCGAGCGGAGGATGCCACCGCCTGCACCGCCCAGCTGAGAGCTGTCATGAATGAGGCTGCCGTACTGAAAGAAAAGCGGGCCCTGATCGAAGAACAGCGTCAGAGCAACGCTCAGGCTGTACGGCGCATTGAAGATGCGGCTGCCGCGATGGCTCAGGCGTCCACCCACATCAGCGAATGGGATGAAGCTCTCATCCGGCAGCTGGTGGATACGGTCAAGGTCAACTCAGCGGAGAAAATCACGGTCTTCCTCCGCGGCGGCGTTCAGGTAGAGCAGGATATGATATAATAGTCAAAAGAAGGTGAACCGAAATGATCTATGCAACCGGCGATACCCATGGCAACTTCCAGCGGTTTGCACCCGAACACTTCCCCGAGCAGGCCGGAATGACCAAGGAAGACTATATGATCATCTGCGGAGATTTTGGCGGCGTATGGGACGGGGGCAAGAAGGAGGAGCGGAACCTGGACTGGCTGGAGGATCTGCCCTTTACCACGCTGTTCATCAGCGGCAACCATGAAAACTTCGACCTGCTGAGAAAATACCCGACAGAGGAATGGAACGGCGGAAAGATCCAGCGAATCCGGCCTCATGTGATCCACCTGATGCGCGGGCAGGTCTTTGACCTGCAAGGATACTCCTTCTTCGCCATGGGCGGCGCCAGGAGCCATGATATCGAGGACGGTATCCTGAACCCCAAAGCAGCCGATTTCGAAGAACAATACTGGGCCCTTCGCAGAATGGGCGCCCGATTCCGGGTCAACCACCACTCCTGGTGGAAACAAGAGCTTCCCGATAAATCCGAGTATGAGGAAGCTCGGCACAGTTTGGAAAGCATTCACTATGAGATGGACTATGTGATCACACACTGCGCCCCAAACAGCATCGTGGACATACTGGGAAACGGTGGATATGTTCACGACCACCTGACCGACTTCCTGGAGGAAGTCAAAGAACGGGCCAAGTTCCACTACTGGCTGTTCGGACATTACCACGACAACAAAATCATCGACGACCGCTTCGTCCTGCTCTGGGAGCAAATGGTACAAGTGGTGTGAACAGGCCAAAGAGAAACGCAGGAGGCGCCTCCTGTGTTTCTCTTTGGCCTGTTTCAAAATAAGGCAGGTTCTGCCGGAAAGGAGAAGCTATGAACATCCGCAAAAACATCGATTATTCCGCCATGTTTGCGGCTCTGGACATTGCGCTGAGCGCCGAGATGCCCCAGATGCAACTCTGCTGCGAACTGGGCCGCATCGTCTGTTCCCGGCCGGAGAAAGGCGCGGCAGTGGCCGCAGCCGAATATCTGCACAGCCGTTTCCCCGATGCTTCCGGCTTCTCCCCGCGCAACATTCGCCGGATGCGGGAGTTCTATCGGATGTATGAGGACACCCCCGAGTTGCTGACCCTGGCCATGGAAATCAGTTGGACGCAGAATGTAGTCATTTTGGAAGCAGACATGGAGCCGGATGAGCGGCGCTGGTATCTTCGTGCCGCTGGCCGTTTCGGCTGGTCAAAGGCAGAACTCCAGAGAAAAATCGATTCTGACGCCCATCTGGAAATCCAACTCGACGAATCTGAGATTCAGTGCTATACTGAGCGTGATAGTAATGAGTTGGAGTGTACGGAGCATGATCAGGATACTTTTTCTCTGCCACGGCAATATTTGCAGAAGCCCGATGGCCGAGTTTATCATGAAGGATCTGGTGAAGAAAGCCGGTCTGGAGCAGAGCATTCAAATCGAGTCGGCAGCTACCAGCACCGAGGAGATTGGCAATCCGGTGTACCCGCCGGCTCGCCGCAAGCTGTCCGAGCATGGCATCGACTGTTCTGGCAAACGAGCTCGGCAGCTCCTGAACAGCGATTACGAGAAGTACGACCTTCTGATTGGCATGGATCGGGCCAACCTGCGGAGTATGTACCGGATCTGCGGTGGCGATTTTGCCGACAAGATGCACCTGCTGATGGACTTTACCGACCGCCCCGGCGAGGTAGCCGATCCGTGGTACACCGACGATTTCGACACGACCTGGCGGGATGTGGAGGAAGGCTGTCGGGGATTGCTACGCCATATCCAATTGCAACCCACCAGTCATGGAGGTGCTTTCTGAATGAATAATAAATTGATTGTCCATGGGACAGAAATTGCGGTCACCACCATTGATGACAAGGATTATATCTCCCTGACTGATATGCTCAAGGCAAAAGACGGAGACTTTTTTATCTCTGACTGGCTGCGAAACAGAAACACAGTCGAATTTCTTGGGATATGGGAACAGATCCACAACCCGGATTTTAATTATGGCGAATTCGCCGCAATTAGAAGTCAGGCTGGCTTGAACAGCTACAAGCTCAGCGTCAAAGAGTGGGTTGAAAAAACTCATGCGATTGGATTGCGTGCGAAGGCCGGACGATATGGCGGCACATACGCCTATAAAGACATCGCCTTTGAGTTCGGTATGTGGATCAGCCCTGAGTTCAAAATCTATCTGATCAAAGAGTTTGAACGACTCAAGGCCGAAGAAATGAAACAGCTTGGCTGGGACATCAAGCGAAACCTGGCCAAAATCAATTACCGCATCCATACAGATGCCATCAAGGAGAACCTAATTCCGCCAGAGCTTTCCGCAAAGCAGATTTCCATGGTGTATGCCAGTGAAGCCGATGTCTTGAATATGGCTCTGTTCGGTATGACGGCAAAGCAGTGGCGGGACAGCCATCCCGATATGAAAGGGAATATCCGCGACTATGCCAATGTCTCTCAGCTGGTCTGCCTGTCTAATCTGGAGAACCTGAATGCGGTGTTCATCGGCGAAGGAATGTCTCAGGCCGAGCGACTGGCAAAGCTCAATGCCATCGCCATCAGCCAGATGGAGATATTGACGCAAGACCACCGTCTTGAGCAGTTAGATATGCCAATAGAAGATCGACAAGAAACTTAGTAATCATTAGACTTCCAATAATTGATTGCATACCGTAAGAAATGGTCAACATTTTTCTGCTAAGAGACTTGAAAAAGCCTTTGGGGCATGTTATAATCCAAATAGAAAATAAGGAATCGTATGCCATTTGAGCCGCGCACCCTTAATCCTTGATTTGGGCAAAGGGGTTCGAGGCATCTATAGTGTTGCGATTTTCCAGCTCAGAAAAAGCCCTAAGGCGATGAAAAGGCCTTAGGGCCTTTTCATACGCCGGACGTGCTTTTTCTTCGCTTCCAACCGCGATTCGCTGCGCTGGATTCGCGGTTGGTTTTGGGTGCAGATCTGAGAGCCTCTACCTCGAAAGTGTTCACGCTTTCCATGTCGTCGCGGACTGCATATCGTTCGCGACGACTTTTTTATAAAAAGTCATCTCTCACTCATTCCGTCGCTCCTCCTTTCCGAATCGAACCCGCTTCGCTGGGCTTCGTTTCGGTTTTGGGTGCGGACTCGAAAGCCTGTACCTCGAAAGTAATTATGCTTTCCAGCTCAGAAAAAGCCCATTGGAAGAGAAAAATTTACACATGAATTACACACGAAAAGCCCACCCTGCAGGATGACCTTTGGGGCGGGCTTTTTCCATATTATCCCTGTATCATTTCCGGAATAAAGTACCCTTTTGCGGTTCTCTTATCCCGAAGCTCTGCCCTTTTGCTCACGGCCGCAGGACCATGGACAGATCCATGTGCTCCGGGTGAAAGAACACATCGCAGAAGGCCACCGGCCGGTCGGACAGGTCGTATACGATCTCCTGCCAGTTTTGTACCACGGTTCCGGCAGGCAGGCCCAGGGCCCAGTTGGCATCCTCATCGGCTTTGCACCGCAGATGGGCGGCATAGTAGGCAAAGTCCCGCCCGCAGTACCGGGCCATCCAGTCCGCCAGAGTCTCGTTCTGACGGGGCGGCTGAGGCTCTTCCGTCAAGACTTCCTCCGGGAAAGAGATCTTGCAGAAGATCATATCCTTTTCCCCCAGGGAATAGCGCCAGAACAGCTCATACACCGTCCCGCACGGGCCGGGGAACACAGCGCGCATGGTCTCCCCCGCTGGGGCGTAGCCGCAGCGCAGGTTCCGGCACACCGGCTCTTCCCCCGCTGTACGAATGAGCTGCAGGAAATCGGCAGTCAGGTCGATGCGGTGGCGCAGGCCCATCACCGACGGGTGGGCGAAATTCCCCTTCCCGTGCCGCCGGGTGATATACCCCTCCCGCACCAGGGATTGCATGGCCTCCCGCACGGTGGCCCGGCTCACCGACAGGCTGCGGGTCAATTCCTCCTCCGGCTCCATCCGGTTCTCCCCCGGCTTCATGGTCCGGATTTTGTTCAGCAGGACCTGATAGGTCTGGTTCCACAGCCGGGAACGTTTCTCATTTCCCATGGTCGTCTCCTTTCAGGGAGCCAGAGGCTTTACCTTCTGCATAAAAGGACTCAGGTCCCAGGGGCAGGAATCCCCGCTCACCAGCCCGGCCACGCACTCTCCCACCACCGCCGAGAGCACCGCCGCGCTCTTGAAGCCGGCGGCGATGATGAGCCCCGGGACGGGACTGCGGCCAAAAACCGGCTTGTGGTCCTCGGTAAAGGGGGACGCCACCGCCCAGCTGCGCAGGACCTGGACGTGTTCCAGCGCTGGGAAGAAGTGGAGCAGCTGCTCCCGGACGCCCCGGCAGTGCTCCAGGGAGGTGCAGTCCTGCCGCTCCTCCGCCACCCAATTATGGGGCTTGGTGGTCTCGGCCACCAGCAGATTGCCGTAATGGCTCTGTCCCACGCACAGGGAGATGGCGGCGTGCTCCTGGCTGTGTGCCTCGGCAAAGAAGGCCGCCGAGGAATAGTAGGTGTGGATGAAGGGGGCGATGGCCTCGGTGACAAACGCCTCCGCCTTCACCGACAGGACGGGCACGTCCAGCCCCGCCGTGGCGCACAGCTTCCGGGTGCCGGAACCGGCGGCCACCACCACCTGCTCGGCCCGCAGGGTGGTCCCGTCCCGGAGCATCACGCCGGTGCAGCGCCCGCCCTCCAGCAGCAGGCTGTCCACCGCGGAAAACTCCCGTACCTCCAGGCCGTACTTTCTTCCCTGGCGCACCAGGGCGTAGAGGTAGTGGAAGGGGTAGATCCGTCCCTGTTCAAAATAAGTAGCCGCCACCGCCGTGCCCGGGGCCAGGTTGGGCTCCAGGTCATAGAGGGCCTGCCCCTCCAGCCAGCGGATGTCCAGCCCCGCGTCCTTTTTCTCCCGGTAGAGCTTTTCCAGCTCAGGCCGGTGGGCCTCCCGCTCGGCCACGATGATGGAGCCGTGGAGCTGAAAGCCGATATCGCTGTCCAGCTCCCGCTCCATGGTCTTCATCCGCTCAAAACCCGCCAGGGTCAGCTCATAGCTCAGGCCCATGTCGGAGTCCTGCACCTGCACGTTGCCGAAGTTGGCTCCCGACGCTCCCCGTGAAACCTCCTTCTCCTCCAGCAGCAGAGTAGGCACCCCTGCCTTGGCCAGAAAATAGGCGCTGGCGCAGCCGAAATAGCCGCCGCCGATGACGATGGCTCCGTATTTATCTCTCATGCCCGTCTCCTTCCAGCGCGTCCACATCGCAGGGCACGATGGGAAAGCGCGGTTTGTCCGCCCGGATGGTCTCAGGGGTCTGGAAGCCCCGGCTCATCAGGATCTGCTGGATCAGCCGGCCGCAGGTCCTGCCCTGGCAGGCCCCCATGCCCGCCCGGGTGGCCCGCTTGACGCTCTCCACCGTGTGGCAGCCCTGGTCGATGGCCCGGAGCACATCGGCCCGGGTGACCTCTTCACAGCGGCAGATCAGGATATCGCGGTCGTCCATCTCACTCCACCTCCCGGCCAAGCCGTTTCATAAAGCGCACCTCACCGGCGTGCCCCGCCGGCACCGCCAGCGTCACCAGCACGGTGCGGTTATAGGCCTTCCGCGTCTCCACCGAGCGCACCTTCGCCGGGCACACCGGCTGCCCCATCCGGTCCACGGCGGTGACCTCCTGCCCCACTTCGGGCAGCGGCAGATACTCATAGGGGAAGGTGACCCCCACCATCCCGTTCTCATCCTCCGGCTCCCAGAAGAAGATGGCCTGACCCGGGCAGGCCGCCACGCAGAGCTTGCAGCCCACGCATTTCTCCGGGTGGAACACCGGGCAGCTGTTCAATGTTTCCTTGGCGATGGCCCCTGTCTTGCAGACTGTGGCGCAGGGGTTGCAGGGGATCTCCTGACAGCACTCCAGCAGCACTGTGCCCTTCTTATTCCCGTCCGGCATAGCAGGCCCCTCCCTTCTCCATGATGCGCTTCTTGGCGTCCAGCCGGCGGCGGGCATGCTCCCCGCCCCGGAGTGAGCACAGGCTCTCCTGCAGCTCTGCCATGCGCCCCTCGTCTCCCTTTTGGGCAAACCCCAGGCTCATGGCGCTGTGGACTCCGGCCAGCCGCCCTTCCTCCAGGGCGGTACTGGCCTCCTCCACCCCCGCCAGGTCCCCGCAGACATAGACCTGGGGGTTGCTGCTGCGCATGTACTGGTCATGGATGGGCATGAGCCCGCCCAGGCCGCCCTCATAGGCCGTCTCACAGCGGAACATGGCGGACAGGTCGGCCCGGGGATTGAGGCCCACCGCCAGCAGTATGGTGTCCACGGCGACGGTCTCTTCGGTGCCGGGGATGGGCCGGAAGCTCTCGTCCACCCGGGCGATGACCGCTTCCTCCACCCGCTTGTCTCCCCTGGCCTCCACCACGGTGTGGGCGGTGCGGATGGGCACCCCCGCCCGCTGGAGCTTGCCCGCGTGGACCAGATAGCCGGTGACGCGGGGCGCAGCCTCCACCAGCGCCCGGATCTCGGCTCCCGCCTGCATGAGCTGGTAGGACACGATGAGGCCCACGTTGCCCGAGCCCACCGTCAGGATATTCCGCCCCACCAGGGTACCGTGGACATTGCTGAAGGTCTGGGCCGCGCCGGCGGTCATGACCCCCGGCAGTGTCCAGCCGGGAAAGGCCAGGGCGTTCTCCCTGGCGCCGGTGGCCAGCACTACTTTCCCGGCATATACCGCCTCCAGCTTTCCCTCATGGAGGATGGACACGCTGCCGTCATCCATCAGGCCCAGGGCACGGGTGTCCAGCAGGGTCTCCACCCCCAGCTCCGCCGCCTGGGAGAGCAGCAGCTCCGCGATCTGATACCCCCGGGTGCCCGCGTAGTGGGCTCCCGAGCCGAAGAATTTGTGGATCTGCTTGTAGAGCTGGCCCCCGGCGGTCCGGTTCTCGTCCACCAGCAGGACCTTCGCCCCACGGCGGGCCCCCTCGATGGCGGCGCCCAGACCGGCCGGACCGGCGCCCACCACCAGAAGATCGACCTGTCTCATGCCTTTCCCACCTTTCCAAGTCCCATCTGGGTCTCAATGACCATTCCCGCCTCCAGCGGCGTCACGCAGGAGCGCACGTTGGGCCGGCCGTTGACCACCACCACACAGTCACTGCATTGGCCGATGCCGCAGAACAGCCCCCTTGGCTGGCCGCTCTTGTGAGTATGGCGGAACACGCTGACTCCGTTCTCCAGCAGGGCCGCCGCGATGGGCTGGCCCGCCAGGCCGGTCATGGGCCGTCCGTCAAAGAGAAAGGACACCCGCTCCCGCTCCGGATAGTCCGCCACAGGATGCTCGCTGATGTGCATACACATGGTTTTCGCCTCCCGGTTTCTAAATTTGTACGTACAACTTTATTTCAGTATACATGATGCCGACGCAAAAGGCAATCCCTGAGTGGGACTTTTTGCGAATATCCTGGTTCTTTTGAATATTAGCCGCTCTCTTCCGTGCTTCCCCGCCAAATACATGGTACTTACAACCTTTTTGACCTATTGTGCGGTCATCCGCGTATTATGGCCCGCGCAACCGCCAGTTGCGCGGATATCAAGTCCGCTTGATGGACAACCGCCTCCCTATCCGGTATACTGGCGGCAAGACAGGAGGTATGATCATGGATCTGGGTACTCATATTTATCAGCTCCGCCGGGCCCGCGGACTCTCGCAGGACGATGTGGCGGAGGCCCTGGGAGTCTCCCGGCAGTCGGTGTCCAAGTGGGAGAACAACGCCAGCGTCCCGGAGCTGGAAAAGCTTCTGGCCCTGAGCGGGCTTTTCGGCGTCTCCCTGGATGAGCTGGTGACCGGGGATACGCCCCCCGCCGCTGAACCTCAGGCCGTTCCGGCCGCTCCCCCCGCCCGCCGGGGACGGACCGTGGCCGGCGGGGTACTGCTCACCTGCGGGCTTCTCCTCTCCCTGCTGCTCTGCCGGACCACCCTGCTCTACGGCACGGTGTGGCTCGCCCTGGCCGGTATAGTCTGCCTGGGGGACCGGGATCATCCGGGACTGTCCCTGGGATGGTCGGCCTGGTGCTTTGCCTGGCTCTTCTGCCGGGTCTGCACCTCCTGCTCCCTCCGTCTGTGCCTGTACCCCGGACGATGGCCCAATTATGCCCCCGGTGCGGTTCTCATCTCCCTGTTCCTGATGGGCTGGCTTTTGCTTCTCACCGCGCTCACACTCTGGGCCCGCTGGCCGGAGGATCCCCGGACGTGGGCGCTGCGGCGGCTCCCCCACGGTCCGCTTTTGCTGCTCTATGGGCTGCTGGGCCTGTTTTTCCGCCTGAATCCCGCCCTGTGCTGGTCCCGCCAGCTTCTGGGGCTGCCGCTGCTTCTCTCCCTGCTCTGTCTGCTGAAGGGCTCCTTCCGGGCAGCCTGGCTCTCCTTTGCCGGGTGCCTCCTTACGGTCCTCCTGGACGTTCTGTTCCTGGGTCTGCCCCTGCCTGCCGACCACCTTCCCAGCAGCACGCTCTACCTCTACTACGTGCCGCTCCTTTTCCTGCTTGTGGATATGGCTCTCTGCGGTCTGGGCCAGCTTCTGGACCGAAAGGACCCGTGAGATAGCCCCAAAATAACAAAAAGCCGTCCCCGCTGGGGACGGCTTTTTTCGTTCTCAGTTCTCCTTCTTCTCCTTGAAGCTCTCCCACTTGTGGCCTTCCCGGCGGTTGGTGATGCCGCCCCGGCGGCAGAGCTCCTCGGCGCAGCGCTGGCCGTTGGCGATCACGTCCGCGTCGCTGACCCGGGTCAGGCGGCCGTTCTCCAGCACCAGCGCGCCGTCCACCATGACGGCGGAGATGTTCTGGATGCTGGAGGAATACACCAGGGTGGATACCGGGTTGTGCATGGGGGTGGATTTCTGGCTGGCGGCAGGGTCGAAGAATACCAGGTCGGCCTTCTTGCCCACCTCGATGGAGCCGATCTCATCCTCCATGCCGATGGAGCGGGCGCCGTCGATGGTGGCCATCTCCAGCACCTTCTCGGCGGTGATGGCCATGGGGTCCAGGGTCTTGGTCTTGTGCAGCAGGGCGGTGCACTTCATCAGCTCGATCATGTCCTGGGAGTTGTTGCTGGCCGCGCCGTCCAGGCCCAGGCCCACGGTGACGCCCTTTTTCAGCATCTGGGGCACGGGAGCCACGCCGTCGGCCAGATACATGTTGGCGCAGGCGTCGTGGGAGACCTTGATGTCGTGGGCCTTGAGCAGGTCGATGTCCTTGTCGCTGATCCAGCAGCAGTGGACGGCCAGCACGTTGGGGCCCAGGATGCCCAACTTCTCCAGCAGATCCACGTCGTTGCAGCCGTGGACCCACTCGGTGGCCATGCGGGCGTACTCGGTCTCGGACACGTGGACGGTAAAGCCGCCGCCGCACTCGTTGACCACCCGCCACTGCATCTTCAGCATCTCGTCGGAGTTGGACCACATGGAGGAGGGGGCGGCCCAGATCTTCAGGCGGCCGTTCTCCGTGTTATGGTAGGTCTTGAACAGGCGGCGCAGGTCGGCCTCCACGTCCTCCACTTTCTCACACAGGTCGGGACAGGTGCCGTACTCCACGCCGGTATCCATGGTGCCCCGGCCTACGATGCCCCGGACGCCCAGATCCTTCACCGCCCGGCAGATTCCGTCGGTAAGGCCGGGCTTGCTGTGGCAGTGCATGTAGTCCACCGTGGTGGTCACGCCGCTGTGCAGCGCCTCGGACAGGCCCAGCATGGCGGCATGGTAGGTATCCTCCGGCTCCAGGTAGACGGCGGCAGGGAACATCATGTGGGAGAGCCAGTCTCCCAGCTCCATGTCGTCGCCGATGCCCTTGAGCAGGGTCTGGAACAGGTGGGTGTGGTTGTTCACAAAGCCGGGGAAAATCACCTTTCCGGCGGCGTCCAGCGTGCGGTGGGGATCTGGATACTTGGCCTTCAATTCCTCCGTGGAGCCGATATCGGCGATCCGGCCGTCCCGGATGAGCAGCGCGCCGTCCCAGAGGACACGGCGCTGGGGATCCACCGTCACCACGACGGCGTTGATGATGAGCTGTTCCATGGGTATTCCTTCTTTCCTGTCCGTTACTTCTCAGCGGGCGCGATGCTGCCCAGCTCCAGGACCGGCGTGTCGCCCAGGAAGCCGTTTTTCTCCGCCCCCTCGGCCACCGTCCTGCAAAAATAAGCGTAGAGTTTGGATTCATTATACTCTTTATAAGAGTATCCCGCAAGAGGATAATCGTAATCCAGCGTGAGATATCCCATCTCCTCCAGGGCCAGCAGCATGGCGCCGGTCTCCTTCACGCAGGCCATATCCTCGTCGGGGGAGCGGAGGTACACCGGCGCCAGGGCCACCGAGCAGAATTCCTCCTCCGCGCTGCTCTCCACCAGGAAGCGGGCCACCGGCAGATAGTGATGGTGCTCCAGGTGGTGGAGGAAGTCGGCCATAGCGGGGGTCAGCTCTCCCTCCCCGGGGCGGTGATGGTGCCCGCAGCAGTCGTGGTGATCGTGATGGTCGTGGTGATGGTCATGGCAGCCGCAGCCGCAGGAAGGGTGTTCATGCATGGGGATCGCTCCTTTTTTCATTGTGACGGCCCTGCCCCCGGGAGAGGAAAAGGCCCAGGATCAGCCCGGCCAGGGCAGGCAGGACCCAGCCCAGCCCGGCCTCCGCCAGGGGAAAGGACTGAAGAAAACCGATACCGGCGAGACGTCCGGCCTCAAAGAGGAGGCTGGCCGCCCCGGTGAAAAGGATGGTCACGGGATAGACCCGGTCACGGCCCGCCAGCCAGCGGTCCGCAAAGGAGAGCAGGATGAGGACGATGGCCACCGGGTAGATGGCATTGAGCACCGGCACAGAGAAGGCCAGGATCCGGTCCAGTCCCGCGTTGGCCAGCAGCAGACTCACCGCCGCGAAGATCACAGCCCACTTCCGGTAGGACAGCCGGGGGCAGATCTGGGCAAAATACTCCCCGCAGGAGCTGATAAGCCCCACACACACATTGAAGCAGGCAATGACGAAGATGGCGGCCAGCAGCACGCTGCCCATGGGCCCGAACAGGGCGGACACGATCCGGGTCAGCACTCCGGCGCCGTTGGCCGCCCCGGGAAAGGCCCCGCCGGACAACGCCCCGATGTGGGCCAGCATGGAATAGATGACCAGGAGCATCCCCCCGGCCACCACGCCGGCGCGGGCAGTCATCCGTACCACCTCATTCTCATCCGTCACGCCTCTGGCGCGGACGTTCAGGCTGATGACGATGCCGAAGACCAGCGCGGCAATGGTGTCCATGGTCTGATACCCCTCCAGGAAGCCGGCCGCCGCCGCCCGCCCGGCGTTCTCAAACCCGGCGGAGGGCGGACCGTACCCCGGCAGAGGGGCCGCCAGACACCCGGCGAAAGTGACCACGATGAGCCCGATGAGCACCGGGCACATGATCTTTCCCAGCCGGTCGGTGAGCTTCTCCGGGCGCAGGGCCAGGCACAGGGCAGCGGCGAAAAAGACCACCGAGTAGACCAGCCGGATCAGGCCCGGGGAGCGCGCCGCGTCCCCGACCAGCGGCAGCACCGTCTCGAAAGAAGTGCTGGCAGTACGCGGGATGGCCAGACAGGGGCCGATGGACAGATAGGCCAGAATGGTGAATACCCGGGCAAAGGCGGGATGGACCCGTCCGCCCAGGGCGTCCAGCCCCCCCGAGCGGGCCACTGCCACCACGCCCAGCACCGGCAGGCCCACCGCGCTCACCGCCAGGCCGGCCATGGCCGCCCAGGTCATGGTCCCCGCCCGGGCCGCGATGCCCGGCGGGAAGATCAGATTGCCCGCGCCGAAAAACATGGAAAACAGTGTGAATCCGATGAGGAGCAGCTCTCTCCCCTTCCGCCTATCCACCGGTCATTCCTCCCTTTTGTCTGAATGTATTTTTCCATCAGTATACCGTATCTTCCGCCGGTTGTAAATGGCCGCCCACTTCCCCGGAGGCGGGCACAAAAAACGGGGACCTGTCGTAAGGACAGGTCCCCGTTTCCGTATGTCCTGGATCAATCAGCCCTGGGAAATCGCTCCGACGGGGCAGGTGTCGGCACAGGTGCCGCACTCGATGCAGGCGTTCGCGTCGATCTCGTAGTGCTCGTCACCCTCGTGGATGGCGGACACAGGGCAGGCGCCGGCGCAGGAGCCGCAGCTCACGCAATCGCCACCAATAACATAGGCCATAGGTAACACCTCCAAATTTAAGCTAGTCACATTGTAACACGAATTTTCAAAAATGCAATGCTAAATTCACTGAAATGTGGGTATATTTTCTTTTGTTGGAAACGCGGCGGCACAGTCCGTCTTTACTTTACCGCAGAAAAGAGGCATGCCTATGGGGCCCGTCCGGAGAAAACAGAACCGATTTCACACCTTTCGGAAACGAGGTGAGCCGTTGAACGAGACGAAATTCACCCAGCGCGCTCAGACCGCCCTCCGCCTTGCCCAGGAGAGCGCCGCCGAACTGGGACACGGATATGTGGGCAGCGAGCACCTGCTGCTGGGCCTGCTGCGGGAGGGGCACGGTGTGGCCGCCCAGGTGCTCCGCGCCGCGGGGCTGGACACGGAGGCCCTCCGCACCGCCATCGTCCGGGCAGTGGGCCGGGGGGCGGCGGGAGACCTGCCCTCCCAGGGGCTCACGCCCCGCTGCAAACACATCATCGAGCTGGCCCTGGAGGAAACGGTGCGGCTGGGCCAGCCCTGTGTGGGCACCGAGCACCTGCTGCTGGGCCTGCTGCGGGAGGGAGACGGCGTGGCCCTCCGGGTGCTCGCCGCCTGCGGCCAGGACCCCCGGCGCCTCGCCGCCGACCTCACCGCCTCCCTGGGGGGCGATCCCCCTCCGCCCCACCACGCCGCCGGACGGCCCCGGCCGGAGCGGGAGTACGCCGCCAACGACAGCAAGCTACTGGAGCAGGTCTCCCGGGACCTGACCCGCATGGCCGCTGCCGGGCGGCTGGACCCGGTGGTGGGCCGGGAGGAGGAGATCGAGCGGGTCATCCAGATCCTCTCCCGCCGCCGGAAAAACAACCCCGCCCTCATCGGCGAGCCCGGCGTGGGCAAGACCGCCGTGGCCGAGGGGCTTGCCCGCCGCATGGCCGCCGGCGACGTGCCCGAGGACCTGCGCGCCAAGCGGCTGCTCTCCCTGGATTTGTCCGCCATGGTGGCGGGCACCAAATACCGGGGCGAGTTCGAGGAGCGGTTCAAAAATATTCTCTCCGAGGTGACCCGGGCGGGCAATATCATCCTTTTCATTGACGAGCTCCACAACATTGTGGGGGCCGGATCCGCCGAGGGGGCCATTGACGCCGCCAACATCATCAAGCCCGCCCTGGGCCGGGGGGAGCTGCAGATCATCGGCGCCACCACCACCGACGAATACCGCCGCTACGTGGAGAAGGACGCCGCCCTGGAGCGGCGTTTTCAGCCGGTGACGGTGGCCGAGCCCACCGAGGAGACCGCCCGCGCCATCCTCCGGGGGGTGCGGGACCGGTATGAGAGCCATCACCGCCTGCGCATCACCGACGAGGCGGTGGACGCCGCCGTCTCCCTCTCGGTACGCTATCTGGCCGACCGGCGGCTGCCCGACAAGGCCATTGATCTCATGGACGAGGCCGCCGCCCGGGTCCGGCTGGAGCGCCAGGCCGCCCCGCCCGTCCTGCGCGCTCTGGAGGAGCGGGTGGCCGGCGCCCGTCGGGAAAAAGAGGAGGCCATCCGGAACCAGGACTTTGAAAAGGCCGCCATGCTCCGGGACGCGGAAAATGACTTCCGCCGGGAACTGGACCGGCAGCGCGCCGTCTGGCATACCGGCCAGACGGCCGGACAGGTCACCGCCCAGGACGTGGCCGCCGTTCTCTCCCGCTGGACCGGCGTGCCGGTGACCTCCCTCACCCGGGACGAGAAGGACCGGCTGCTGGCCCTGGAGGAGGAGCTCCACCGCCGGGTGGTGGGCCAGGAGGAGGCGGTGCGCGCGGTGGCCCGGGCGGTGCGCCGGGGCCGGGTGGGCCTGAAGGAGCCGGGCCGCCCCACCGGGGCCTTTCTCTTCCTGGGGCCCACCGGCGTGGGCAAGACCGAGCTGTGCAAAAGCCTGGCCGCCGCCCTCTTCGGCAGCGAGGAGGCCCTCATCCGCTTCGATATGTCCGAGTATATGGAGCGGCACACCGTCTCCCGCCTCATCGGCTCGCCCCCCGGCTACGTGGGTCACGACGAGGGGGGACAGCTCACCGAGGCGGTGCGCCGCCGCCCCTACTCGGTGGTCCTCTTCGACGAGCTGGAAAAGGCCCATGAGGACGTGTGGAGCATCCTGCTCCAGATCATGGAGGATGGTATGGCCACCGATGCCCAGGGCCGCAGGGCGGATTTCCGCAACACTGTCATCGTCATGACCTCCAACGTGGGGGCCGGGCGCATCACCGCCGGGGGACGCCGCCTGGGCTTCTCTTTTTCCTCCGGCGGGGACACCCGGCCTCTCTCCGAGCTGAAAGAGGCCGTCATGGGGGACCTGAAGCGGGTGTTCCGGCCGGAATTTCTCAACCGGCTGGACGAGATCATCGTCTTTCGTCAGTTGGAGCGGGAAGAGATCCGCACCATCGCCCGGCGGCTGCTGGACGGCGTGGCCGGCCGTCTCAAAGCTCTGGGCGTGACGCTGGAGGTGACGCCCCCCGCGCTGGACGCCCTGGCTGAGCTGGGCTTCGATCCCGAATGCGGGGCCCGCCCCCTGCGCCGGGCTATCCGGGCCCAGGTGGAGGACCCCGCCGCCGAGGCCCTGCTCTCCGGAGCGCTCAAAGCCGGGGACGCCGCCCGGCTGGAGACCCGGGAGGGCGCGCTGGTCCTGCGGACCGGCTCCCCCGGTCCCTCTCCGGCACTGCCGCCCTCCGGAACCCCAGGTGAGGAGTGACACACCGATGGGTGGTGCAGGGTTTTTGCCCGAAACTGAGCAAAAACCCTGCACGTGAACAAAGCCGCAAGACTTGGCTTTCAAGGCTTGCGGCTTTGTTCCGTATGCATTATAATAGACAGGACTCGCGGCCCTTGCGCCGCAATGATCGGAGGTCTTTTTCATGCTCAGCTACCGTTCCAGCGGCATCCTCCTCCCTGTCTTTTCCCTCCCCGGCCCCTACGGCATCGGGACCCTGGGCGCAGGAGCCCGCCGCTTCGTGGATTTCCTGTCCGACGCCGGGCAGCATTACTGGCAGATCCTTCCTCTCGTTCCGCCCGGCGGTGGGGACTCCCCCTATATGTCCCCCTCCTCCTTTGCCGGAAACCCCCTCCTTCTGGATCTGGACGCTCTGGCCGAGGAGGAGCTCCTCACTCCCGAGGAGCTGGAGAGCGCCAAATGGCCCGACCCGGACCGGGTGGACTACACCTGGCTCCACGCCACCCGTCCCGCCCTGCTGCGGAAGGCCTGGGAGCGGGGCCGGGACAAGTACGCCAAAGAGCTGGAGCAATTTCTGGCCGACGAGGCCCTCTGGCTCCCTGATTTCGCCTTTTTCCTGGCCCTGCGGGACCACTTCGGCGGCGCCAAGCTGGAGAGCTGGCCCCACGCCGTCCGCACCCGCCAGAGCGAGGCCCTCTCTCCCCTGCGGGAGGAGCTGGCCGATGAGATCGAGTATCACGCATTCCTTCAGCTTCTCTTCTTCCGCCAGTGGGAGGCTCTGAAGGAGTACGCCAACGACCACGGTGTGCGCATCATCGGCGACCTGCCCATCTATGTCTCCCCCGACTCGGCGGAGGTGTGGGGCGAGCCCGGCCTGTTCCAGGTGGATGAGGATTACCGCCCATCGGCAGTGGCCGGCGTGCCTCCCGACGCCTTCAGCGCTGACGGCCAGCTCTGGGGCAATCCCCTCTATGACTGGGAGCGCCACCGCGAGACCGGTTTTGCCTGGTGGAAACGCCGGGCAGCCCATATGGCCCGGCTCTATGATATGGTCCGCATCGACCACTTCCGGGCCTTCCACACCTACTGGAACATCCCCCTCACCGCCGAAAGCGCCAAGGAGGGGCACTGGGAGCCCGGCCCGGGCATGGAGCTGCTGCGGGCACTGGAGACCGTCCCCGGCCTGGAGCTCATCGCCGAGGATCTGGGGGATCTGGACGCCGACGCCCGGGCCTTCATCGCCGAGAGCGGCCTGCCCGGCATGAAGATCCTGGTCTACGCCTTCGATCCGGCGGGTGAAAGCGCCTATCTCCCCCACAACTGTCCCCGCAACTCCGTTGTCTACACCGGCACCCACGATACTCCCACCTTCGTCCAGTGGCTCTTCGACGAGGCCACGCCCGCTGAGCGGGAATATGCCTTCGACTACCTGACCCTGCGGGAGGACGAGGGCTTTGGCTGGGGCGGCGTGCGGGGCGCCTGGGCCGCCCCCTCCCTGCTGGCCATCGCCCCCATGCAGGACCTGCTGTGCCTGGGGGCCGACGCCCGGACCAATGCCCCCGGCACCATGGGACAGCAGAACTGGAGCTGGAGAGTACGGCAGGACGCCTTCAACCGCCACGTGTCGACCCGCCTGCGAAAGCTCACCCGCACCTACCGCCGCTGCCTGTAAACAGCATAAAAAGGCCCCGCCGGCGCACTTCATGCGCTGGCGGGGCCTCTTGTCATTTTCATTCCGGATCAATTGTTGCTGCCGTACATATTGAAGAAATAGTCGTGGATGGACTGGACGGCGCGGTCGGCATCCTTTTTGTCCACCAGCACGGAGATCTTGATCTCAGAGGTGGAGATCATGTTGATGTTGACGCCCGCGTTGCACAATGCTTCGAACATACGGGAGGCCACGCCGGCGCTGTTGACCATACCGGCGCCCACGATGGAGACCTTGGCCACCGAGTCGCTGACATCCACATGATCGAAGTGGAGGGCTTCCTTCCGCTCCTCCAGCAGCTGCCTGGTGCGCTCCATGTCCTGGATGCCCACGGTAAAGCTGATGTCCTTGGTACCGTCGCGGCCGATGGACTGGAGGATGATATCCACATTGATGCGCTCCTTGCCCAGCATGGAGAACACCTTGAAGGCGATGCCGGGCTCGTCAGCCAGGCCGATGACGGCGATGCGGGCGATGTCCTTATCCTTGGCCACGCCGCTGACATATGCTTTTTCCATGTTCTTTGTAACCTCCTTGACTTTCGTACCGGGCCGGCCGGAGAAGCTGGAGAGGACCTCCAGATTGACGTTGTATCTCTTTGCCATTTCCACCGAGCGGTTGTGGAGCACCTGGGCGCCCAGGCTGGCCAGCTCCAGCATTTCGTCAAAGGTGATCTCATCCAGCTTCCTGGCGCCCTTGACGTGGCGGGGATCGGCGGTGTAGACGCCGTCCACGTCGGTATAGATCTGACACAGGTCGGCATGGAGGGCGGCGGCCAGAGCCACAGCCGAGGTGTCCGAGCCGCCCCGGCCAAGGGTGGTGATGTCGTCGTACTTGTTCAGGCCCTGGAAGCCGGTGACGATAACGATGCTCCTCCGGTCCAGCTCAGCCAGGATGCGCTCGGGCTCCACGCGCTTGATGCGGGCGTTGCCGTAGGCCGAATTGGTCTTTACCCCGGCCTGCCAGCCGGTGAGCGAGACCACCGGATAGCCCATACCCTCAATGGCCATGGCGCACAGGGCGCAGGAGACCTGCTCGCCGGTGGACAGGAGCATATCCATCTCCCGCTTGGAGGCCTTGGGGTTGATCTCCGCGGCCTTGGCGATCAGATCGTCGGTGGTATCGCCCTGGGCGGAGAGGACCACCACCACATTGTGGCCCCGGCGGTAGGTCTCGGTGATGATGCGGGCCACGTTGCGGATCTTATCCGCGTCAGCGACGGAGGACCCGCCGAATTTTTGTACAATGAGTCCCATGGTATCTATGTACCCCCTAAAATCAGAGTGGAGAGCCATTCTCCCATAGCAAGGGCACAGTCCGGGGGACTGCGCCCTCGTTCTCTCTACATCTTATGACGGCCCGGCACGGCCGGTCCGTCCCGGCCTTACAGCACCCGCAGCACGGACTGGGCCTCGCCCAGCCCCGCCAGCTTCCCATTCAGGGCGGGCTCGCTCATGGGCGCGGTGAGGAAAGCAATCTCCCCCTCCGGCGCGCCGGAGCGGGCCAGGAAGGATACCTCTCCGAAGGCGCCCTTCACTGCCTCCACGCTGCCGGTCATGCGCACGTACCAGCTGTTCTCCAGCACGTCGGTGGACACCACGGCGTCCTCGGCGCCCGCGCCCCAGTGAAGGTACTTCTTGGTGTTGCGGTGCTTGGCGGCATCCACCACGTCGGCCACCACGGCGGAGGCGGTGGGCCGCTTGCCGGCGCCCCGGCCGTAGAACATCACGTCGCCCACGGCGTTGCCCCGGACGGTGATGGCGTTGAACACGTCCTCCACGCCGGCCAGGGGATTCTCCCCGTCCACCAGGTGGGGGGCCACATAGATGCACAGCTTTCCGTCGCTCTGGCGGACGCTGCGGCCCAGCAGCTTGATCTTGTGCCCGCAGGACTCGGCATAGGCCACATCCGCCAGGGTGATCCTGGTAATGCCCTGGGTGGGGACCTGCCGGGGATAGATGTGACGGCCGAAGGCCAGAGAGGACAGGATGCAGATCTTGCGGCAGGCGTCATGGCCCTCGATATCGGCGGTGGGGTCCTGCTCGGCGTAGCCGTTGCGCTGGGCCTCCTTCAGCGCCGCCTCAAAGGACAATCCGGCTTTGATCATGCGGGTGAGGATATAGTTGGTGGTGCCGTTGAGGATGCCGCAGATCTCCTCGATCTCGTTGGCGGCCAGGCACTGGTTCAGCGGGCGGATGATGGGGATGCCGCCGCCCACGCTGGCCTCGAAGAGATAGCTGACGCCATGCGCCTCCGCCAGCTGGAGCAGATCATAGCCGTGCTCGGCCACCAGCTCCTTGTTGGAGGTCACCACGCTCTTGCCCGCCTTCAGGGCCCGCTCGGTAAACTCCTTGGCCACCCGGGCGCCGCCGATGGTCTCCACCACGATGTCCACTTCAGGATCGCTCTCGATAACGGAAAAATCATGGACAAACTTGTCCTGGAAGGGGCTGTCGGGGAACTCCCGCACGTCCAGAATATATTTCAGGCGGATATCTTCTTCCGCCTTCCGTCCGATCTGATTGGCATTCTCGGTGAGTACCTCGGCCACGCCGGAACCTACCACGCCATAGCCCAAAATCGCCACATTTACCATAATGCTCTCTCCTTTGTTCCGTCTTTCAGGGCGTCTGCATCAGCCTGCCAGGATCTCGCAGCGCACCACGCCATCCACGTTCAGTGCCCGGGCCAGCAGCTCCTCCAGTGAGACCTCCAGTCCGGAAGTCTCTGCGCCGATGGTCACCGCCGCGCAGCCGTTGACCGGGATAGCCTGGTTGATGGTCAGAATATTCCCGCCGCTCTGGGCAAAAATATTCAACACTGCGGACAGCACCCCGGGCTCGTCCTTCAGCAGGATCTGGAAGGTAACGATCCGCCCGTGGAGCATGTCGTTGAAAGGCCGCACCGCATCCTTATATTTATAAAAAGCGCTGCGGCTGATCCCTACCCGGCGGGTGGCCAGATTGACGGTGTTCACCTCGCCGATCTCCAGCATCCGTTTGGCCTCTGCCACCTTGAGAAAGATCTCGGGCAGCGCCTTTGCGTCCACGATAAAATAGTTTGGTGTCTTGCCCAACATGTTCCCCTCCAATGTCCTTGCCCGAAAGTCATTTGTTCATGTGATGTACTCCATTTTAGCACAGTAAATTGCGCGATGCAACCTCGGAATTGATGACGGAATGGCCAATATCCCAGCAGTCCGGCCTGTTTTTTCCGTCGAATCCGCCAGATGCTCAGAAAGGAGTCCCCGTTTTGCCCGAAAAAAGGTATATCCGGGCCGCCCTCCGCCTGGCCCTGACCGTACTGGCGCTGGCGGCGCTCCGATGGCTTGTCCCCTGCTTTCTCCCTCTGCTGCTGGCGCTGGCCTTTTCCTCCCTGCTGGAGCGCCCGGTCCGCTTTCTCTCCCGGCACCTCTCCCGCCGTGTGGCCGCCGGGATCTGCACCCTGCTCTCCGCAATACTGCTCACCGGCGCCCTGGCCGCGCTCCTCTGGCGGCTGGGGCTGGAAGGGGCCGCCCTGGCGGGCCGTCTCCCCGCTCTGGTCTCCGGCCTGGACGGGCTGTTCTCCCGTTTGCGGCGGGTGGCAGAGCGGCTGTCGGTAGCTGTCCCCGTCTCCCTCCGGGCACTGCTGGACCAGGCTCTGGAGCAGCTGTCGGCACAGGCACTGGACCTGGCAGGCCGTCTCCCCGCCCATCTTGCGGAGCTGTTGGTCCGCTGGGCGTCCGCGCTGCCCTCCCTGGCTCTGTTTCTTTTCACCACCACCCTGGCCACCTTCTTCGCCAGCGCCGGCCGCCCCGCCCTGCTGGCCTTTCTGGGCCGCCAGATCCCGGAGGCGTGGCGGCCCTTTCTCACCCGGGCCGCCGCCATCCTGCGCGGAGCCTCTTCCGGCTGGCTGCGGGCCCAGGGGTTGCTGATGCTGGTGACCTTCGTCATTCTGAGCGCCGGCCTGCTTTTGCTGCAGGTGGACCTTGCCCTGCTGTGCGCCGCTCTGACCGCGGTGCTGGATGCGCTGCCCGTCCTGGGTGTGGGCATTGTCCTGATGCCCTGGGCGGCAATCTCTCTGCTCCGGGGCCGATTTCTCTTCGCCCTGGGCCTGCTCCTGCTCTACGGTGTGCTGGCCCTGGTCCGCAGCCTGCTGGAGCCCCGGCTGGTAGGCCGGGACGCGGGTCTCCCGCCCCTGGCCGCCCTTACCGCCATGTACGCCGGCTTCGTCTCCTTCGGCGCAGCAGGGATGCTCCTTTTTCCCCTGGCTGCCGTCCTGCTCAAGGGGCTCCACGACCAGGGGCTCATCCATCTTTGGAGGTAAAGGAAAACCGCTGTACATTCTTTGTACAGCGGTACTTTCCATACGCATCTCATATGACAAGTTATTTTACTTTACTGTTTGAACCGTTCCAACAGCACGGCCTCCCACTTGTCCCCGTTCTTCAGCGTCACCAGAAAGAGGGCCGCCCCGGCCAGACCAATGAGGAGCATGCCCCAGAGGGGGATATAAATGGCGGAACCCCCCAGAGCGCAGGCTACCAGCAGACCCCAGGGCCGGGTCAAAGTCGCCAGCACCAGGAAGCGCCTCAGAGGGATATCGGTGAGTCCCGCCAGGATGCAGATCAGATCGTCCGGGAAAAAGGGGAAGAGAAACACCAGCGCCAGGAACACATCCCGCTTGCGCCGGATGATCTCCAGATAGCGCTCCGACACCCGCCGGCTCACCAGCCGGTCGGCAAAAGAGCGTCCCAGCACCCGGGCCAATGTAAATACCAGTACCGAACCGGAGATCACAGCGGCAGCCGTCAGTACGAAGGAGACCCACACGCCGAAAAGCACACCTCCGGCCAAGGCTGTGATGTTGCTGGGGATGGGAGCCAGGATCACGGAGGAGAGCTGCACCACGAAATAGATCAGATGGGAGAAAGGCGCAAAGGCCTGGATGTAGTCCCGCATCCCCTCCAGCGACCGGGCCGCGTGGAAAAAGCCGGTGCCGTACAGAAAGCCCAGGCCCCCGCCTACCAAAAGCAGGGTCAAGAGCAGTGTCAGTTTCCATCCATGCTGTTTCTTCCATCCATGCTGTTTCATGCCGTTTCGCTCCCATTCGTGGATTTCTCTCTTATGCTAAAACCTGATAAAAAGCTGTACAGCTTTTTATCGCGCAAAGCGCGTCAGGTTTTTATGAGACGCCGTGACGCACGCATGTGCGGCACCAGCGTGCGCAGCACGCGGGATTTCAAATAAAGCATTTTATTTGAAATTAGTATTAGACTAACACGCATGAAAAAAGGAATCCATAGGATTCCCTTAAGATTTTTTGAATATTGGAGGAAATACAGCAAAAAGCGGCAAGGCACCGGGACCGCTCCCGTTACCCTGCCGCCCGCGACCCGCTCTGGTCCGCGCCTGTGTCCATCGCAACTCACTTCCACTCTTCTGATCTGTCTGCAGAAACAAAAAGACCACACCAGACAGCCGGTGTGGAACTTCTCTTTTGACGCTCACACATGTTTACCGCTCACTGCGGATGACTTGCTCATCGCTGCCGAAGATGAGATCGTCGATATCAGTTCCGTAGAACACACCGTTATACATCATAATTCTTTCCTCCTTTCGTTCCGTATGTGCCTATTATACGCTTCTTTATGTAAAGTTGCAACCCCATTTTGCAGTCCGTTTGTGACAAAACTGCAAACTTTTTATGAACGCGGTAATATGCGTCGTTCTCTTCCATGCCGCTTTGTCCTTGTATGGGACTGTTTTATTCATTTTCCCCTCTATTTCGTGTGAAAGTGCGCCGTCCCGATGGCCGGCGCACTTTTACATCCTGCATATTCACCGTATCCTGCGCGTCATCAGCAGGTGAGACGTGCCTCTTTCCTGCCGCCCAGCCGGCGGTATACCGTAACGTACATGGCCAGCAGGCAGGTCAGGCCGCCGGCCACATTGGAAATGGGCTCGGCCAGGAACACGCCGTTGACGCCCAGTCCGAATAAATGCGGCAGAAGAAGGGTCAGGGGGGCCACGATAAATGCCTTGCGCAGCAGAGAGAAAAACACCGCGCTTTTGGCCCGGCCAAGGCCCACGAACACCGACTGGCCGATAAACTGGCAGGACATGAAACCGAAGGTGGCAAAATAGATACGGAACGCGGGGATACCGTCGGCGATGAGCTCCGGGTCGTCGTTGAAGATCCGGATGAGAGGCCCGGGGAAAGCAAGCGTCAGCAGCCATACCGCCACAGAATAGGCCATGGTCACCGCCGCCGTAAAGCGGATACCCTGCCGCACCCGCTCATGCTCTCCCGCACCGTAATTATACCCCAACACCGGCTGGCAGCCCTGCGTAACGCCGCTGACCGGCATGGTGATGACCTCCCGGACCGAGTTGACCACCGTCATCACGCCCACATAGAGGTCTCCGCCCCACGCCTGCAGGGTGGCATTGCACAGCACCTGCACCAGACTGTTGGTAAGGGCCATGATGAATCCGGACATGCCCAGGCTCAGGATACGCTTCACCCGGCCTGCCTCCAGGCGCATGGCGCTCCGCCGCAGCCGCAGCAGAGTCCGCTTCCCGGTGAGAAAGCGCAGCACCCACGCCGCCGAGCACCCCTGGGAGATCACGGTGGCCAGCGCCGCGCCCCGGACCCCCATATCCAGCACAAAGATAAACAGCGGATCCAGCGCGATGTTCACCGCCGCGCCCAGCGTCACTGTCCCCATCCCCACCCGGCCAAAGCCCTGAGAGTTGATGAATGGATTCATGCCCAGACCCACCATGACGAACAGTGTACCCGTCAGGTAGATGGTCAGATAATCCCTGGCATAGGGAAAGGTGGCGTCGCTGGCACCGAACAGGTACAGGATGGGCCGCCGGAGGGCCAGGCAAAGGACGGTCAGGACCGCCCCGAAGACCATCAGCAGCGTGAAGGAGCAGCCCATGATCCGCTCGGCCTCCTCGTCCTCTCCCCTGCCCCGGCAGATGGAGCACAGGGGCGCGCCCCCTGCGCCGCACAGGTTGGCAAAGCCAATGAGGATGGAGATGATGGGCAGACAAAGCCCCAGCCCGGTGAGGGCCAGCCGTCCCTCCCCCGGGATGCGGCCGATATACATCCGGTCCACGACGTTGTAGAGCACATTGACCAGCTGGGCCGCCGTCATGGGCAGCGCCAGCCCCATAATGTTGCGTGGGATGCTCCCACGGGAAAAATCATTTCCAGACTGATGCGTATAAATCCCTCCAGGTTCGGTGGGTTTGACACTTGAAACAGAGCTCTTTGGGTATTATAATGCGTATGGAACACAGCTGAAAGCCTTGAAAGCGTTAGTTTTCAAGGACAATCAGCAAAAACGGTGAAAAACTGCTTTAGCGGTTTATTCAGCAGATATTATTATAGTACAGTTTGACAGCAATCGCAAGGAACCCGGCCCGGGCCGGAGCCGCCGTCCCTCCCGTCTCCGGCGGGAGGCCCACTATCTGATCTCAGAAAGGACGTCTTTTTATGAATACAACGCTGCTGGAGGAGGCCAAAGCCCTCTACCCCGCCCTCAAGGCCGTCAAGGACGATATCCACCGCCATCCCGAGCTGGCCTTTGAGGAGCGCCGCACCACCGGCATCATCCGGGAGCGGCTTACCGGCCTGGGCATCGAACTCATCGACCTGGGTATGGAGACCGGCGCGGTGGGCTTCCTGCGGGGCGGAAAGCCCGGCCCCACGGTGGCTCTCCGGGCCGATATCGACGCCATCGAGCAGCAGGAGCCCGCCGACAATGGCGTGGTGTCCGAGTGCGGCGGCGTGATGCACGGCTGCGGCCATGATTTCCACACCACCTGCCTGCTGGGTGCCGCCGAGCTGCTTGCCCGGCGGCGGGAAGAACTGAGCGGCAACGTGGTCTTCCTCTTCCAGCCTGCGGAGGAGATCACCCAGGGTGCGGCGGCCATGGTGGCCCATGGTCTTTGGGACAAGCTGCCCCAGCGCCCGGCGCGCCTCTTCGGCCTCCACGACCGGCCCGAGATCCCCTGCGGCCAGGTGGCCGTCATCCCCGGCGCGGTGATGGCGGGCAAGTCCCACTTCTTCATCACCCTCACCGGCGTCACCGGCCACTGCGGCTCCCCCCACAAGTGCGTGGATGTGATCGTGGCGGGCGCCGCCATTGTCAATGGGATCCAGACCATCGTCAGCCGCAACACCGACCCCCAGGAGCCTCTGGTCTGCGCTGTCTTCTCCATCAACGCCGGCACGCCGGAGAATTTCGTCCCCGAGACCCTGACCATGACCGGCGATATCCGGGCCCACTCCGACGCCGTCATCCAAAAGACCCAAAACCGGCTGAAGGACCTGGCCGAAGGCATCGCCGCCTCCTACCAGTGCGGGTGCGACGTGAAGTTCATCCCCGAGGTCCCCGTCACCGACAACAAGCCCGAAATGGTAAAGCTGGCCCGGAAAGCGGCCTCCGCCGTGTTCGGCGAGGAAAACATCGTCCATCCCCGGGGCGACATGGGCTCTGAGGACTTCGCCGTATTTGGCCAGGACGTGCCCGCCTTCTTCTACTGGCTGGGCACCGGTTTCCCCGGCCAGCCCAACCCCTGCTGGCACAACGAGCACTTCAGGACCGATGACGACGCCCTCCCTCTGGGCGCGGCCCTGCTGGCCCAGTCTGCCCTGGTGGGACTGGAAGAATAGCAACTGCAAAAATGCCCGCCGTGACCGGCGGGCATTTTTGTACTATTCCAGCTTCCGCTTTTTCTCCCACACCTGAAGCAGCGCCAGCGCCGCCAGGGCGCTCACCGTGCCGATGAGGGCCCCGGCCAGCACGTCGCTGGGATAGTGGACTCCCACGTAGAGCCGGGAAAAGCCCATCAAAAAAGCGGCGGCCAGAGCGGCGAGGCGCCAACCCCTCCGGGACAGGGTACAAAACCAGGCCACGCCGGCGGCAAAGGCGGCGGTGGTATGGCCCGAAGGGAAAGAATTGGGGTCGCCGGTCTCCACAATGTGGACGAGCCCCTCCACCATCAGCCAGGGCCTGGGCCGCTGCACCAGCTGCTTGAGGATCACATTGGTACACAGCGCCCCAATCATCAGTGCCAGCAGCGAGGCCACTCCCGCCCGCCGGGTCCTCCGGAAGCACAGCAGCCCCAGGGAGAGCACGATCCATATCAGCCCCGCGTTGCCCAGGGCGGTATACCAGGTAAAAAACACTGTCAGCAGCGGGCCGCGCACCACCTCCTGCAGCCAGAGCAGGATGGCGCCGTCCAGCGCCTGGAGCCACTCGGGCATTGGGTCACTTCCTTTCTATTCTGTGGAAAATACACAAGGGCGGGGGACCTTCCCCCGCCCTGTCTCTTGTGGTTCTTTACTTGACGTCTTCCCACTTGCAGTCGGTGATCACACCGTTGTTGAGCTCAAAGTGGGTGGTCTTGACGGTGTGGGACTTGCCGATGCGCACCTCCTGGGTGCCCACCTCGTTCAGGTCCCGGTTGGGGACCGTGGCCTCGATGGTAAAGGTCAGGTCCAGCAGATTGTCAGCCATGGGCAGCACCAGCGCGCCGGTGGCCGAGTGGATACTCACGCTGTTGTCATGAGGTCTGGACATGACGCCCACCACATAGCCGGAGAGCATGTTGCCCGAAGCCATCAGCTGGTCGCCGCCCTCCTGCTCCACATACTCACGCAGGTTCTCATAGACCTCCGGATACACGCCGTTGACCTGGACGGTATAGGTGATCTTGGCGCTGCTTCCGCTGGCGCCGGGAAGGGTCCCGTTCTTACCCAGCAGCTTCAGGCCTACCACCGCCACGATAAGCACCAGCAGGATCAGGACGATCAGGTCCACGATATTGATCTTTCCAAACAGTCTGCCTTTTTCGTCTAACATCTTTTGCAGCCTCCGAGGTTGTCAATTGACAGAAATATGGTGTACAATAGAC
>JALEZN010000041.1 GCA_022772585.1 Clostridiales bacterium
ACACCCCATGCTGACCACCCAACGCAAGGAACAACTGGTGGAGCTGTGCCGGGAGGCCATCCGGCGTCCCAGTACATCCGGCCATGAGCAGGCCGTAGCGGAGCTGCTGCGGGACACCATGACCGTCTACGGCTTCGACACAGTGGAGATCGACCGCTTCGGCAGCGTGCTTGGCCGCATCAAAGGCAGCCGCCCCGGAAAAACCATCCTGATGGACGGTCACATCGACACCGTAGGCATCCCCGACCCCGCCGCCTGGACCCACGACCCCTTCGGCGGCGAGCTGACGGCGGACGGCCGCATCTATGGCCGGGGCGCGTCCGATATGAAGGGCAGCGTCACCGCCATGCTCTCCGCTGCCGCCCACTTCGCCCAGGATACCGGCCGGGACTTTGCCGGCGAGGTCTGGGTATCCTGCACCGTCCATGAGGAGTGCTTTGAGGGAGTCTCCTGCCGTGAAGTGAGCCGCCGGGTCCGGCCCGACTTCGTCATCATCGGCGAGGCCACCTCCACCACCCTGAAGATCGGCCAGCGTGGCCGTGCCGAGGTGGTCATCGAGACCGAGGGCGTGCCCTGCCACTCCTCCAATCCGGAGAAGGGAGTCAACGCGGTGTACCACATGTGTGCCGTCATCCAGGCCATGCGGGAGCTGGAGCCACTGAGCCACCCGGTGCTGGGCCCCGGCATCTATGAATTGACCGACATCGTCTCCAGCCCCTACCCCGGCGCGTCGGTGGTGCCCCAGTACTGCCGGGCCACCTATGACCACCGCCTGCTGGTGGGTGAGACCGAGGAGTCGGTGCTCGCCCAGGTCCAGTCCGTGCTGGACGGCGTGGCCCGCCGCCTCCCCGGGCTGAAGGCCCGGGTCTGGCTGGCCGAGGGCCAGGAGCCCTGCTGGACCGGCGGGACCATCTCCGCCAGACGCTTCTTCCCCGCGTGGCTGCTGGAAAAGGACCACGAACTGGTGGTCAAGGCCCTCTCCGGCCTGCGGGAGGCGGGCATCGACGCCCCCCTCTCCCACTTCTCCTTCTGCACCAACGGCAGCCACTTCTGCGGCGAGGCCGGCATCCCCACCGTAGGATTTGGCCCCTCACGGGAAGATCTGGCCCACACCGTGGACGAGTACATCGAGGTGGAGCAGCTCACCCGCGCCTGTGAGGGCTTCCACGCCATTCTCAGATCCCTCACCCGCTGATCCCTCTCAAAACGCACATGGCCGCCCTTCCGGGCGGCCATGTTTTCATCTCCTTCAGGCCAGCCCCAGCAGCCGGGCAGCTGAAGCTACCAGAAAGCACATCGCCATTCCCAGTCCCGTGGGCAGCAGCACACCCACCGCCGTCCACCGCCAGCTCCCGCTCTCCTTCCGTATGGTCATGCAGGTGGTGGAGCAGGGCCAGTGGACCAGCGAAAAGAGCATGGTGCATACCGCGGTGAGCCAGGTCCAGCCGTGGCTCACCAGCAGCTCCCGCAGGGCGGCCAGATCCCCCATCTCCGTCAGACTTCCGGTGGACAGATAGGCCATGAGCATTACAGGCACCACGATCTCGTTGGCGGGAAAACCCAGTACGAAGGCCATCAGGATCACCCCATCCAGCCCCAGCAGCCGGGCGAAGGGGTCCAGGAACCCGGTACACCAGTTCAGGATACTGTTCCCGCCCACCTGCACATTGGCACACAGCCAGATCACCAGCCCCGCCGGGGCGGCCACCACTGCCGCCCGGCCCAGCACAAAGAGGGTCCGGTCCAGCACCGAGCGGACAATGACCTGCCCCACCCTGGGTACCCGGTAAGGAGGCAGTTCCAAAGCGAAGGAGGACGGCACCCCCTTCAGCACCGTAGCCGACAGCAGGCGGGAGACCTGAAAGGTGAGGAACACCCCCAGCAGGATGATACCCGTCAGGAGAAGCGCCGACAGCACGCTCTTCCCCAGCCCTCCGGCGGTACCGGTGAAGAACATGGTGATGATGGCGATAAGGGTCGGGAATGCGCCGCCGCTCAAAGGGCAACTTCGTTCCGGCCTACCCGTCTGTAAAAAGATGCAGGTTCTCCCCGTCCCACCGGATCTGTTTCACCAGCAGCTTGATGAGGACCCGTTTCTCATGGATGGAAAGCAGATGAAAGCCGTCCTTCAGGCTGGACAGGCTTGCGGCCAGAGTGTTGCTCTGCGCCTGCCGGTCCGGGCAGTCCGCTTCCTCCCGCAGCGCTTCCCGGGTCCGGCTCAGCTCCGACAGCTCACGGTCAAGCTCGCCCACCCTTATGTTGACCCGCCGGACAAAGGCCGGGGTCAGCTCCCCCTGAGCCAGACTGCTGACCAGACGGTCCATCTCGGCGCTGCATGCTCTCATCCGCGCCTCCACCTGTTCCAGAGGTTCCTCCCGTGCCTGTTCCTGTATCTCACGTCTGAGCTTTTCCAGCAGCGGGTAAATACCCGGGTCCTCATCGGTATACTGCATCAGGGCCTCACATACCAGGGCGTCGGCCTGCCGTCCGTTGAGATTCCGGCAGCCGCACGACGCCGTACCGCCCCGCAGCTTGCCGCTGCAGATATAGTCGAAGCGGACGTCATCCGTGTCCGTTCCCCAGCGCCGCTTGGCAAACATCCGCCGCCCGCACCGGTCACACCAGATCAGTCCCGAGAGCAGGGAATAATCGTTGTGCATTTTCGCAGGCTTTTTGCCGGTGGGGATGTTGTCCTCAATGATATTCTGGACCGCCGCCCACTTTTTTCCGGACACGCGCCCACGGTGTTTCCCGATGGCAATGATCCATTTGTCCATCGTCTGCCGGGGGGCGTGCTTCTTTTTATAGTCGCGTTTGTTGTAGGCCAGGAGCCCGAACTCACCGGAGCACTCCCGCTCGTCAAAGCACACATCGGACCCCCGGGCGGAAAAATAGTCCAGCGCGTCCCTGTCCGCCGTGCAGTAGACCGGGTTTTGAAGGATCTCCTTGATCCCCGGCAGAGAGTAGTCCGTTCCGCTCCGGGACTTCACGCCCTGCCGGATCAGGTATCTGCTCACTCCCGAGACGCTGCGCAGTTCCAGGAACTTCTCAAAGATGATATCCACCACGCGCAGCTCCTCCGCATTGTCCTTCAGCCTGCAGGAGGTCTTGACCTTGCCGTCAATGACGATCTCCCGCACCTTTTCCGAGGTATAGCCCATGGGAGTGGTCCCCCCCAGCCAGCGGCCGGTCCTGGCCAGCATGAGCATATTGTCCCGCACCCGCTCGGCGATGGTCTCCCGCTCCAGTTGGGCGAATACTGAGGCAATGTACATCATGGCCTTGCCCATGGGCTTGGAGGTGTCGAATTCCTCCCTGATACAGACAAAGGAGATATCCCGGTCGTTGAGCTCCTCGATGAGGGCTGAAAAATCGCTGACGCTGCGGCTGATGCGGTCCAGGCGGTAGCAGACCACAAAATCCGGCTTCCGGGCCCTGATGTCCCGGAGCATCTGCTGGAACTGGGGCCGGTCGGTGTTTCTGGCGGAAAAGCCCTCATCCTCGTAGATCTCCATGTCACCGTCCGCCGCGCCGGGGAATTTTTCGCGGATGTACTGCCTGCACATTTCGATCTGGTTTTCAATGCTCTCGCCCTTTCCGGTATAGACCGATTTGCGGCTGTATATGAAAAATCTCATACGCTCGCCCCCCTCTGCTACAAAACATATGACCGGCACATCCCCTTTCCAGATGTACCGGTCATATGTTGAACGATATTTGCGCCCCGCGGGCCGGGCAGCCCTGCCCGGCCCCCCTGCCCATACCTATTCTAGTATCTATTGACATGGTCTATGTCCGGACCGCGGCAGAGAGGCCGGACCGCCCTTCGCGGCCCGGCCCTTTCCGGCGTTTTATCCCGCATCCCATCCGGGATATATGGTGTTCTTTACCTTGACATCTCTTCTGCCGCCCGGATGAGACGCAGAATATCCTCCAATGTTTTTTGATAGTTCTCTCTGCTTTTGGGCGCGGAGACCTCCAGCGGCTCCGGCTCACGGTTGATGCTGAACATGGCTGTCACGCCCAGATCATACGCCCCGGCCGCGCTGGGGTGGATGCTCCCCACCAGCGCCAGCAGCGGGACCCCTTTGGCGGCGGTCCTTTTCGCGATTCCCGAGATCACTTTTCCGTGGATGCTCTGGCTGTCGATGCGGCCCTCCCCGGTGATCACAAGATCGCTGCCTGTGATCACGTCATTGAACCCGACCACGTCCAGTATGGTCTCGATCCCGCTCTTCAGTTCAGCCCCCAAAAAGGCAACACATCCCGCGCCCATTCCGCCGGCGGCGCCGGCGCCCGGCATCTCCGCCACGGAACAGTGCAGGTCACGCTCCATGATCTCGCCCAGCCAGCGCAGGCCGGAATCCAGACGCTCCACCATTTCGGCGTCCGCGCCCTTTTGCCAGGCGAACACATGGGCCGCGCCGGCCGGTCCGCAGAGCGGGTTTTCCACGTCGCACATAACAGAAACACAGACCGGTCCAAACCGCTCCTTTATGCCGCCGCAGTCTATCGCCGCGATACGCTCCAGCGTCCCGCCGGTGGGAACAAAGGTCTGGCCGTTCCTGTCAAGGAAGCGGACCCCCAGCGCGGCTGCGCAGCCGCAGCCGCCGTCATTGGTGGCGCTCCCGCCCAGCCCCAGGATGATCTGTTCACAGCCGTGATCCACCGCATGCCCGATCAGTTCTCCCACGCCGAACGTCGTCGTCTGCTCCGGATCACAGTGTCCGTTCGTCAGCGGAAGTCCCGCGGCGGACGCCATTTCGATGATGGCAGTCTTTCCCCTGCGTGCGTAAGTAGCCTGTACCCTTTCCCCGTAGGGGCCGGACACAGGCACCGTGATCTGCTCCACGCGCATCGCCTGGGCGAAACAGGCCACAGTCCCCTCTCCGCCGTCCGCCACCGGGATGGTCACCACTTCACATTCCGGGAAATACCGCGTGATGGCCCCGCGGGCGATCTGACAGATCTCCGTACTGGAGAGCGTTCCCTTAAAGGAATCCGGGATCACAACACATTTTTTCATTTCCTTATCGATTCACCACGTGGAGCGGCGCTCCGTTCAGATAGGACCGGACATTCTCCACTGTGCAGTCCATGATCCGCTGACGGCTCTCCTTCGGAGCCCAGGAGATATGGGGCGTGATGATGCAGTTTTTCGCCTTCAGGAGCGGATTGTCCGGCCGGATCGGCTCAGTGTACACCACATCCAGACCCGCGGCGGCCATTTTCCCACTGTTGAGCGCCTCAGCCACATCCTCTTCATTGATCAGCTGTCCCCGCGCGTTATTGATCAGGATCACGCCGTCCTTCATTTTTGCAATATTGGCCCGGTTGATGAGCCCCGTGTTCTCCGGCGTCAGATTGCAGTGCAGAGAGATCACGTCCGACTCCGCCAGAAGGGTATCCAGCTCCACATATTCGCCGATCTCCCGGCCGGAGTCATTGGGCCAGAGGTCATGGGCCAGGACCTTCATCCCGAGCGCCCCGGCGATGCGGCCTTCCGCCTGCCCGATCCGCCCGAACCCGATGATGCCCATAGTCTTTCCCTCCAGCTCGATCAGCGGATAGTCCCAATAGCACCAGTCCGGATTGCTGCTCCAGTTCCCGGCGTGGACCGACTGGTCATGGTGGCCGATGTGATGGCAGATCTCCAGCAGCAGCGCAATGGAAAACTGGCTGACCGAGGCCGTTCCGTAAGACGGAACGTTGGAAACGCAGATCCCGCGCTCCCGCGCGCAGCCGCAGTCGATCACATTGTAGCCGGTGGCCAGAACCGCGATGTACCGGATGCCGGGACAGGCATCCAGCACGGTTTTTGTGACCGGCGTCTTGTTTGTGATCACGATCTCCGCATCGCCGATGCGGGAAATGATCTCTTCCTCATCCGTCAGGCTGGTGCGGTCATATACCTTCAGATCTCCCAGCTTCTCCAATTCGCTCCAGCTCAGATCGCCGGGATTTTCCGTGTATCCGTCCAAAACCACGATCTTCAAGATCATTGACCTCCTTTGTTTTATTTCCGGATCTTCGCGGTATGTCAGTCCTCCCCCAGCAGGTAGGGGATCAGCTGCTCCGGATTGAGCGGTTTCAGTTCCTCCGTTACAAACAGGCCGTCTTTCCGGATCAGCACGCCGTCAAACCAGATCTCTCCGCCGCCGTCTTCCTTCGCATGGGACTGAACGATGTCCCAGTGGATGGCAGACGGGTTGATCTCGCTGTTGCCGGGGGTAAAATGGAGCGTTTTGGCCCTTTTTTCATCGAAGATCGTATCCACCGTAGTCCGCGTGAGGAAGGGGTTGAAGCCGATGGCGAACTCGCCGATCCGCCGCGCATTGGCGTCCGTATCCAGGATCTCATTCATGCGCTTGGTATCGCTGGACGTGGCCTCAACGATGAGTCCGTTTTTCAGGACCAGGTGGATGTCCCGGAATACCGTGCCCTGTATCTCAGAGGGCACATTATATGTGATCTCGCCGTTGGCGCTGTCCACCACCACGGGCATCCCCATTTCGCCGCATGGGACATTGCGCTGCCCGCAGCGCGGGACGCCTGCGCACTGCCCCTTTACCGAGAATGTGATATCGGTCCCCGGCGCCACGATCCGCACCCGGTCCGTCCGGGCGGCCAGTTTGGCCAGCGGCTCTACCCTCCTGCACATACGGCGGTAATCGAGGCAGCAGGCCCGGAAATAGTAATCCTCGAACTCTTCCGTGCTCATCCCGGCCTGCTGCGCCATTGCCGCATTGGGGTAGCGCAGCACGCACCACTTGGTCTTGGGGATCCGGATCCCGAAATGCAGCTGGCTGTAATACTTCTCAAATACCGCCATCCGCTCCGGGTCGATGCCGGCCCACTCGTTGAGGTTCTCTTTCTTCCGGACCACAATATACGCGTCCATCTCCCGCATCCGATAGCTCTCATACCGAAGCCAGTCCTGCATATAGGCATCGGTGGCATGGGCGATCACGGAGCGGTTCATCCGCATGGACTGGTGTGTGACAAAGGGCATGCCGCCCGCGGCATAGGCTGCCTCCATCAGCGCCGTACCAAGGTCGTCCGCACCGTCCCAGACGTCGATGAGCACCTTTTCCCCCGGCTTGAGCGATACAGAGTAGCCGATCACCTGGGCGGCCAGTTGATTAAAGCGTTGGTCCATCCTGTTCCTCCTTGTCTGCGGTTGAAACAGGCGCGGGATGCAGAAGTCTGAGCCGTCACGCCAAAGCCTCTGCATCCCGCGCCGCATATGGGGATCTAATGGATCGCTATGCCTGATTTGCGCGCATCCTGGCCTCCAGGTCCTCCACACGGCGGCGGATCTCGGCAACATCCTCCGGGCTCAACTCCACATTGGCCGCCTTGATGTCCGCTTCGATCTGCTCCGGCTTATGGGCGCCGCAGATGACATTGATATAGTCGCCCTGCGCCAGAAGGAAGGCCACTGCCAGATCTGTCAGCGAGCAGTCGTTCTTCTCGCACAGATCCTGCAGGCCGTCCACAAAATTGATGGCCATGGGATAATTCTCCGGCTTCCACCACAGGAGCTTGGTGCGGGCATCCAGCGGATCCACCTGATAGTCCTTGCGGTATTTTCCGGTCAGGATGCCGCGCTCCAGCGGAGAGTAGGCATGGAAGGACATGCCGTACTTTCTGCACAGGGGAAGCAGGTTGTTCTCTACGAATTCCCGCTCCAGGATGTTGTACTTTCTCTGGAGGATGTCGATCTCGCAGCCGCAGGCCAGATACTCCTCCACCTGTTCCGGCTTGGCGTTGGACATGCCGATGGCACGGATATAGCCCTCTTTCTTCAGGCGCATCAGGGCTTCCACCGTCTCTTCCACAGGGGTGAGGAAGGGGGCGCGGGCGGGGTTGTGGGGATAATAGATATCGATATAGTCTGTGCCCAGTCTCTTGAGGCTGCGCAGGATCTCCTCCCGGATCACCTTGGCGGAGACATTGATGTAAATGCTCTCTCCGCCCTTGTCGCTCCAGTAAGTGCCCTCCTTCTTGTCCCAGATCATGCCGCACTTGGTCGAAATCACGGCGTCATGCCGCCGCCCGGCGATGGCCTTGCCGATGATCTCTTCACTGTGGCCAAAGCCGTAAAGAGGTGCCGTATCGATCAGATTGATGCCGTGATCCAGCGCATAGTGGATGGTACGGATGGATTCCGCGTCATCGGTCCCGTTCCACCAGGCGCCTCCGCCAATGGAGAGGCCTCCCATGGAGATCCGGGACGCTTCGATGCCGGAATGCCCGATCTGCATATAGCGCATATTATCCCCCCGCTATCAATATACTCCGTTGTCCAGATGCATGACTCCGCCCACACCTGCATCACTGCCGTGATGGTGCTTAAAGATGACGCAGGCCCGGGCATTCTCCACACGCTGGCCCACCACTTCCTTTACGACGTCATCCAGGTCCTTGATGAGGGTACGCTTCTGATTTTCCGTTCTGGCAGGGGGCGCATACAGGAAGAAGTAGACGCAGCCGGGGGCATTGGCGTACTGGTTCTCGGGGGGAATCTCGATGAGCATCATGGACTTCTTCTGGAAGCACTTGGAGATGGCCGCCTCAGACAGTTCAAAAAACTTCTTCTTCTCCTCGGGCTCAAATTTGATGTTGGAGAAAATCGTCACACAAGACATAATCATACATCCTTTCTTTTACGCATTGCTCTCACATGGTATGAACTTTTTTCTATGAAACGCTCTCATGGGAAGCGCGATAGAACGCCATCAGCTCTTCATGGGTCGTATGCACGGATATGGAACAATCCGGCGCCAGCATGAAGGGGATCTGCTTCATCTTTTTCAGCGTGGCCCTGGTCAGCTCCCCGATATGGGCGGCCTGATCCTGGCCGAACGGGCGCTCATCCACGCCGCCCATGGGGGTAATCCTGCCCAGCCACCCGGGCGCGCTGTCAAGCGCGGGGTTCCCTGTGGCGCTCTCCGGCCAGTGGAGGATATCGATGGGGTAGTCGGCGAACCACTCCGGATTGCAATAGATCCCGCAGTCATGGACCATGATCTTGCAGGGCTTGAGCGCCTCAATCAGTTCCATATCATAGGGCCGGACAAACTCTTCCCACTCGGAACGGGTCAGATAACCGGTACGGGACAGGCCCGTGGCCGCGTAAAATACGCCGTAGATGCCGGTCTTGACCAGCTCCTGGGCGTAACCGGCCAGAGTACGGGTGATATTGCGCAGCGCGGTGTGGACCTGCTCCGGATGCTCTTTCATCAGCGTGACCATCAGGTCTTCCCGGGTGGCCGGCCGGTAGCGGCCGATGGAATCCACCGCGCACATCTTCTGAAAGACCGCTGCAGGACAGAAAATGCTCGGGAAAACCGGAGTGTCATCCCCCAGGCCCTCCACGATCAGGCGGGCGGCCTCCACCTGTTCCGCGAGCGGCGCCACAGACGCCGGCTTTTCCACGATCTTTTCCAGATCGGCGGCACAGGTGATGGGGGCCTTGGTACAGGGAGCGACTACTCCCCCCCGGTAATCCTCATAATCAAACTCTCCGCCCCAGACCTCTTCGTAATAAGTAGCCCTGTTCTGGGCCTTTACATAGTCCCAGTCATATGTTTTCTGAAATGCCAGCATGGAGTTTGCAAAATCCTCTGCACCGCTGTGCTCTGTCTCCAGAAAATGTCTCCACGCCGACACCGGCGGGCGGTCGGCCAGCTCTCCATTGAGGACGGCCTCCACCCGCTCCTTTTTTGTCCACACGTTCTATCCCTCCTTAAAATCGTTTATGACGGGATCGCTTCCTGCTTTGCGCCGAATATGGCGCTATCCGTCATAAAGGAAACACGCCACGGTATGGCGCTTATCCACCTCACGCAGCTGCGGGCGCTCCTGCCTGCAGCGCTCTGTACAGTGCCGGCAGCGCGAGGCCAGCGGGCAGCCTGGCTGCCGGCCGATGGGGCTCGGTATATCTCCCTGCAGCTCGATCCGCTGTTTTTTGACAAAGGGACTGTTGGGCGGGATGGCCGACAGCAGCGCCTGCGTATACGGGTGCAGCGGGCGCTCATAGATATCGCCCGCGGGACACATCTCGACGATATGGCCCAGATACATCACCGCGATATAGTCGCTGATGTAGCGGATCACGCTCAGGTCGTGGGAGATGAACAGGTACGTCAGGTTGAATTCCTTCTGCAGCCGGATCAGCAGGTTCAGTACCTGTGCCTGCATGGACACATCCAGCGCGGAGACCGGCTCGTCACAGACCAGGATTTCCGGATTGAGCGTCAGGGCCCGGGCAATGTTGATCCGCTGCCGCTGTCCGCCGGAAAACTCATACGGGTAGCGGTGCATATGGTACTGATCCAGTCCGACGGCCCTGATCAGCTGCAGGGCCCGGTCCAGACGGGTCATCCCCTCCGGCTGGATATCATGAATGATGAAGGGTTCCATGACCGTCTGCGCCACAGTTTTTCGCGGGTCCAGCGAGGAATACGGATCCTGGAATATCATCTGGATCTTGCGGTGCATCGCTTTCTTTTCGGCGCCCCGCATCCGCGCGATATCCCGGCCGTTCAGGAGGATTTTCCCCGCCGTGGGCTTATGGAGGGATACGATGCAGCGGCTCAGGGTGGATTTTCCGCACCCGGATTCTCCGATGATGCCCAGCGTCTCGCCGCGATAGAGCTTCAGAGAGACATCGTCCAGCGCGTAGAGCAGCTGTTTTTTTCGAGACGTCTTGCTCTGGATCGGGAACGTCTTTGTGAGGTGCTCCACTTCCAGCAATACCTGCCGATCAGACATGGCGCTTCCCCCCTTCCCGCTCCAGCACCGCATTCCCGGTCTGACGGATACAGGAGACATAATGGCCGTTCCCCAGGTCCACTTCCTCCGGGACCGTCTCCGCGCAGGCGGGGATGGCATATTTACAGCGGTCGCAGAAATTGCAGCCCTTTCCCACAAGGCGCAGGTCCGGCGGAGTTCCTTCAATGGTCGCCATCGGCTCTTTGGGTGTATCGTTCAGCGCGGGCATGGAATCCATGAGCCCCCACGTATAGGGATGCATGGGATGGGCATAGAGTTCCTTCACGCTGGCGCGCTCCACCACTCTGCCCGCATACATCACCATAACGTTGTCGCACATCTCCCACACGACGCCCAGATTATGGGTGATCATCATGATCGAAGTATTGTACTCTTTCTGCAGTTTTTTCATCAGGCTCAGGATCTGGGCCTGCATCGTGACGTCCAGCGCGGTGGTGGGCTCGTCCGCGATAATGAGCTTGGGCTGGCCGCACAGCACCATGGCGATGGCCACACGCTGGCACATGCCGCCGGACAGTTCAAATGGGTAGGAGTCAAAGCGTTTTTCCGGATCCGGGATACCCACCTTCTTCAGCGCCTCGATGCTGATCTGTCTGGCTTCCTCCTTCGTCACATCCCGGTGCGCCAGGATGGCCTCGACCATCTGGTAACCGATCTTGAACACCGGGTCCAGCGTCGTCATGGGGTCCTGAAAGATCATGGCCACATCCTTGCCGCGGAATTCCCGCAGCTGGCGCTTGTCCAGTGCCAGCACGTCGATCCCGTCAAAATGTACCGTTCCGTCCACGATCTTTCCGGCTTTGCTTGCCAGCAGGCGCATCAGGGAAGCCGACATCACGCTCTTTCCGCATCCGGACTCGCCCACGATTCCCAGAGTCTCACCCTGTTTTACCTCAAAGCTGACTCCGTCCACCGCTTTCGAGATCCCGCTGGCGGTATAAAAGTACGTGCGGAGATTTTTTACCTCCACCAGATTTTTGTTCATGCGTGATCCCTCCTAGCGCTTCATCTTCGGGTCCAGCGCATCCCGGATCCCATCGCCCGTCAGGTTGAACCCCAGCACGGCAAGCAGAATGAAGGCGCCCGGCAGGAACGCGACATGGGGCGCGGTCCCAAGGAAGGAATTGCCCGCTCTGAGGATGTTTCCCCAGGACGGCGTGGGAGCGATGATACCCAGGCCCAGAAAGCTCAGGCCCGCCTCCGAGAGGATCGCACTGGCGATGTTCAATGTGAAGTAAACGATGATGGGCGACATGGCGTTGGGCAGAATGTGGACGATCATCAGCCGAAGATGGGATGCGCCCAGGACCCGCTCGGCATTGCAGTACTCCTCGTTCTTCAGGATCGTGACCTGCCCGCGCACCACTCTTGCGAATCGCGGAAGGCTGCTGATGCCCAGCGCCAGGATCACATTGAGCGCGCCGTTGCCCAGTACCGTCACCAGCACGATGGACAGGAGGATGGACGGGAAGGCAAACATACCATCCACGATACGCATCAGGACCGAATCCACGGCTCCGCCCATGTAGCCTGCGATCATACCGACGATCATTCCCAGCAGGCAGCCCACAACGCTGGCGCCGGCCGCGATGATAATGGAAGTACGGGCGCCGTAAACGATGCGCGCAAACAAATCACGGCCGAATTCATCCGTACCGAAAATATGTCCCGGCGAAAGCGGGGGCAGCAATTTGTTTTTCAGATCCAGCGCAATGGGAGACTGCTGGGCTACCAGAGGGGAAAACACGGCGATGAATACCATGAACGCCACGATGACCAGGCCGATCACGGCCGCGCGGTTCCTGCAGAATTTTCGCCACAGGCTATTGGCTTTTTTCTCCCGATTGAACAGCGCTTCGCTGGACATGGCGCCGCCGGGGGTTGCAGTATCCAGTTTGCTCATGGTTCACCACCTAAATCTTGACCTTCGGATGGATCAGCATATAGAGGATGTCCATCAAAAGACTGATGATCACGTTCACGACTGCCAGCGTCAGGATGGCGCCCTGCACCAGCGCATAGTCACGCGTATTGATCGCCGTCGAGATCAGTGTTCCCATTCCCGGCCACGAGAAAATGTTCTCAGTCAGGATCGCGCCGGAAAACGAGATGCCCAGCTGAACACCCAAAATCGAGATAATGGGCGGCAGCGCATTCTTGAATGCATGCTTCCAGATGACCTGCCGCTCTTTGAGGCCCCTGGAACGCAGTGCGCGGATATAATCGTTATTGATGGTATCCAGCATGCTGGAGCGTGTCGTCCGGGTAAAGGTGGCCATGGGGGACAGGGACAGGCACAGGCACGGCAGCAGCATATGAGACACCACGTCGCCCAACCCGCGTTCCATGGATCCCATTCCCATGGTAGGCAGCAGATTCAGATTGACACTGAATACGAAAACCCCCATGATCGCGATCCAGAAAACTGGCAGCGAGGCGCCCAGCAGGGCAAAAAAGGTGCAGAAGTGATCAATGATTGAATTTTGCCGCAGCGCGGAGACCGTTCCTAAAATGATACCTCCAATGAGCGCGATGACCAGTCCGGTAAACGTGATCAGCAGCGTCTTGGGGATCCGGTCCATGATCAAACCGAACACAGGCTCATTGTAGTTGAGCGATGTTCCAAAATCTCCCTTACATATATCTCCGACATACATTAGAAACTGTTCGGGTATGCTTTTATCCAGCCCCAGTTTCGCCTGCAGCTCGGCGATCAGCTGGGGATCGGCCTCGGGGCCCGCAAGCACCGAGACCGGATCTCCAGGAATGATGCGCGTCAATACGAAGGTGATGGAAACAACGATCAGCATGGTAGGTATTAATTGCAGGAGACGCTTCCATACCAAACGTAGCATAAGTGAACCACCTATCTGTTATTGGGTTACTGCTCTTTCCACGCGTTATAAGTATTTCCGTTGCAGATCAGGAACCAGTTGTCAAAGTCGGTCATATGCGTCCCGTTGCGGACGCCCCAGCAGGGGTACTGGTCGGCAAACCAAATGCCCGGATAGTCCTCCATGGCCATCTTCAGCATCTCGTGATAAATGCCAGTGCGCTCTTCCTGATCGGTGCTGGCCAGCGCCTGCTTGTTGAGCTTGTCCCACTCCTCATTGATGTACGGGCCGGGGTTATAGGAGGCATGGGCCTTGCTGGAGTCAAAGCTGTAGCCCAGGGAGAACGCAGGATCGGGAGAAGAGGCAGTGATGCCGCCCATGTACAGTTCGCCGTTGCCGGAGTGTACCTTATCGTTATAGGTCGCGGTCTCGGTGGCGTCCAGGACCACGTCAACATTCAGGTTCTCCTTCCACATCTGCTGCAGCACGACACCCACACGGTCACGCTCAGTAGACGCGGCATAGCTCAGAGTGATCTGGAATCCGTCAGGATAACCGGCTTCCGCCAGCAGGGCCTTGGCGCCCTCAGGGTCATAATCGGGGACCAGGTCCTGCAGCTTGTCATCGTAGGCCCAGGAGTTGCCCGGGAGGGGGATCTTGGTGTACTTCGCCACACCTTCCGCAAAGGCTCCGTCAATGAGGGCCTGGCGGTCAGTGGCCATGGACAGGGCCTGCCGGACCCGCGGATCCGTGGTTGGGCCGTTCTCATAGCTGAAAGCGATCATATTCATCTGCACCTTGTTGAGGGACACCAGATCCAGATCGGGATTATCCATGACCTGCTGCAGCGAATCCGTGGACAGGGACAGCGCCAGGTCGATCTCGCCGGTGATCAGTGCGTTCAGCCGCTGGTTGGGATCCTGAATGACCTTGAACACCACTTTGTCCAGGTGGGGACGGGCGCCCCAGTAGTTCTCGTTTCGGACCATGACCGTCTGCTGATCGATCTCATGGCTCTCCAGCTGGAACGCGCCGGTGGAGATCACATGGGCACCGAACTCATCGCCCCAGCCTTCCACTTCTTCCCGCGGAACAATCATGAAGTTGGGCAGCGTGATCTCATACAGCAGTGTTGCGGTGGGCTGATACAGGGTGAAGGTGACCTCGTTCTCACCGGTGGCTTCCACCTTTTCGACAAAGCCCAGCGTGTTGTTCACGTGCTGCTTGTTGCGCATAAAGGAATAGGCCACGTCCTCCGCCGTCATCAGGCGGCCATCCTGATATTTGCCTTTCTGGAAATGCACGTCATCCCGCAGCTGGAAAACCCACTGCAGGCCATCCTCACTGGTCTCCCAGGAGGTGGCCAGGTTGGGCAGATACTCGCCCTTTCCTTCGGGATCGTGAATGATCAGAGAATCGCCGAGCTGCTGGCAGGCCACGTACGCGTTGTAGCCCGAAATCTTCATCGGATCCAGCGAGGTGGGCGCCTTATCCATGGAGATGGTCAGCGTTCCTCCGTCGACCGCCTCTCCGGCCTTGCTCTCATTCAATTTGTCTTCGGAGGAAACAGGAGCCTTACTTGGAGCCGCTCCGGTGTTTTCGGGAGATGTCTGGGGATTTTTGGTACCGCATCCGCTGATGGTACCGGCCAAAACCGCAGTTGCCAGCAAGAGTGAAGCCAATTTCCTCATAGAAATACTGATTCTCGCCATTTCTTTCACACCTTTCTTTTTCTCCTGTCTCGTGCTTATGTCTGTCTTTCCTGTGCAGGGCTTTGTACTTGCGGCTGACCGGCGTCCCAACATATTGCATAAATATGGATTTGTTGTTGCAAACTCCGGAAACCGTGTAGAGTTTCCCCCGGAAACAGGATAGCATAAAAGCATTTTTAGATGAAACACCTTTTCCCCTACATGTTTCACAGCCATTTTGCTGTTATCTGCTTTCTGTTTTGTGCAAACTATTGTATGAAATAAAATTGTCGCTTGTCTATGTACACCCGGGGTTTAATTATGTTAATCTATCTGTGTATGTAAAATACACTGCATTGATTTTACAAAAGCATCCGTCTGCTAAATCAATTGCATTGTTTTCTTTCAAATCTCGCAAAATGATCTTCGATACTGCGGAGGAAGGTACAAGTGAATTTTTTAAATCTGGAGTATTTCCTGGTCGCCGCAGAGGAGCTGAATTTTACCCGGGCAGCAAAGCGCCTGTATATTTCTCAGCAGTCTCTCAGTAACCACATTGCAAAACTGGAAGAATACTTTTGTGCTCCCCTGTTCGACCGTTCACCCCCGCTCACCCTCACGAAAGAGGGCGCTTGCCTGGTGCAGCACGCAAAAAAGATGCTGCGCGCAAGGGAAGAAGCCGCAAAAGAAATCAATGACATCCGCGACTTCAAATCCGGTGATCTTACCATCGGCTGTACCAGACTTTGGGGGCGCGTCATCCTCCCCTATGTTCTTCCGGTCTATAATCGGCTCTTTCCAAATATCCGCCTTCATCTGGTGGAAGGGACCACAGAAGAGGTGGAGGCCAGCCTTCAGCACGGAAAAGTGGATCTTGGTATCGGCTATGTCCCGTCCGATTGCAGCAACCTGACCGTGGATATCATCTGCAAGGAAAAAATGGTCCTTTTGGTACCATTTCCGCTTTTGGAGCAAATATATCCCCACAATCTGCGGGAGATCAAATTGGCCCTGAAAGAAACATCCGATGTTACTTTGTTGAAAGACTGTCCCTTTTTGATCATGGACTCCTCCTCCAGTATGGGGGCCGCCACCAATAACATCTTTCGTTCCGCCGGCTTTACACCCCAGATCGTGCTCCAATCCCGCAATGTGGAGACCCTTCTCACCCTTTGCTTTCAGGGAATGGGCTGCATGTTCTGCCCTGAAGTGCTGGTGGCTGAGAGTATTTTCCGCAAGAACGCGCAGCTGGCAGATTCTCTGGGCATCTACCCTCTTTTTTATCAGGAGGCCCAGCGGCAGCTCTCCATCAGCCACCTGAGCAACAAATACCTTTCACATGCAGCAGCGGAGTTCATCCAGTTGACAAAAGAGCGCATGGATATGAACCCGTTCCATCTTTCGACTTTACCCTGATACTGCGCGGCACAGCCGGCAGACGTATCTGCAAATTCATTTTGTGTCCTGACAAACTTGCGGTTTCACGGCGGTCCCGGATAGGCCGCAAAAAACCGTAGTTTGTCAGGACACAATTCTTTTATAAAGCGCTGAGGACGGATCATGGGGCGCCGCCTTCCTCTTTACAGTAAAAATGCTGTCGCATAGCGAGCTAAAAAGCTGATTGTGTCTCCATATCAAATATGTTTAAATAAAAATACAAGTTTCCCCTGTTTTGCTCCGTAATTTGACTGTTAAACATTGCATTTGTTTTACGGCAGGAGGTCATACCATGGCGGACCCGATCACAGCTTTATGCCAACAGGTATCAAAAGAAGCCGTCTCCTGGCGAAGACGGCTTCACGAATTGCCCGAACTTGGATTTCAGGAGTTTAAAACGTCTGAGTTTATCGAATCTCAACTGCGCGCTTTTGGCGGGATCGAAGTATGGCGCCCCACTCCCACCGGCGTTGTGGGCATCCTTCAGGGACAAAGGCCCGGCAAGACCGTGGCATTCAGGGCAGATATCGATGCACTGCCTATCCGGGAAGATCCCGCGCTGGATCCCTGCTCCCATGTGGACGGCGTCATGCACGCCTGCGGTCACGACGGCCATACCGCCACTCTGCTGGGTACGGCAAAGGTCCTGAGCCGGCTGCGGGAACAGCTTGCGGGGAGAATCCTCTTTCTGTTCCAGCCCGCGGAAGAGTGTCCCCCCGGCGGCGCCGCCGCCTTCGTCAAGGCGGGCGTGCTGAACGGCGTGGATATGATCTTTGGTATGCACTACCACGTTCCGGAAGATCCGGGGGTCTTTCTGGTCAAGCCCGGCCCGCTGTTTGCCTCCACATATTCGTTTGACATTCAGATCATCGGCAAGGGGGCCCATGCCGCGTTTCCGCAGTCCGGCGTGGACACGGTCCTGCTGGCGTCCAACGTCGTGGTCGCCCTGAACGGCATCATTCCCCGCAGCATTGACAATGCGCAGCGCTGCGTTTTGACCGTGACCGGCATCCAGAGCGCGTGCTCCTACAACAGTATCCCCGACGTGGTCCACCTGCTGGGCACGATCCGTATGCTGGACCGCCGCTGTGAGGCGGATCTCCTGACAAGAGTGCGCGAGGTCGTGCAGGGCCTGTGCAGCACCTACCACGCGCAGTGCGAGATCGACATCCGAAAAGGATATGACCTGGTCGAGAGCACCCCCAGGATCGCGGAAGCTGTGCGCAGCGTTCTGGCCGCTCATTTTGGCAGCGGCAAGGTCATCGAGCCGGTACCGCTCATGGGGGGAGAGGATTTTTCCGCCTATCTGCACGAAGTGCCCGGATGCTATTTCCGCGCCGGCACCCGGAAGGTGAAGCCGGACGGAAGCGTTGCTCCCCCCCACTCCGGCGGATACCAGTTCAATGACGAATCCCTCCCCTATGCCATCGAAGCACAGACGCGCATCCTCCTGGAAGTCCCCGCTATGATCGAATGACCAGTGACGAGAAAGGTTTTTTACGATTATGGATAAAAATACATATCAAAACTACACGGAAATCCTGAAGCAGGAGCTGATCCCCGCACTGGGCTGTACCGAACCCATCGCCATCGCCTATACCGGGGCGAAGGCCCGGGAAGTGCTGGGCACGATGCCCGCATCGGTCCAGATCCGCTGCAGCGGCAATATCATTAAAAACGTCAAGGGCGTTACGGTCCCAAATTCCGGCGGCCTGCGCGGGATCGACGCCGCCGCCATCCTGGGGATCGTGGGCGGAGACCCCTCCCGGCAGCTGGAGGTCCTCCAGTCTGTCTCTCCCGAGGATATCCGCCAGACGCAGTGCCTTCTCAAGCAGGATTACTGTACGTGCAGTCTGGCTGAGGATGTGGAAAATCTCTATATTTTCATCACTGTGGCCGCTGGTGAGCAAAGCGCCTCGGTAGAGATCAAATCACATCACACCAATATCACAAAAATCCTAAAAAATGGCCAGGTGCTTTTTTCCCAGCAGGATCCTGCATCAGCGGCACAGCGGCCAAAGGTCGATAAGTCCTGCCTGAATGTGCGGGACATCCTTACTTTTGCCGAAAACGTCGAACTCTCAGACCTTGCAGAGGTCCTTCAGCGCCAGATCGATATGAATACGCGGATCGCCCAGGAAGGGCTTGGCCATCCCTATGGAGCTCAGGTGGGGCACACGCTGCTGAAATACTATGACGCCTCCGATGTGCGTATCCGCGCCTGCGCCATGGCAGCCGCCGGGTCTGACGCCCGTATGAACGGCTGTCCCCTTCCCGTGGTGATCAACTCCGGCAGCGGCAATCAGGGCATGACCGTCTCACTTCCCATCATCGAATACGCGAAAGAGCTCGGAAAGAGCCGCGAACAGCTGCACCGCGCACTGATCGTAGGAAATCTGATCGCCATCCTTCAAAAATACTACATCGGCAGTCTGTCCGCATTCTGCGGCGCGGTCTGCGCCGGTACCGGCGCCGCCTGCGGCATCTGCTATCTGCACGGCGGCGGATACGAAGACATCTCCCGCACAATAACCAATACGCTCTGCAATGTAGGGGGCATCGTCTGCGACGGCGCCAAGTCCTCCTGCGCCGCCAAGATCGCCGCGTCGGTCAACGCGGGGATTCTGGGCTTCCTGATGGCTTTCCACGAAAAAAACGCCTTCCAGCCCAAGGAGGGCATCGTTCAGAACGATGTGGACAGCACCATTCGAAGCGTCGGACGTGTAGGCCGCGAGGGGATGCATACCACCGATACCGAAATCCTTCATATCATGTTGGGGAACTGAATACCAGCCCCTGACAGCCTGCGGGCAGCTTCAGCGGAGCTGCACGGTCTTGTACCGTGCAGCTCCGTTTTTTTCGCCGGCCACACCTGTCCGGCAGCTTTCAGGCGGTCGGATGACAGAAAAATGCGGTCATTTTTGTGATATTCAACAAATTTTGAGCTTGTTGAAATTTCTAATTGCATTTTCAGGCAATAGCAGCTATAATACAGTTAATCAATCATCAGTGATGGTTGAAGAGATCGTGGAATATGAGAAAGGAGAAACAAAATGGACTATCTCAAAATAGCAAACAGCGGCTGGATGTGGTTTGCTGTCGCCATCCCCATGGCTGTCCTGGCATGGCAGGTCGTTCTGCTCCTCAGGCGCTCCCTCAGGGACGGCAGGCGCATGGGTGTGAAAAATGACCAGATCAAAAGCGCCGTCATCGCCTCCGCCTCCGCTTCCGTTGGTCCCTCTGTCTCTATCCTCGCCGGCATGGTCTCGCTGATGGTCATGATGGGCGCCCCCATTGCGTGGCTGCGCCTCTCTTACATCGGCGCGGTCATGTTTGAGATGACCTCCGCCGATGTGGGCGCCCAGGCGGTGGGCGTTACCTTCGAGCAGTCGGCCATGACCGCAGAGGCCTTCGCCAATGGCGTCTGGGCCATGATCCTGGGCAGCATCGGCTGGATCATCGTGTCCGGTCTCTTCGCCCACAAGATCGACGGCCTGCGCACCAAGCTGGCCGGCGGCAACGCCAAGGCCCTTCCCATCATCACCGCCGCCGCCACCCTGGGCTGCTACTGCAGCCTGACCTTCAACAAGATGTATCCCGTCACAGTGGACAACAAGAACATCTTCGCCGTCATCGGCGGCGCGCTGACCATCTGGCTGCTGACCATGTGGAATAAGAACCGCAAAGCCAAGTGGGTCTCCAACTGGAGCGCCACCATCGCCATGATCGTGGGCGTGGCCTTTGCCTGTATTTTCTAAAAGGAGGGAACCAACATGAACGAGACTCCCAGCACTCAGCAGATATACGATAACGAATATATCCCCTACAGCGTCAAATGGGGCCGCCTGACCAGCCTGATCGGCGTGGTGGCCAGCTTCGTGCCGGTGGTTGTCCTGGCCGTGGTGTTCGACATCATGCCCGCTTTTGACGCCATCGTCACCGCCGCCACGATCCGCATCAGCGCCTGCCTTGTGTACTACTTCATCGAACCTATCTCGTTCCAGCCTGTTCTGGGCATTCCCGGTACTTACATGGCCTTCCTGTCCGGCAACATCTCCAACCTGCGCGTGCCCTGCTCCTCCGTCGCCCAGAAGGCCGCCGGCGTGGAAGAGGGTACGCCTCAGGGCGCCGTGGTCTCCACCATCGGCGTCGCGGTATCCATCGTCGTCAACCTGGCCATCCTGACTCTGGGCGTCATCCTGGGCGCTCAGATCATCTCCCTGATCCCCGCCTCCCTAGTCAGCGCGCTGGTCTACCTGGTGCCCGCCCTCTACGGCGCCATGCTCATGCAGATGATCCTCTACTCCCCCAAGATTGCCCTCATCGCCGTGCCTCTGGGCGCCGTCAGCCTGGCCATCAGCAAGACCGGCCTCTTCGACAGCTCCATGGCCATCCTTATCAGCGTGTTCGGTTCCATCATTATCGGTCGTCTTTTGATGAAGACGGGGTGGCTCGATGATCAAAAATAACGAAAAAGCCTGTTTTGCGTCTGTTGACTCCAGAGAGGACGCTCTCATTGCACTGTCCAAACAGATCTGGGAATATGCCGAACCCGGCCTCAAAGAGGTCAGATCTTCCAGGGCCATCGCGGAATACCTGGAATCCGAGGGCTTCCGCGTCCAGCTGGGCGTGGGCACTGTCCCTACCGCCATCTGCGCGGAGTACGGCTCCGGCCATCCCGTGATCGCCTATCTGGGCGAGTATGACTCCCTCCCCCGCCTCAACCAGGTGGTCACCGATCACAAGCAGCTCAAGTACCCTGAGGAACCCGAGCGCTCCGGGCACGGCTGCGGCCACAACAATCTGGGCGTGGGCTCCGTGGGCGCCGCTGTTATGCTCAAGGACGCCATCGCCGCCGGCAAGGTCAAGGGCACGGTCCGGTTCTACGGCTGCCCCGCCGAAGAGCTTCTGGTGGGCAAGGTCTTTATGGTGCGCGACGGCGCGTTCAAGGACGTGGACTGCGCCATGACCTGGCATTCCCACGCTTACAACGGCGCCTGGGGCGCGTGCTATACCTGCATGAACTCCGTCAAGTTCCACTTCCACGGCAAAGCTGCCCATGCCGCCGGCCATCCCTTTGACGGCAGAAGCGCCCTGGACGCTGTGGAACTGATGAACGTCTCCGCCAACTACATGCGTGAGCATGTAAAGCCCGACGTGCGTATCCATTACGCCACCATCTGCTCCTGCGCCCCCAATGTGGTGCCCGACGAGTGCTCGGTGTGGTACTACATCCGCGCCCCGAAGCGCAGGGATGTGGATGAGGTCTACAGCTGGCTGTGCGACTGCGCCAGGGGCGCCGCCCTCATGACCCAGACGCGCTTCGACATCGAGTTCCTCACGGGCTGCAGCGAGGTGATGCCTAACGACGTGCTGGAAAAGGTTATGCTGGAGGCCTATCAGGACACCGGCGCACCCAAATTCACAGAGGATGACTACGCCTTTGCCAAAAAGATGGCAGAGACCTACCCCGAAGTACTGGCCCGTGACCGCAAGGTCATGAAGGAAGAGTACGGCGTCAACGGCGATGACAAATTCCTCTGTGATGTGGTGTTCGACCGGGTCATCGAAGACCGGCTGGTGGCGCCGGGCTCCACCGACGTGGGCGATGTCAGCCATGTGGTGCCCACCTATCAGATCTATGTGGCCGGTCAGGGCATCGGATGTCCCGGCCACTCGTGGCAGATGACGGCATACAGCGGCCACCATGTGGGCTTTGCCAGCATGCTGTGTGCGGCAAAGGTGCTGGGCCTCTCCGGCCTGCGTCTGCTGGAGAATCCCCAGCTGGTCCAGGATGCCTGGGACAACTTCCATCAGAACCAGACGGAGCCCTATGTCAGCCCCCTGCCGGCCGACCTTAAGCCGGATCTGGAGCAGGTAAAAGAAAACTGACCTGTTGCGGGAAACAGAAAAATCTGCTATTTTTCCTTTAACAACAGTTTCCGGAGAAGCAGCAGCCAGAATTGCTATGGGTGGTATTCCCGCAGATAATCTAGTTTGTCATGGTGATGGACCCACCTGTCAGAAATGATAGGTGGGTTTGTCCGCGCGGCAGGCTGCACATATATCCCGGGAGGGCCAGCCCCACGCCCGGACGAAAAGGAGATACTGACAGCATGAGCAATGTTTTGTGGTTATCCAGAGCAGATGTGGCCAGGACCGGCGTCTGCAGAATGGAAGAGACAGTACAGATCGTGGAAAAGGCGTTCCGCCTTTTTGACGCAGAGCAGGCCATCATCGTCCAGGAAGCCGCCCTTCGTCTCAAGGCCGACGGACAGGACCACGCCTGCTATTCCCTTCCCGCCTATGTGGGCGGTGACGTGAATATATGCGGCCTCAAGTGGACCGCCCACGGAACGGAAACGGATCCCCTGAACATGGAACAGTCCCGTATCCAGGCCACCGTAGTCCTCACCGACCCCCACAGCGGTCTCCCGCTGGCTGTCATGAACGGCACGGACATCGGCGCTGCCCGTACAGGCGCGGTGACGGCGGCGGCGCTGCGGCGCCTGGCGCCGGTTCATACCAAAAAGGTGGCTCTGTGCGGCGCGGGCGGACAGGCGGAGCGCCAGCTCCAGGCGGTCCTTTTTGCGCTGCCGCAGACGGAGGAGATCGCTGTGTGGAGCCGCGGAAACAGACGGAACAAGGCCCTGACAGAGCGCTATCGCGGCACCACCGGAACTGTTCTTCGCGCCGCGCAGGATCTGGATGACGCGGTGGACGGCGCGGACGTCATTATCGGCGCCACCTCGGCGCCCGAACCCTATCTGCTCCCCCGCCATCTGCGCTCGGCAGCCCTCTACTGCCATATCGGCTTCAATGAGATCACGGCGGAGGCGGTGGACCAGTTCAGCCGCGTCGTTGTGGACACCTGGGAAGAAGCAAAGCATGTGAGCGGCCAGTCCCTTTTCAGGCTCTACCGCGAGGGCCGGTTCGATGAGGCCCGTATCACGGGTACACTGGGCGCCATCCTCTCCGGCAGGCTGGACGTGCCTCGTGGGACCCCCGGGCAAAAGGTCATGTTTGACGCCTTCGGCCTGCCCATATTCGATCTGAGCGTGGCCAAAGAGGCCTTCGTCCGCGCAGGCCAAATGGGTCTTGGGACCAGCCTCACCTGGTAAGAATCTGTTATTTAACGGCAAAAGGATATGGATAAAGATGAATGTGAATTTTGATGAAGCAATCAAGAGGAAAAACACCAGCTGCTCCAAATATGACGGTATGACCGCCTCCTTCGGCACAAATGACCTTCTGCCTCTGTGGATCGCCGACATGGACTTTCCCGTCCCCGAAGAGGTGACCCAGGCCGTCAAAACGCGGGCGGAACATCCCGTATACGGGTACAATATTTTTCCCGACGGATATTACGAGGCCTTTCTGGCCTGGGTGGAGAAGCACCATGGCTGGACAGTGGAAAAAGACTGGGTGTGCCACACACCGGGGGTCCTGACGGCCCTGTCCACCGCCATCCTTACCTTTACGGAAAAAGGGGACAATGTGCTCATCCAGCCGCCGGTATACTTCCCCTTTAGCAGCACCATTGAAGCCCTGGGCAGAACGGTGCTGAACAACCAGCTTCTCTATGAAAACGGACGCTTCTCCATGGACTTCGCAGACCTGGAGGAAAAGGCGAAGAAGGCCAGGCTCTTCGTATTCTGCAGCCCCCACAACCCCTCGGGCAGAGTGTGGACGAGGGAGGAGCTGGCACGGGTGGAGGAGATCTGCCGGAAAAACGATCTGCTGGTATTTTCCGATGAGATCCACAGCGATATCGTATACGCCCCCCACAAGCATACCGTTTTCGCCCAACTCTCCCCCTGGAGCGAGCAGCACAGCATCATCGCCATGGCCCCCAGCAAGACCTTCAACATCGCCGGCCTGCAGATGTCCCATATCACCATTCCCAATGAATCGCTCCGCAGCCGCTTCCAGTATCTGCTGCGCTATGGCCTGCATGTGGCCAACGGCAACTCCTGCGGCATCCCCGCGGCCCAGGCCGCCTATGAGCACGGCGAGGACTGGTACCGGGCGCTGCTGGCCTACCTGCAGCAGAATCTGGACTATCTCGACCGGGCGCTGGCGGAGCAGGTGCCCCAGGTCAGGCTGGTCCGGCCGGAATCCACCTACATCCCGCTGCTGGATATGAGCGCGCTGAACATGAGCAACGATGAGATGAAGGACTTTGTGATCGGCAAGGTCGGAGCGGCTCTGAATGCCGGCAGCACATTCGGCCCAGGCGGGGAGCGTTTTATGCGCATCAACGTGGCAACGCAGCGGGCAAACCTTGAGGAGTTCGTCGCGCGGCTCAAGCGCGCCGTCGATACGCTGTCATGAACAACCGGCCCGGGATCCGGGATTATATCCCGATCATATTCGTCATGCTGTTCTGGGGCTCGATGGGCATCCCATCGACCTATGCGGTGGAGGAGTTCACTCCCCTGGCTGTTCTGTGCCTCCGCAGCGGCATTGCCGCCCTTGTGCTGTTTCCCTTCGTATGGCGCCGCCGCGGGAGCGTGCGCCCGGCGGCCGGAGAAGGAGGCCTTCTGATCCTTCTGTCCCTGATCGGCGTAGTCGCCTGCAATTACCTGTACTTTTTCGCGGTACAGCACACCGCACTGACCCACGTGGCCACCCTCTATGCCCTGGGGCCCATCATCACCACCGTCCTGGCGGCAGTCTTTTTGAAGGAAAAAATACACCAAAGCCGGCTTCTGGGAATCATTCTGGCCTTCGCCGGGGTGGCAGTACTTATCACAAACGGGCACCCGGAGGAACTCTTCTCCAGCGGCTTCAGCAAGGGCGACGCCGCCGAGCTCGCCTCCTCCCTGTGCCTGGCGGTCTACACCGTTCTGAGCAAAAAGGTCCGGAAAACGCCCGCTGACTGCGTTGTGTTCTGGCTGATGGCGGTCAGCTTCCTTACAACGCTGCCAATGGTGTATCTTCTGGAAGGGGGGCTCCCCTTTCCTGTCAGCGGACGCGCAGCCGCTTCCGTCGTTTATCTGGGCGTCCTGTGCTCCGGGATGGGCTATCTCCTGCAGCAGCGGTCCATTCAGAGCATCGGAGCTTCCACCTCCGCCGCATTTCTGAACGGGATCAGCCCTATCACCATTCTCACCGCGGCCGTCGTTCTCAAGGAAGAGCTCTCCCTGGTGCAGGTGGGCTGTATGGCCGTCGTATTCGCAGGACTGCTTCTGAACACCAAAAACTGTTCCCTCTGGAGCAGACCTCGAAAAGCGGCAATATAATATCAGGCAGCTGAACATTTTTCACGTTCAGCTGCTTTTTTATAGATTATTCTGTGGACTTATGCCCTGTTATCATGTATAATTTATTTATTAACAATGATTGACAGGGTGGCGTAAATGAGTTCTTTTTATTCCGAAAACGTTGAATATATGCTGCTTCGGATGATCGCTGAGCAGGAAGAGCCTGTCGGAGCGGGCTTTCTTGCGGATATGCTTCAAAGTAACGGGAACTGTACAATGAGCGAAGCGACCATCGGAAGGCATCTGAGAAAATTTGAGAAACAGGGCTTTCTGAAAAGCGAAAAGTACGACGGACGGTCCAGAGGACGGATCATCACGGGCCAGGGCCGGGCAAGGCTCAAGGAGCTGGCCGCGGAACGGCGTCAGGCAAAGGCAATGCTGGATACCATGGAGATCTTCAATGACGGCTTCGGCGAGCAGCTGCACAACGTTCTGGTCACAAGAGAGATCATCGAGCCCGAGGT
>JALEZN010000119.1 GCA_022772585.1 Clostridiales bacterium
TTGTTGTAGTAGCAGATGCGCAGGGTGCGGCTCATGTCGTAGCCGGAAGCGGCGATCTCAGCCTTGGCGGCCTCGGGGTCATAAGTATACTCAAAGCCGTTGTAAGCCTCGTGGCTGTTGGGCACGCCGCTGTTGAGCACGGTGGCGGAGGGATACAGGGCGGCCAGAGTGGCGCGGTCGATGGCCTTGATCAGAGCCTGACGGACCTCGATGGGCTGCATGGCGGCATTCTCCTTGCCGTCCACGCCCTTCATGTTGAAGATGAAGTACTTGTAGAACAGCACGTCCACGGGGATGGACTGGAAGTTGCTCAGGGAGGCCATGCCGTCCACCAGGTCGGAGGCGTTGCCGTACAGGAAGTCGGCGGAGCCGGACTGGGCGGCGGTCAGGAAGTCGGTGACGAAGGAAACGGTGACCTTCTCAATCTTGGCGGGAGTGCCCTCATAATTGGGATTGGGCTTCAGGGTGAAATAGTTGCCGGGGTTCATCTCGTCCATCATGTAGTAGCCGGAGGTAACGGGAGCCTTCCAGAAATCGGCTGCGTCGATGGTGGCGGGATCGGCGCTCTCCAGGCAGTGCTTGGGCAGGATGGAGAACTGAGCCAGGATGTCCAGCATGGAGGCATAGGGGCTGTCCAGCTTCAGGGTAATGACGTTGCCCTCGGCGCTCTTCTCAGTGATCTTGCTGAACGCGGCGGAGTAGATGGAGTTCTTGTTGGTGGCGGCCAGGACGCCATCGATGGACCACAGCACGTCGTCCGCGGTGAGAGCCTCGCCGTCAGACCACTTCAGGCCGTCCTTCAGGGTGATGGTGTAAGTAAGGCCGTCTTCGCTGATCTCCACCTTCTCGGCCAGATCGGGCTCGGTCTTGGTCAGGCTGCTGTCAGCGATGAGCAGGCTGCGCCACATCAGGTTGGTGGCCATGTTGTGGTTGAGCCAGGGAGTGGGAACGCGGTCATCCTTGGTGGAACCGTCGTTGGTGGAGAGCACCAGGCGCAGGGCGTTTCCGCCGGCGGCAGGCTGGGAGACATCGCCGCTGGGGGCGGAGCTCTGGGAGGGGCTGGAAGAGCCCTGAGGTTTATTGCCGCCGCCGCAGCCGGCCAGCATCACGGCCAGCATGGACGCGGAAAGCAGCAATGCAAGTGCGCGAGACAGCTTCTTGTTCATGTGAATCATCGCTCCTTTTGTGTTTTGATATGGCAATCTGCATGCCATACCGAAAAATCCAAGTCATCGCGTTTTTTCCACAACCGCAAAGGGCGCTGCACATCCCCCTCTCACAGTGGCTTGCAGGCAAAAGCGAATTGTACAAAAAAGCCAACGATATTCTTTGGATTTTTTTACATCTTACCACAACTCAACGGAATTATCAATCCAAAACCTCTAAAAAAAGCATCCATATTTTGTAATTTTATTTGTGGCAAAGAGAAAGAAATTTGTTTTTGCCACAGAACACGCAGTTTTTTTGCCGGAGAATAATAAATTCGAAACGAAAATTTATAAAAAAAAATAAGAGGATACGGCCGCTTTCCGGGAGGAAAACGGCTGTGCCGCTGTCATCCGGGGCGGAGAGAAGGCATAGATTGGAGCGGTGAGGACAGAGAGGAGGGATACCCTGTGAAGATATGCCATCAGCATCCGGAGGTCAGCCCGGAGGAGCGGCGGCAGGCGCTGGCCGCCATCGGCCGCTCCTGCGCTTCGGCTCTGCGGGCGGAGAAGGCGGCCGGGGAACGCCCCGCCCCGGGCACGGCAGGAAAAAAATGACGGTTTGAACGAGAGGAGGCCCCTGGCTTGGATGCCATCTATGCGCGGCAGTCCGTGGACAAGGCGGACAGCCTTTCCATTCAGGGACAGATCAGTCTGTGCCGCCGGGAGACGGGAGCGGACTGCAGAGTCTATCAGGACAAGGGGTTTTCCGGCAAAAACACCAACCGTCCCGCCTTCCGGCGGCTGATGGAGGATGTGGAACGGGGAGCGATCGGGAAGATCGTAGTTTACCGGCTGGACCGTTTTTCCCGCTCCATCGCCGACTTCGGACGCCTGTGGGAGATACTGAAAGCCCACAGTGTGGAATTCGTCTCGGTCAACGAGACCTTTGACACCTCCACTCCCATGGGACGGGCCATGCTGAACATTATCATGGTCTTTGCCCAACTGGAGCGGGAGACCACCGCCGAACGGGTGCGGGACAACTATTACCAGCGGGCCGGACTGGGTGCCTGGCCGGGCGGGCCCGCGCCTTACGGCTTCTCTATCGGCCGGCTGCCCGGACCTGATGGAAGGCCGGCTCCCGGCCTGGTCCCCAATGAACACATGAAGACCGTGGAGCGGATCTTCCGGGCCTACGCGGAGAAGGAAGCCACACTGGGGAGCGTGGCCCGGGCCCTCAACGCCGGCGGCGTCCCCGCTCCCAAACGGGCCGTCTGGGATAATGCGGCCCTGTCCCGGATGCTCCACAGCCCGCTGTACGTGGGGGCGGATGAGGAGGTCTATCTCTATTACAAAGGGAAGGGAGTTGCATTTGCAAATGCTCCGGAGGAGTTCGATGGACAGAATGCCGGAATGCTCGTGGGCAGGCGGGACCGAAGCGCGGGGAAGTACCGGGATGTGCGCGAGGGACATTTTTCACTGGCCAGCCACCGGGGCGTGATCCCCTCCGGGCTCTGGCTGGCCTGCCAGTACAAGCTGGACGCCAACCGCCGGGCCGGAGGAAACGGGAGAGGAAAACATACCTGGCTTTCCGGGCTGATGAAATGCGGCCGCTGCGGCTACAGCGTCAAGGTCAACCGGGATGGGGAGAAGTACTATCTGCTGTGCAGCGGGCGATCCAATCTGGGGGTGTGCGGAGCGTCCATCCGGGTGGATCTGCGGACACTGGAGCGGGCGGTGGAGGAGGAACTGGAACGCCTGCTGGCCGAGTGCCCGGACGAGGAGGAACCGGGCGAAGTGGGCGCGGCAGAGGAGCTGGAGGCCATCGACCGGAAAATCGAGCGCCTTATGTCCGCCCTGGCGGAGAGCAGCGATATATCCATGCCCTACATAAACCGCGCTGTCGGGCGGCTGGAGAAAGCCCGCCGGGCACTTCTGGACAAGGAGGACAGGCGGCCCCGGGACGCACGGCTCCGGCCGGACAGGCTGCGCTTCGCGCCGCTGGGATTTGAACAGAAGAAGCTGGTGGCGGCACGGTTTATCCGGGAGATCCGGCTGGAGGGGGACAGCGCAGTCGTGGATTGGAACATATAGCGCGGAGAAGCTATCGTGTGTCTTGGACGGTTTTATGCCTTGCCCGGGAGACAGGTAACGTTTTTTACGGTAGGCAAATAGCGGCAATCGTGGTACCGAAAACGGCCGCTTTTTGTTGAAATCAGACAGCTTGGGGGCTATAATTGCCTCAACGCAAGAACCCGCGGCGCCAAACGGGAGATGCAGCTGCTACGGCAGTACGAAGCCTTGCACAAAAGAAACTGGGAGGGATCACCTTGACGGAAGCGGTCAAAAATGTCAACAACATCATTTTTCCTTTTGCGCTCATCCTGATCGGCTTTGTTATCCTGCAAGCCATCCTGTTCCTGCGCCACGCGCTGGCGTTCAACAAAAAGCACCAGCTCTACACCAGCGGCCAGATCAAGGATACCATCGTCTCCAGCGCCATCTCCACCATCGGCCCTGCGTTCTCCGTGGTGGTGGTGGTCCTGGCCATGATCTCCATCATCGGCCCCACCGTTACCTTCATGCGCTCCGGCGTGATCGGCGCGGCCGACTATGAGCTGTGGATGGCCGATATCGTGGCCAGCTCGCTGGGCGTGGAGCTGGGCGGCGAGGGCTTTACCGAGGCCGCCTTTACTACCGCGATCTTCGGCATGGTGCTGGGCAGCGCCCCCTATATGATCAACCTGCTCATCACCTGCAAGCCGCTGGATAAGGCGCTTATCAAGGCATCTCAGAAAAAGCGCTCCTTCATTCCCGTGCTGGGTCTGGCCGCCGAGCTGGGCATTGTGAGCTACTGGGCTCTGGAGACCGGAGCCAAGGGCGTTTCCAACACTGCCGGTATCCTGACCGGCATGTTTACCGCCATGGCTATCATTTTCTACTGCAAGAAAAAGAACAGCTCCAAGCTGAACGACTGGATGCTGGCCATCTCCCTGGTGGGCGGCATGGCCGGCGCCACGATCGTAGACGTCCTGATGGGCGCAGTTTAAGGAGGAACGAGTATGAACGAACAGATCCAGTCCAATTTCAACGACGTCAGTCAGGAAGTCCGCCAGGACTATGCGGATCACTACGCGCCGAAGGTCCACACCATCGGACGCACGACCATGGTCATTGCGCTCTTCCTGTCGTTCCTCCCTGTGATTTTCCTCTATTTTGTCAAGGGCTATCAGCTGCCCGTTGCCCACTATCTCAATGTGGCCTTCTCCATCACAGCCTTCTGCATCGGCTTCTGGATCGCGGAGCCGCTGAGCTGGTTCCCCATTCTGGGCGCGGCTTCTTCTTATATGGGATATCTGGCCGGAAATGTGAAGAACGTCCGCGTGCCCATCGCCCGCGCCCTGCAGAGCACCTATAAGACCAACGTCAACAGCCCCCGCGGTCAGATCATCATCACCATCGGCGTGGCCATCTCCGTCTTTGTCAACCTGTTCATCCTGTCGGTGGTGGTGATAGCGGGCAGCTACATTGTACCCATGCTGCCGCCGGTGATCCTGAGGTCCCTGTCCTACGTCATCCCCGCCCTGGTGGGCGCCCTGCTGGCCTTCCGTATCTGCGAGTCCGGTGTTAAGACCACCCTGGAGTGGGCCATCCCGGGCATCGTGATCTTTACCCTGATGAAGGTCACCCAGTTCCCGCTGCTGGTGGACTTCGGCATGTCGCTCTCCGTTCTCGTCAGCATCCTTGTGGGCTATGTCCGCTTCCGGGTGGAGGGCAGGAACGAGCAGGACAGCGGCGCTGACAGTCAGGGATGAGGTGAGACCATGAAAAATCTTCTGGCTGAGGCGCAGGCCATGCAGGAGGAGCTGGTGCGCCGCCGCCGCTGGCTGCACAGCAACCCGGAGACGGGCGAGTGCCTGCCGGTGACCACGGCCTATGTAAAGGAGCAGCTGACAGAGATGGGCTGCGAGCCTGTGGAGATCTGCGAGAGCGGCCTGTGCGTCCTCATCGGAGGAAAAAAGCCGGGCAAGTGCATCCTGCTGCGGGCCGATATGGACGCCCTGCCGATGAAGGAAGAGACGGACCTGCCCTTTGCCTCTCAGAACGGCTGCGCCCACAGCTGCGGACATGACATGCACACCTCCATGCTGTTGGGGGCGGCCAGACTGCTCAAGGCCCATGAGGAGGAGCTGTGCGGCACTGTCAAGCTGATGTTCCAGCCCGCGGAGGAGACCTTCGCGGGGGCGGTAAAAATGATCGGGGCCGGTATCCTGGAAGATCCCGCCGTGGATGCGGCGGTCACCCTCCACTGCGACTGTATGTCGGAGTACCCTGTGGGGACCCTGGTGCTGGCCCGAAAGGGGCTGAGCATGGCCTCCTGCGACCGGTTCCGCATCGATATCACCGGACAGGGCAGCCACGGCGCTCATCCGGAGGAGGGCGTGGATCCCATCAATGCGGGGGCCCATCTCCTGCTGGCCCTGCAGGAGATCACCACAAGGGAGGTGAGCTCCCGTATTCCCGTGGTGCTGACAGTGGGGACCTTCCACAGCGGAGAGGCGGCCAATATCCTGCCGACCACGGCCACCATGTCCGGGACACTGCGCTGCTTTGACGGAGAGGTCCGCAGGCAGGTGCTCAGGCGCATGGAGGAGATTACGGAATTGACGGCCCGGACCTTCCGGGCCGAGGCAAAGCTGGTAGTGGAGGGCGGCTGCGCGCCCCTGCGCAACGACCCCGCCGTGTTTGATGCCCTGGAGACCTACTTCCGCGAGCTGGTGGGAGAGAGCGGCGTGGCAGTGGAGCTGGACAGCAGCCCGGAGTTCGGCGCGGAGGATTTCTCCAATGTGCTGGACCGGGTGCCCGGCGTGCAGTTTTTCCTGTCCACCGGCAGCTTCAGCGACGGAACGGCCCATCCCATGCACAGCCCCACGCTGGTCATCCAGGAGGACCCGCTCCCCATCGGGGCGGCGGCCTTTGCCTACGCGGCCGCCCGCTGGCTGGAGGATCAGAGCGGCCGGTAGCACAAGAGTGAAAGATACGAGGATACAGAGGATATAAAAGAAGCAGGGAGCGGACGGCTGTCCGGTCCCTGCTTTTTTGTGTATATGTGGGATATATCCGGCTTTCACTCATACTAAAACCTGATCAAAAGCTTGAAAAGCTTTTGATAGCGCGAAGCGCACGGAATTTCAAATGAAAGCATTTCATTTGAAATTAGTATCAGGAGCGGTAGCCGCGGGGATGGACCCTGTGCCAGTTCCAGGCGGTGGAGATGATGGTCTCCAGATCGTCGTAGCGGGGCTTCCAGCCCAGGACGGATCTGGCCTTCGCCGAGGAGGCCACCAGCTGGGCGGGGTCGCCGGGGCGGCGGGGACACTCCCGGGCGGGAATGGGATGGCCGGTGACCTTCCGGGCCACGTCGATGACCTCCTTCACCGTGAAGCCCACGCCGTTGCCCAGGTTGAACACGTTGTTCTCACCGCCGGCGAGCAGGTAGTCCAGAGCCAGAATGTGGGCCTGAGCCAGGTCCGTGACGTGGATATAGTCCCGGACGCAGGTGCCGTCCTTGGTGGGGTAGTCGCTGCCGAAGATGGAGAGCTCCTTCCGCTGGCCATTGGGCACCTGAAGGATGAGGGGGATGAGGTGGGTCTCGGGGTCATGGGCCTCGCCGATGGCGCCGGAGGGATGGGCGCCGCAGGCGTTGAAGTACCGCAGGGCCACGTAACGCAGGCCGTGGGCGCGGCTGGTCCAGGCCATCATCTTCTCCATGGACAGCTTGGTCTCACCGTAGCAGTTGGTGGGCTGGGTGCGGTCGCTCTCCAGAATGGGCACCCGCTCCGGCTCGCCGTAGGTGGCGGCGGTGGAGGAGAAAACGATCTTGTCCACCCCGTGGGCCACCATGGACTGGAGAAGGACAGTGGTGCCGCAGAGATTGTTGTCATAGTACTTCAGGGGATCGGACATGGACTCTCCCACCTGGGAGAAGGCGGCAAAATGGATGACGCCGTCGATGCGCTCCGTCTCAAAGAGCCGGTCCATGGCCGCCCGGTCCCGGATGTCGGCCTGGTAGAAACGGGCCTTGGGGTGGACCGCCGCCCGGAAGCCGGTGACCAGATTGTCGGCCACTACCACGTCGCGGCCGGCCTCGATGAGCTCATATACGGTGTGGGAGCCGATGTAGCCGGCCCCACCCAGAACTAAGATCGCCATTGATGGATTACCTTCCTTTCCGGGACCCGCGGCGCGGCACACCGGGAAAGCGCCGCCGGGTCCGCCTTGGGCCCTTTTCTGTAAGTATAACATGATTTGCCCCTGATAAACAAGTAGAGCCGGAAAGAATGGAGTGCAGCCGCTTGAAGCTGTTTGGGACGGCGACAGTCTGGACTGGAAGGAACTGTCTGCTCCCGAGATCACCAAACGGGTGACCTCCAAGGTGGGGCCGGGCTCCATCGTCCTGTTCCACAACGCGGCCCTCCACACCCCCGAGGCACTGCCCGGCATCATCGAGACACTGCTTCAGGAGGGATATACCTTCGTGCCCATCTCCCAGATCCTCCTGCAGGGGGAGTATACCATCGACCATACGGGACGCCAGTGTCCTGCCTGAGCGGACAGGAGAAGGAACGGGACAAAAATGGCCGCAGGGGAATTGCAATTTGCACATTGCTGTGCTAAACTACAAAAAATAAATCGCATCGACAGGAAAAGGACCTTGCCATGGTAGAGAAATGGGATATCACCATTCCGGAGCTGACGGGAGACGAGACGCGCAGCGCCTACGTCTACGTACCGGAAATGTGTGTGCGGGAGCCGGAGCTGCGGCTCCCCGTGCTGTATATGTTCGACGGGCACAATGTGTTTTTTGACGAGGACGCCACCTACGGGAAGAGCTGGGGCATGGCCGAGTATATGGACGCCACAGAGACCCCCCTTATCATCGCGGCGGTGGAGTGCAACCACAGCCCGGACAACGGGAGACTGTCCGAGTACTCTCCCTACACCTTTGAGGACCCCAAGCTGGGCCGGGTGACCGGCCGGGGCAGGACCACCATGGAGTGGCTGGTGCATACCTTTAAGCCGGAGATCGACCGGGAGTTCCCCACCCTGCCCGACCGGGCGCATACCTTCATCGCGGGCAGCTCCATGGGCGGACTGATGAGCCTGTTCGCCGTGATGGAGTACAACCGGGTATTCTCCCGGGCGGCGGCGCTCTCCCCCTCGGTATGGATCGCGGAGGAGAAACTGGAGCGGATGCTGCGGCGCTCCCGCATCGCCCCCGACACCGTGGTCTATATGGACTACGGCTCCCGGGAGCTGGGGTTCCATGAGAACATGGCGCGGCAGTTCCGGCATGTGGCCGGAGTGCTGCTGGAACGGCGGGTGATGCTGGACTGCCGCATCGTCCCCGGCGGCGACCACTGCGAGGCGAGCTGGGAGCGGCAGATCCCGTTTTTCATGAATACGCTGCTTTACGGCCTGGAGTAAGGCGAGGAGGCGTCCGAGATGGAGAGAGAATATATCAGACAGTACAGCCCGGCACTGGGACGGGACATGGAGTGCAAGATTTACGGCCACGCCGGCCGCCCGGTGCTCTTTATCCCCTGCCAGGACGGCCGGTTCTTCGATTTTGAGGACTTTCACATGGCCGAGGTGTGGGCCCCCTGGATCGAGTCGGGCCAGGTGATGGTGTTCGCCATTGATACCATTGACCGGGAGACCTGGTCGGACAAGGGCGGCGATCCCTACTGGCGCATCCGGCGGCATGAGCAGTGGATGCGCTATATCACTGAAGAGATGGTCCCCTTTATTCAGGCAACGGCCCGTGAGCGCAACGGATGGGAGGGAGCGCCGGGGATCATGGCCTTCGGGTGCAGCCTGGGGGCCACCCACGCGGCCAACCTGTATTTCCGCTTCCCCGACCTCTTCGACGGGCTGCTGGCCCTCAGCGGCATCTATACCGCCGAATACGGCTTTGACGGCTATATGGACGAGGTGGTCTACCGCAATTCCCCGGTGCACTATCTGGGCGACATGCCCGCCGGCCACCCCTATATCGAAAAGTACAACCGCAACCGGGGGGTCATCTGTGTGGGCCAGGGCCCCTGGGAGCTGCCTGAGACCACCCGGCGGCTGGATGAGATTTTCCGGGAGAAATGCATCCATGTGTGGGTGGACTTCTGGGGCGGGGATGTGGAACATGATTGGCCCTGGTGGTATAAGCAGGTGTCCTATTTCGTGCCCAGGTTACTGGAGGCATGAGCTCCGGCCTACACCAGAGAGAAAAGAGAGTTGGCTTATGAAAAACGTGGTATTTATCTCCCCCAACTTCCCCACCAACTACTGGCAGTTCTGCCGCGAGCTGAGGAACAACGGCATGAACGTGCTGGGCATCGGCGATCAGCCCTACGATGAGCTGGGCGGCGGGCTGAAGGACAGCCTGACCGAATACTACAAGGTGGGCAGCCTGGAGGATTACGACCAGGTCTACCGGGCGGTGGCCTTCTTTATCTTCAAATACGGCCGCATCGACTGGCTGGAGTCCAACAACGAGTACTGGCTGGAGCAGGACGCCCGGCTGCGCACCGACTTCCACATCACCAGCGGCTTCCAGACCAGCGACATGCCCCGCATCAAGTACAAGTCCAAAATGAAGGAGTATTATGCCCGGGTGGGCATCCCCACGGCCCGGTATCATCTGGTGGAGGGCCTGGAGGACTGCCGGGCCTTTATCGCGGAGGTGGGATATCCGGTGGTGGTCAAGCCGGACAACGGCGTGGGCGCCGCCCATACCTATAAGCTCTCCTGCGACCAGGACCTGGTACACTTCCTGGAGGAGATGCCCCGGGATGTACCTTACATCATGGAGGAGTTCGTCCACGCGGAGGTCAACTCCTACGACGCCATCATCGACGCCGACGGTGAGCCCATGTTCGAGACGGGCAACGTGACCCCCATGTCCATCATGGACATCGTCAATGACAACGACAACTCCATTTACTACATTGTCAAGGACCTGCCCGAGGACACCAGGGCCGCCGGACGCGCCGCCGTGAAGAGCTTCGGGGTCAAGAGCCGCTTTGTCCACTTCGAGTTCTTCCGCCTGACCCGGGACCAGGAGGGACTGGGGAAGAAGGGACAGGTCATCGGCCTGGAGGTCAACATGCGGCCCTGCGGCGGCTTTACCCCCGATATGATCAACTTCGCCCACAGCACCAACGTGTACAAGATCTGGGCCGACATGATCGCCTTCGGCCGCTCGGATATGCCGGTGGGAGAGCACAGCTTCTGCGCCTTCGCCGGCCGGCGGGACGGGAAGGACTTCGTGCTGGACCACCGGGCGCTGATGGAGAAGTATGGCCCCCGGATGCGCATGGTGGACCGGATCCCCGACGCCCTGTCCGGCGCCATGGGCAACCAGATGTATGTGGCCACCTTCCCCACCCGGGAGGAGATGGACGCCTTTTACCGGGACGCGCTGGAGTGCCGGTAAGGCAAAAGAGAACAGAAAACGCCCCCGGAACGCATGCCGTTCCGGGGGCGTTTTTACGCCGGTCAGGTGATGCTCAGGGTGCGGAGGGTATCGGTGAGGGAGGCGCCGGTATAGAAGCGGTCGGCGTAGAACAGGGAGAAGGCCACCACATAGTTCCCTGAGGGGAGATCCAGATCCGAGGTGTTCAGGATATAGGTCACGGCAGAGGAGCCGCCGTCGTAGTACCGGGAGCCGGCCTCCACCCAGCCGCCGGTGACGCCGGGGGCGTAGAGCCCGCACCAGAGGACCAGGGGATGGGAGCCCGCCTCATAGGGGATGGGGGTGTCCACGTCCAGAACAAAGATGGCAGCCCCGTTGTTGGACACGGAGGCGGGGCCAGAGCGGACGTTAATGGTGAACTGGTCGCTGGCGTAATCGGTGACCCGCACATTGCACAGGGCGCTCCTGCCGCCGGAGGCGGCAGTGATCTGGCAGTCGCCCGCACCAACGGCGGTGACCACGCCGCCGCTGGAGACGGTGGCCACAGAGGGATCGGAAGTGCTCCAGACCACCTGGCTGTCATCAGCGTTCTGGGGGGAGACCACGGCGATCAGAGTCTGCCGGCCGCCGGGAGTCAGATGGAGCAGCGAGGCGGAAAGAACCACCTTTTCCACCGGCACGCTGCCGGCAAGGACTGTGACCGGCAGGGGGGCGGGAAGGGTCACGCCGTCTGCCGCGGCAAGACGGAAGGTGAGAACGGTGGAGCCGGCGGAGAGGCCGGTGACCGTGCCGCCTGAGACCGAGAGGACCGAGGGGTCGGCGGCGGCGAGCTGGGCGCGCTGGGTGACGTCGGCCTCGGAGCCGTCGCTGTACCGGGCGTAGAGGCGGACAGAGGCGGACTGCCCCTGGCGGAGCTGGAGGGAGGTGAGGGACCAGCGGTAGCTCTGGAGGACGGGAGCGGCAGGCTCGGGTTCCGGTTCGGGTTCGGGCTGTGGGGTGGGCGTGACCACCGGGGAGGGGGTGGGCTCAGGTGTGGGTTCCGGTCCCTCCAGGGCGGAATACAGGTTCAGGATGCCCACGCCGCAGCCGGAGTCCGACTGGGGAAAGGGGACGGTCAGGTCCTGAAGGGCGTCCTCCAGCTCGGCAGGGGCATAGTCCCGCCGGGAGAGGAGAACCGCCCCCGCCGCCGCCGCCAGGGGGGCGGAGAAGGAGGTGCCGTCCCGGGTCTCGGTGCGGCCGCCACGGCCAACAGAGGAGATGGAGGCCCCCGGAGCCGACAGGTCCACCGAGCTCCCACGGTTGGTGAAGGCGGCGGGGCGGTCATCGACGTCGGTGGCGGCCACCACAACGGCCTCCTCCACGCCGGCGGGGGAGTAGAGGGCGGTGCCGGTCCCCCGGTTGCCTGCCGAGCAGACCACGGTGACGCCACGGGCGGTGAGGTCACGGACGGCGGCATCCACCGCGGCGTTGCGGGGCATGGAGAGGGACATGTTCACCAGGTCCGCACCCTGGTCCCCGGCGTAGCGGAGAGCGGCTACGAAGAGGCTGAGATAGGAGCAGAAGCCGTCCTCGTCAAAGAGCTTCAGGGGCAGGATATGGACATTCTCGGGGGTATAGGCGGCGATGAGGCCGCTGACAAAGGTGCCGTGGCCAAAATCGTCCGCCGGGACGCCGGCGCGGCCGGAGAGAAAGTCGAAGCCGCCGGTGACGCGGTTGCGGAAGAGGTCCGGACTGCTGTCCAGCCCCGAGTCGATGACCGCCACGGTGACGGAACGGTCCCCGCCCTGGCGGGCGAAATCGGACAAGCCGCAGCGCTCGTCCTGCCAGCCGGCGGAGGCGCTGCCCTGGAGGGAGGCGTCCGCCGGGGCGTCGGGCCAGGCGGGGATGCCCCGGCGCTCCAGTGTGTCCAGCGCGGCGGCGGTATCCGCCACAGTGGAGTAGACCAGCACCCGGGCGCCGCCCCCCAGGTCCAGGACATCCTCGGGATGGGTGTCGGGCAGGAGGCCGTCATACTGGACCAGGAGCCGCCGGCTCTGGCAGGGCTGGGTAATGGTGACCTGCTGGGTATCGGGGTCCCAGTCCACCTGGCAGGAGAGACTTTCGCTGACAGCCCGGACGGGGAGGAAGGTGCGGTTCTGGGCATACATGGGAGGAGCGTCCAGCAGGACCTCCCGGCCGTCCACCCGCATGACTGCCTCCCCGCCGGAGAGCTCCACACAGGTGCCGTCGCCGCCGGTGATGGAGACCACGCCGTCCTCATAGGCGATGTCGCCCCCCAGGGACTCCACCAGGGCCCGGGCCGGGAGAAGGGTGCGGGAGTTGACGGTCTGGGGGGTGATCCCCGCCTGGTCGGGATCGATGGGGCGCGTCTCGCCGTCCACCACCATGTTGGTGCTGCCCAGAGTAAACTGGACGGAGCCCACATAATCATCGCTCCGGGCGCAGAGGCGGGAGAGTTCGATATAGTCGTCCCCGGCGGAAGCAGAGAATACGGCCCCGGCGGCGGGAAGCAGGCCGGTGAGCAGGGTCAGCACCAGGACAGCGGAACACAGGCGTTTCATAGCGGGCTCCTTTCAGACGGATGGACGGATGGGGGACCGTGCCCGGGACCTTGGGGGCCCCGGGCACGGATGACTGATGTTACTTTACCTGGATTTCCAGCAGGGGAGGCAGGGTGAGCTGGGTGTTGGGGATCTCCTTGAGCCAGAGGTAGCAGGTGCCGGGGCCAACAGCGGTGAGCTTACCGCTGGAGGAGATGGTGCACACCGAGGAGTCGGAGGTGAAGGGCTGGCACTGCCCGGTGAGCTTGATCATCCTGCCGTCGATGGTCTCGCCGTAGATGTCCACCTGGATGGAACGGCCCTGGGAGAGGGTGAGGCTGGTGGAGGTGTTGCCCGTGTTGGACACGACCCAGGAGAGCTTCTGATAGACCACGGGGTCGGGCTTGGCGGCGGGCTCAGTAACGGTGACCTTCAGAGGGGCGGGGACGCCCACCGAGTCGGTGGCGGCGAACTGGAAGGAGAGAAGGGTGCTGCCGGTCTTCAGGCCGGACACGGTGCCGCCGCCGCTGACGGTGGCCACGGAAGAATCCAGCACATAGAGGGTGGCCTTGGAGGTGACGTCGGTCTTTTTGCCGGAGGACCAGACCGCGCACAGGGAGACCTGGGCTTTCTCACCCACAGCCACGGTCACGTCGGAGCAGCCCCACTCGTAGCGGACGATGGAGTCGCCGGGCTGGGGATCGGCGGGAGCGTCGGCGGTGACATCCACGGTGACGGGGACGGGAACGGTGACGCCGTCAGGCGCGGCCACCGTCATGGAAATCAGGGCGCGGCCCTGGGAGAGGGCGGTGACGGCGCCGTCACTGGTGACGGAGGCCACCGCGGGGGCGCTGGAGGTGAGGGCGCAGGAGACGGTCACATCCTTACGGGTATTGTCGGAGTAACGGGCGTAGACCTTCACGCCGGCGCTGCCGCCCACCTTCAGGGAGAGGCTGGCGGGGCTGTACTCGTAGGCCACGATGGTGGGCTGGTCAGGCTCGGGGGAAGGCGCAGGAGTGCCGCCGCCGGGGAGGTCGGCCCTGCTCATGTCCAGGAAGCCGCAGCCCATGTACTTGTCGGTCCAGGTGCCGCCGGTGGTGGCGGAGCGGACCTTGCTCTCCAACTGGGCGGGGGTGAGAGACTTGCCGGTGGCCAGGTCCAGCAGCACGGCGGCGGCCGAGGCGTGGGGCGCGGCCATGGAGGTGCCGCTGAGGGTCTTCCAGGTGTTGCCGGGGGCACAGGATTTGACGCTGACGCCGGGAGCCATCAGGTCCACGCTCTCACCGTAGTTGGTGAAGTAGGCCTTTGCGTGCCCGGAGTCTCCCGCGGAGGCCACCACCATGCCGGGGGTGGTGACGTGGGCGGGACAGTAGTTCACGGTGTCGCTGCTGTCATTGCCGGCGGCAGCCACCACCAGAGTTCCTTTCTGAATGGCATAGTCGAGACCCGCGTCCATCACGTCGCTGCTGCCCCGGCTGCCGCCCAGGCTGAGGTTGATCACGTCGGCGCCCTGGTCGGCGGCCCACTTGATGCCGGCCACCACCGTGGAGCTGGAGCCGGAGCCCCGCTCATTGAGGACACGGACAGGGAGGATCTTCACGGGAGCGTCACCGGAGCAGTCCAGGATGGTACCGGCCACGTGGGTGCCGTGGTAATGGCCGTCATCCGCGTCATTGTCGCCATCCACAAAGTCACGGCCGGAGAGGACCCGGCCCTGAAGAAAGGAGTGGCTGTCATCCACGCCGGTGTCCACCACCGCTACCACGCCCTCGCCGGAGAAGGAACGGCCGTCGGTGAAGTCGTCAAAGTGGCAGTCCTCCACGCCCCAGGAGTAGTGCTCGCCCTGAGCGGAGGCGCCGGAAGAGGCGGTATCGTCCACCGGGGGAATGTACAGGTCGGGGGAGACGGTGACACCGTCAGACTCCAGACGCTGGAGGGCCTCTCTGGCCTGGGCGGGTGTGGAGAACTGGAGGACCCAGAGACCGGTGCCGTCGGTGATAACGGTCTCAGCGTCCAGATCACCGGCGTCCAGATCATCGGCCCAGGCCAGGACGCGGCAGGTCTGGTAGGGGGCGGTGAGGGTGACGGTGGAGGTGGCCTGGTCCCAGTTCACGTCCAGGTCCAGGGCCTCGGCCACCGCCCGGACAGGTAAGTAGGTACGGCCGTTGCGGGCGTAAGCGGGAGCATCCAGAGCGCAGAGCTGGGAATTGAGGGTCATGGAGCTTCGGCCGATGGGACAGCGGATCTCGTCGCCATAGGGGTTGGTGATGATCACGGTCTGGGTGGCGGCGTCATAGTCCACGTCGGCGCCGGCCGCCTCCGCGATGGCGCGGATGGGGAGCATGGTGCGGTTGTTCTGCACGTCGGGAGCTACGTCCATGCGCTCCTCCACGCCGTCCAGGGTGAGGATGTTGGAACCGATGGTCAGCTCCATGGAGCCGAAGTAGTGGGAGTCGTCCTGGCTCTGGATGAGCCGGGAAAGCTCTTTGTAGAAGCCGGTGTTGGTGCTGGAATAGGAGGCCGCGTGAGCAGAGGGAAGCAGGGTGGCGGCGGCCAGCCCAAGAGCGAGGGCCTGCTTGAAGATGGGTTTCATAATGTTCCTCCTTCATGAAAAACAGGTAAGTGGATGGTACAGGATGTTCTGTCGGGAGACCACCGGAGAGAACCGGGACCATTGTCTCGCAGAAGGAACGGAATGGATCAGGCATCCGGTTTTCACGTTCGCGTCCGGTCCCTAGTCCGGTGTGGGACCATCATATCCCTTTTTCGGAGGAGAAGATATGAAGCAACTGTTTAATACAAAAAAAGAGACTGGCTCAGATAGAAAAAACTTCCATCTGAGCCAGAAATCTGCTCCGCTATCGGCTTTTGATATCATCCGTTTCGACCTCCTGAAAGACCAGGATGTCATCTACCCGCACATCAAAAAGACGGCTGAGGGAAAAAAGGGCGCAGACGCTGGGCTTGAGCGTCCCAGAGGTCCAGCCGTAGTAGGTACGGGAGGAGGTAAGGCCGCAGACGTCCAGAAGGACATCCATGGGGACTCCTTTTTCCCGGCGCAGGGCCTTGATGCGCGCCCCGGTGGCGTGGAGGTCGAGTTTATAGATCCTACGGTATGGTTCCATTCCGGTCATCTCCTTTCTGCAATTCAGAAAACGGAGCGTGACCCGGCGGAGGCCGGCGGAGCCTGAGCCCATTATAGCCCCCGGGGGACGGAACTGTCAATTCCGGCCGGGGAAAGAACGCTTGCGGCGGGGAAGGAGCGGGAGTATAATAAAAAATACTCCCGAAGCGCGGAGGGGCCCCGGAGCCATGTATGGGGATCACAGAGGCGATTGACCTGGCTGGATCCAGGTCCATACATGATCGGGAGGTGTCTGCCATGAAGCAGGTGCGCAAGACAAGTGAGGAACGGTCCCCCCTCTACGCAATCGACCGGAACCGGATCCGCGGCGGGCTCCGCCAGCTGAGAAAGCGGGCGGGGCTCTCGGCGAAGGATGTGATGGAGGCAACCAGCGTGAACAGCGTGCAGGCGGTGTACCGCTGGGAGCGGGACAGCTATCAGGAGGAGTATCAGGCCCTTCCCTCGCTGGAGGACCTGTGCTGCCTGAGCAGGCTGTACGGTGTGTCTATCCACGACATCCTGATGGGAGGAGCCGCATGAGCGGGCCGGCCAGAGCGCTGCGGGAGAGCCGGGTGCCCCGTGTCTGAGGACACGGGGCACCCGGTTTTTTTGAGAATGGAGCAGAAAGAAAACACTTACTTCATATCTTTTTATGGAAACACCGCTTATCATGGAGTATAATGGAAAAGTAAAAGCGGCTGTAAGGAGCCGCAAAAACCGGGAGCTGGCTCCCGGAGCTTGTTTTGGGAGGTAATGCCATGTCTTTGAAGAAATATGTACTGGAGGACCTGAAAAAAGGTGACCATGTGGCCCTGAGCTATGGACAGAACCAGCAGGCCGTCGGGATCGTGCTGGATCTGAATGAAGATCTGATCCAGATCCAGACGCAGAAGGGAAAATCCAGGATCCTGCTGGACAGCATTATCTCCTATGAGACCATTGAGATAGAAGAGCCCGCTCCTGCCCCGGCGGCGAAAGCGCAGGAACAGGCGGCACCTGCCCGCCCCGCTCCGGCCCGGGAGCCCACCGCCGAAGAAAGGATCATTACCGAAATGGAAGGCAGCCGGGTGCCGCCGCTGGAAGAGGTGGCCGACCTCAAGGGCATCCGGGCGGCGGCCAAGGCCATGGAAGACCGGGACGTGCTCCGGATGGTGGGAAGCATTCTGGATGCCGCTTCCTCCGCCGAGAAGCAGCAGGGCAGCGGCCGGGAGGACAAGCTGCGGGACACCATGGCCCGGGCCAGATCGGCCATCCGGGACTATCCCCAGGGTTCCCCCATCTTTCAGCGGGTGCTGGGCGCCCTGTATCTGATGCAGTCGGAGTTCGGCAGGGCGGAGGAGGCATTCCGGGCCGCCGGCTGGTACAAGGGCGCGGCCTATGCCGCCCAGTGGGGCAGCCATCCCAAGGAGCTGCGGAGCTATCTGGAGCGTTACCTCCGCAGCGAGGAGGTGTGGGAGCGGGACCTGGTGCGGCAGTACGTGGATCAGGCGGTAAGCAGCCGGGACGTCTCGGCGCTGTGCGACTGCCTGCGCCGCGACGCCGCCCCGGAGGAAGAGCGGCTGCGCTCCCTGATCGACTGCGCGGTCTATCTGGCCCACAAAGGAGGCTTTTCCATTCGCTGGACCGACCCCGCGGACCTTTACTCGGTAGACAACCTGCGTGCAGTACTGGCATCCCTGCCGTCGGACTGGAATACCGGAGGCGGAGAACCCGAGAGCGCCCCGCCGCAGACTGCTGAGAGCGCACCGGAGCAGGAGGCGGTCTGGCAGACCGGCGCCATCAAGAACTATTACGAGAGCTGTTTCGGTTTTATCCGGGAAAAAGATACTGACTGCTATTTCTATATCCGCCAGGTGAAGGATGAGGATATTGATCTGCGTCAGGCCCTGTATTGCGGGGAATGGAAGAACCTGGAGGTACGCTATCAGAACGGCGTGGGACTGAAGGGCCGCAGCGCCAGCGCCATCGAGCTGACCGAGCGGGGCAGGGCTGAGGCCAGAAAACGTCTGGCCCGCTACCGGGCGGGAATGACCGCTCCGCAGGAGTTATGCCGGGGCCGCATCGAGCGGTACAGCCAGGAGAATGATTGGGGCGCCATCTGGTATGACGGAGCGTCTTACGGATTTTACCGCAGTGCCGTGGCAGACCCCTTCCTGCGGGCTTATCTGGATAACCTGTTCGATTTCGGGGCCGAAAACGAGTTGGAGGTGACCTTCGTCACCGATGTGGCCAAAAACGGCAAGACCGTGGCCAAACAGGTGGCGGCGGCTCAGCCTTTCCCGGAAGTGGAGCGGCAGGAATGGCTCCGCCGCCGGGATGTGACAGCTGAGGAGGCCCAGCGGTGGCAGGCCCGGCTGGAGAAAGGGCAGGAAGAGCCGGAGGGACCGGAGCCGCTGGCCCCGGATGAGGATCCCTATCCCCATCTGAATTATGAGGCGCTGGAGCCATGGCGTGAGCAGGAGGTCAAGCCCAAGGCGGCCGCCCCGGCAGTCCCTGTTCCCGCTTCTGAACCGGCGCCGGTTCCGGTACAGCCCGGGGAGAACGGCGAGGAGTGCTACCGCCGGGCTTATCAGGCGGCGGCAGGCGGCGAGCTGAAAAAGGCGGAGCAGCTCTTTTTGCAGGCACTGGCCAAAGGAGGCAGGGCCGAGAGCTGTGTGGCCGAGCTGGTGACGCTCTATCTCCGGCAGGAGGACCGGGTCAAGGACGCCTTCGCGGTGCTGGATCAGTACGGCGGGTGTCTGCCCGAGGAGAAACGGATGAACCTGGAACTCCAGGTGTGCCAGAAGGGCAAGGACCGGGAGACCAGGGAGCGGCTGGTACGGGTGCTGGGCGACGCCATCGAGATGACCCCCAAGATCAGCGCCCGGTTCCACTACATGATGCTGCGGGGCAATGCACTGCGGCAGCTGGGCGAATATGACATGGCCCTGCGGGTCTACCAGCAGTGGCGGGACCTGTACAACAGCGAGCTGCAGGCCATGGGCGGCCGGGCTGTGACCCAGTACAGCGGCCGGCTCAACGCCATCAAGCGGGGGGAGGCCTGCTGCTACTACTTCCTGGGCGATATGGAGAAGGCCCAGAGCCTGGCACGGGAGCTGCGCCGGGTCAACGCCGATGACGAGGCCGCCCAGGCCATCCTGAACGGTACCCTGGCCGAGAATATGATGGCTCTGGAGCTGGACAGCGGAAGCGGAGACGAGGAGAGCGCCCTCCCGCCTGAGGAGGATGAGATGGCCGACCGGTCTCTCAGCGAATACGTGAAAGACCGCATCCGGGAGCTGGACATGGGCAGCCTCATCAAGAACCGCTACAGCCGGAACATAGAGGACGGAACCTTCACGGGCACCCCGGAGGAGGCAGTGAAGGTCATCGAGGTCATTTTGTCCGAGCAGGGCAGCTCCTTTGAGAGCAAGAGCAAGCATCTGCTGTGCGCAGCCAAGATCCTCTCCCAGGTGTGGGAGGGGCATGGCGACAAGTGGGCCAGCCTGAACCGGCAGGATCTGCTGCGCAGGCGGAATATCCGGATCAATGCCGGACGAAGCATGGCCGCCTATGGCAACTACCTGATGTCCACCCCGGCGACAGTAGTGACTGCCGCCAATTCCGCCCAGGCCGACAGCGCCCGGTTCCTGTACCTGGAGAGCCTGAGGCTGCTGAACAACCGGGAGGAGCAGAACTACGTCAACTCCTTCACCCATTACATTACCTCCTACTTCTGCGGTCAGGAGGAGATGCAGAAGCGGGTGCGGGAGAGCGGCCGCCTGAGCAGCTGTTCCATCCAGCAGGGCCTGTCCATGCTGAAAGGGAGCCAGGGCGCCCCCCTGTCCGAGGAAGAGCTGGCCTACGGGATGCTGCAGCTGCTGGCCGTGCTGCGCAGCAGCGACCAGGGGCGTTCTCCCGCCCGGAACCGGGACAGTATGAACCGGCTGATCCGGGAGCTGGAGGAGGCGCTTTATCAGAGCCCCTACCAGAAGGCCATCCGGGCCCAGTTCCGCCGGATGGGGATTGGGGATGAGGGCCCCACGATCATGGGCTTTAAGACCGAGCTGCGGGCGGCCAACGCGGAGGCCAAGGTGCGGGAGACTACGCTGAAGGCGGCCCTGTCCGCAGCGGCGGACCAGCCCCTGGGCGGTCTGGCCCAGAGCGAGAAGATCGCCGCGCTGCGGGATGAGAGCTGGGCGCTTTGGATGAGCTGCACCGACTGGGAGCGGCTGAAAAAGAGCGTACAGCTCATGACCCGGCTGAGCCAGGCCGGCGACGCCGCCGACTTTGAGCAGCGGGAGGATATCCTTTCCACGGTCATCGGACAGATCGTGCAGCTGTGTACCGAGATCAGCCAGTGGCCCACCCGCATCTCCTATCTGCTGCTGCGGCCCGAGCTGCTGCGCATCCGCGAGACCCTGGCCATGGAGCGGGGCAAACTCTACCGGCTGTCGCCCCACATCACCCTGGAGCAGTCCAGCGAGATCGCTCCCTACATCGACCGGGAGCGGAGCGACGTGGTGTGCGTCCACCTGATGCTGAGCAACGGACCGGGCCTGCAGATGGCCGACAACATCCAGCTCCATGTGAGCTGTCCCGAGGGCGTGAGCCTGCTGGGAGGCGAGGAGGCACGGCTGCGGGGCATCCGGGGAGGCGGCAGCGAGGAGATCATCCTCCGATTCCTGGTGGACAGCGCCACATGGGAGCAGGGCTCCTTCGCCATCTCGGTGGAGGGAGAATACAGCTATAAGCGGGACGCCCAGAACATCGAGCAGGGGCGCACCGAGCCCACAGAGTTTGCCGTGGTGCTGCGCAAGAGCGGCGAGCCCATCAGCAACGTGTTCCGGGGGCTGGACCGGTCGGAGATGACCGAGGACTCCATGTTCTTCGGCCGGGATGAGATCATCAACAGCATGGTGGACATGATGCGTCTGCCCACCGGACGCTTCAACTACGGGCACGGGCTGGTCCTGTACGGACAGACCCGGGCCGGCAAGAGCAGCATCCTGTTCCACCTGAAAAAGCGGGTGCGCCGGACCTACGGTGACCGGGTGCTGCTGGTGGACCTGGGCAATATCCACGAGGTGGCCAATACCGGAAATCTGTTTATCAACCTGCTCTACCGGATCGTGGGCGAGCTGGAGGAGATCCCCTCTGCCATCCGCCGGACACTGGAGGAACGGATGGGCTGCACGCTGGCGGACTACCGGGAACGGTTCCTGGCCGAGCCTCAGTACGCGGAGGTGCTCTTCAGCGGCCTGATGCGGAAGCTGGATAATCTGCTGGAAGAGCCGGAGCAGGGCGAACCCATGATGATCCTGCTGATGATGGACGAGTTCTCCTGTATCCATGAGGAGATCCGGAAGGGCAGCCTGCCCCAGCGGTTCATGTACTTCTGGAAGGCCCTGCTGGAAAACCACGCTATCTTCACAGTGGTGGCGGGCCAGGACGACATGCCCCAGTTCATCCAGGAAAACCAGAACGCCTTTATGGCCATGCAGCTGATGAAGGTGACCTACCTGGAGGAGCAGGCGGCCAAACGGCTGATCTCCGAGCCCATCCTGCTGCCCGATGGGGGGAGCCGGTACATTGATTCGGCCCTGGACGAAATGTACCGCCTGACGGCGGGCAGCGCCTTCCTGATCCTGCTGCTGTCGGCAGCGCTGGTGGACTACCTGAACAAGCGGGGCGCCGACCGGGTGACCAAGGCCATCATTGACGGCTTCCTGCGGGAGCGGGTATTCTGCGGCAACAGCTGCCTGACCAGCGCTACCTTTGAGGCCCAGCTCCAGGACCGGTCCGACGGCACCCTGGAGGGAGAGAACACCGAAGTACTCACAGCAGTGGCCCGGGCCTCCCGACGGGGCGGCCGGGCGGAATACGCCGACATCCGGAAGCTGTGCCCCCAGATCGGGGGCGAGCGGCTGGACTGGCTGCTGGACCGGCTGGCGGAGCGGGATGTGCTGGTGTGTGAGATGGGACAGGACACCCGCTACTACCGGATTGAGGTGGAGCTGCTGGCCCGCTGGCTGCTTTACCTGAACGGAGCCGGGGACTGAGCCGCCGGAACAGAGAAAGAGAGGAAAGGCCATGACCGATAAAAATGTATTTGTGGTGGGCCCTGAGGCCACCGGACCGGCTTTCATCGGCCGCCGGCAGGAGGTGCGGCAGCTGCGCGGACGGGTGCTGGAGGCCAGACAGAGCACCGGGTACGCGGTGGTGGGCCCCTACCGGATCGGCAAGAGCTCGCTGGTGTCCTACGCCCTGCGGGAGGATGAGATCCGGGGGCAGGGACAGCTGTATGTGAAGATGGTGATGAAGGATTACATCAGCGCCTACCATTTCTGGACCGCGCTGCTCGCCGGGATCGGCATGGAACTGGAGGAGTACAGCCGTGTCCGGCCGGAGGGGCCGGACATGACCGAACTGGCCCAGCGGCTCCAGCGCGCCGCGGAGCGGCCCCAGGACGAGAACTGGTACATCCGGCTGCATGGAGAGCTGACTATAGGCATGCGGAAGCTGAAGGAGCACCGGATCCCACTGGTCCTTATCATTGACGAGTTCGACCACGCGGCCAGGGTGTTTGAGGGCAACGCCAGCTATTTCAGCCTGCTGCGTACCTTCGGAACCGGTGCCGACTACCTGGTCAACACGGTGCTCATCGCCCGCCATGAGCTTCACACCGTCGAGGAAAAGGACCCGGCCACTTCCAACCTGGCGGGCGCCTATGAGCAGCTCATATTGCGGGACATGAACGAGAGCGATATGGAGGATTACTACGGCGTACTGGCCGACTGCAACGTCTTTCTGGATGAAGAGGCGCGGGAGCGGCTGTACCACTACGCCGGGACCTATCCCTATCTGCTGTCCATGTTCGGCCGGCAGATGGCCGAGATGGGCCTGATGGGAAAGCGGGTGGACAGCACCGCGCTGGACCGGATCTTTGAGGACCGCCTGCCTATGGTGAACAGCCATTACAAGCACCTGGTGGAATCCCTGCGGCAGGACAGAGACCTGGAGAAGATCATCGGCGTCACCATCGGCCCCTCCATGGACATGACGGTCCGGGACATCAAGCACCTGGAGGCCCTGGGTTACCTGAAGGAGACCGAGGAGGGGTATGTGGCCTTCTCCCCGGACTTCTGTGAGTACCTGCGGGGCGTGCAGGCCGACTTCCCGGCCTGGGAGCTGCTGATGGAGACCGAGCGGACGCTGAAGAGCTTCTTCGGCCAGGCGTACCCCATGCTCAAGGAGTTCCGGTACGTGAGAGGCCAGGAGGACGGAACCCTGTGGGACAGGGTGAAAGACACCTACCCGGAACTGAAACTCAACGGCGATATGATGAAAAAGAGCATGAAGAGCATGCTCCGGTGGACCGACGAGGCGACTGTACTGGACGTATTGGGCCTTGACGCCGTCATCAAACGGATCAAAGCGGAGTGGGAGAAGTACCGGGATATGTTCGGGGGGAAAGATCTGGCATTCTGGGAGGAAAAGCTGGACCTGATCAACGAGGCCCGCAAGCCCATGGCCCATGCCCGGGCCGATGTGGTGCGGCCCCATCTGCCCACCCTGCGGGTGTACTGCGAGCAGGTCCTGGAGCTGAAGCAGAAGTAAACTAAATAGAGGAAATAAAGGAAAGAAGTTCCTGCTGTATGACGGCGGGAACTTCTTTTTTTGCTTTTTTTAAAAAATTTTTTCCCTTGGTGTACGAAAACGTACAACTTTTGGCTGTTGGGACCCAAGGGTGAAATGAGGTGAAGGAAGCAAGATGCAACGCGAGCAGAGCTGCCGGGAGGCGGTGCTCCGGCAGATGAAGCAGATGGCCAAAAGCAGACCCAACGACGTGGTGAAGCTGGCCTTTCTCGATGAGGAGCAGTTGGGCGAGATCGACAAGCTGGACCTGATGATGCTCTCCGAGCTGAAACGCACCGGAAACGGAGGGGTGGAGGTGAAGCTCAACGACCGGCTGAAAACATTGGAGCGGATCCTGGAGCTGCTGGACGGAGGACCGGAGGAAAAGGCAAGAGCGCTCTATCAGGCGCTGGAGAACGGGGCGGAGCAGAAAGATGGAGCTTGACCGCTTCTCCCCCAAGCAAAGACAGGTGCTCACCTGGTGGTGCGACCGCTCCCCCTGGCGGGAACGGGAGGCCATCATCTGCGACGGGGCGGTGCGCAGCGGCAAGACACTGTGCACCGGGCTCTCATTCTTCTGCTGGGCCATGCGGCGCTTCAACGGGGAGAGCTTCGGCCTGTGCGGAAAGACGGTGGGCTCCCTGCGGCGGAACCTGATCGCCGGGCTGCTGGGGCTACTGGGAGAGCTGGGCTTCCGGTGTGAGGACCGGGTGAGCCGGAACCAGATCCGGGTGAACTTCGGCGGACGGGAGAACACCTTCTACCTGTTCGGCGGAAAGGACGAGGGGAGCGCCGCCCTGATCCAGGGCGTGACCCTGGCGGGAGCGCTGCTGGACGAGGTGGCGCTGATGCCCCGGTCCTTCGTGGAACAGGCCTGCGCCCGGTGCTCGGTGGAGGGGAGCCGGCTGTGGTTTTCCTGCAACCCGGAGTCCCCGGGACACTGGTTCTACCGGGAGTGGATCCAGAAGGCGGAGGAGCGGCGGGCCCTCTACCTCCACTTTACCATGGAGGACAACCCCTCCCTCTCACCCGAGACCATCGCACGGTACGGCAGGACCTACAGCGGGGCCTTCTACCGGCGGTATGTGCTGGGGGAGTGGGTGGCCGCTGAGGGAGCGGTGTACGACTTCTTCGACGGGAGCTATGTGCGCCGGCCGCCGGAGGGAGAGATGGAGCGGTGGTGCATCTCCTGCGACTACGGGACGGTGAACCCCGCCTCCTTCGGGCTGTGGGGCCTGCGGGAGGGGGTGTGGTACCGGGTGGAGGAGTACTACTATGACTCCCGCAGGGAGGGACGGCAGAAAACCGACCGGGAGTACGCCCGGGCCCTGCGGGAGCTGGCCGGAGAACGGCAGGTGGAGCTGGTGGTGGTGGACCCGTCGGCGGCCAGCTTCATCGAGACGCTGCGGCGGGAGGGCTGGCGGGTGGTCCGGGCGGAAAACGACGTGCTGCGGGGCATCCATATCACGGCTGAGCTGCTGCGGAGCGGAACGCTGGTCATCTGCCCGGAGTGTGAGGACGCCATCCGGGAATTCTCCCTCTACCGCTGGGACAGCGGCGCGGCAGGGGACCGGGTGAGAAAGGAGAACGATCACGCCATGGATGACATCCGCTATTTCGCCGCCACCGTGGCGGCCGGGAGACAGCAGGGCGGCGCAGGCGCGGTATGCGTGGAGCGCCGGGCCTTTTGACAGGAGGAATGGGATTGGGCTGGTTGGAACGAAAAAAACAGACCGCCGCGGGACGCGCGGTGCAGATGCGCCAGGGAGAACGGCACCCCTTCGGCGTGCTGGACGGATATGTGCCGCTGAGAAACGGCGAGATCGCCCTGTACCGGAGCATCCGGGAGGCGGTGCCCATTGTGGACGCCGCCATCTGGAAACTGATCCGGCTGGTAGGCGGCGTGACGGTGGAGAGCGCCGATCCGGCGGCGCAGGAGGGGATGACGCACTTCCTGCGGACCGTGAATACGGGAAGAGGGCAGAGAGGCATCCAGTCCTTCCTGGATTGCTACCTGGACTCCATGCTGACCTGCGGACGGGCGGTGGGCGAGCTGGTGCTGGACCGGAGGGGGCGGGAGGTGACCGCCCTGCTGTGCGGCAATGTGGCCGATCTGGAGATCCGGGAGGGAGAGACCCCGCTGGATATGACCCTGTGCGCCCGGAGAAGCGACGGGACGGTGGAGGAGCTGCCCAGGCAGGAACTGCTGCTCTTCACGCCCTTTCAGCCTGAGACCGACAGCCCCTACGGCGTGAGCCTGCTGCGGTCCATGCCCTTCCTGACCGGTATTCTGCTGAAGATCTATCAAGCCACCGGGATGAACTGGGAACGGATGGGCAACGTCCGCTTCGCGGTGGTCTATAAGCCGGGCGGGGACGGGCTGGAGCGGGCCTATGCCCAGGAGCGCAGCCAGGAGATCGCCCGGGAGTGGTCCAACGCCATGCAGGCCGGGAAGGACGGAAGCGTGCGGGACTTCGTGGCGGTGGGCGATGTGGACATCAAGGTCATCGGTGCGGACAACCAGGTGCTGGACAGCGAGGTGCCGGTGCGGCAGATCCTGGAGCAGCTGGTGGCCCGGACGGGCATCCCGCCCTTCCTGCTGGGACTGAGCTGGTCCACCACCGAGCGGATGAGCGCGCAGCAGGCTGACATGATGACCAGCGAGATCACCGCCATCCGGCGGAGCCTGACCCCGGTGGTGGAGCGGATCTGTGAGCTGTGGCTGAGGGTACACGGATACGAGCCCCGGGTGGAGGTGAGCTGGGAGGATATCAATTTGCAGGACCTGGTGGAGGAGGCAAGAGCCGAGCTCTACCGGGAACAGGCGGTGAAGGTCCGCAGAGAGAACCAGGGGGAGAAGTGAGCGAAAAGGAGGAGCGGAGATGAAGATCATCAAGGATGCCGGCGTCAGCGAGAGCGCCGGGGTGAGCCAGGAGGAGCTGGCCCTTATCCGGAGCCAGAGCCGGAAGGAGCTGACGGCCGAGGAGGTGTATACCTTCTGCGTGCGGCTGTGCGACAACGAGGTGGACCGGGACTATGAGCGCTTTCCGGAGGAGACGCTGGCAGAGCTGGCCGGGCTCTTCGTAGGCAAGTGCGGCGTGTTCGACCACAAGTGGAGCGCCAGGGAGCAGGTGGCCCGGATCTATAAGACCGAGCTGGTGCGGGAGGAGAACGTCCGCACGGCGGCGGGAGAGCCGTACTGCTATCTGAAGGGCTACGCCTACATGCTGCGCACCGAGAGCAACCGGGACCTGATCGCCGAGATCGAGGGCGGCATCAAAAAAGAGGTGTCGGTGGGCTGCGGCGTGGAGCGGGCGGTGTGCTCGGTGTGCGGTGAGGACCTCCACGACCGGAGCCGCTGCGTCCACGTGAAGGGCAGAGAGTACGGCGGCAAGCTGTGCTGGGCCGAGCTGAGAAATGCCACCGACGCCTACGAGTGGTCCTTTGTGGCGGTGCCTGCCCAGAAAAAGGCGGGAGTCATCAAGAGCATGGGGAGCGGCAGCCTGAAGGAGCTGGCCGGGGAGCGGCCCGAGTGGGCCGAAGAACTGAAACAGCTGGAGCGGGAGGCCGCCGCGGGCCGCCGCTATTTGGCAGACCTGCGCAAAGAGGTGGCCAGGCTGGGCGGCCTGGCCGAGCCCAACCTGAAGCATGAGGTGCTGGAGGGCATCGTGGAGCGGCTGGAGGAGGCCGAGCTGGCCGCGCTGAAAAAGGCCTATGAGGAGCGGCTGGAGGGCCTGTGCCCGGCACGGCCCCAGCTGAGCTACAAAAGCAAGCAGGCCGGGCAGGACCGGCAGGACGAGATGTTTCGAATTTAAAAAGGGGGAGTTTGAATGAAACGGGTTTCTTTTGACGGGATCGGCCAGGTGCTGGCCACTTTTGAAGCGGAAGAGGGCGTGAAGGCGGGTCAGACCGTGGAGATGAGCGGCGACGGCACCGTGAAGCTGTGCGCCAACGGCAAGCGCCCCGCCGGTGTGGCGGTGGCGGTGCGGGACGGCTGCGCCGCCGTGCAGGTGAGAGGCTTCGTCACCGTGAAGGCCGCCGGCGTGACGGCGGGCTGGGTGAAGCTCTCCGCCGACGGCAGCGGCGGCATGAAGGTGGACGAGAGCATGGGCGTGGAGCACCTGGTGGCCGAGGCGGATGACACCGCCGGCACCATCGTGGTGCTGCTGTAAAAAAGGAGGATGGATCGATGAGCTATCAGTATGACAATCTCCGCCTGGAGAAGGGCATGTACAACGAGGCGGGACGTTCCTTTACCCAGGTGCTGGAGCGGGAGGACCCCTCTGAGCAGTACCGGGGCACCGCCATGGAGGGCCTGGACGCCTATCAGCGGCAGCTCAAGCGCTTTGACATCCGAGTGAAGGGCGCGGGCAGCGACCCGGTGGAGAAGTTCTTCGCCAATTCCCAGTCCGCCGTGCTCTTCCCTGAGTACATCGCCCGCTCGGTGCGGCAGGGCATGGAGGAGAGCGACCTGCTGCCCCATATCACCGCTACGGTGACCGAATTTGACGGCATGGACTACCGCTCCATCACCTCCGTGCCCGAGAAGAGCCAGCGGGAGATGCGGCATGTGGCCGAGGGCGCGGCCATCCCCCAGACCCAGGTGCGCACCCAGGAGAACCTGGTGCGGCTGCACAAGCGGGGCAGAATGCTGGTGGCCTCCTATGAGGCGGTGCGCTATCAGAAGCTGGACCTGTTCTCCGTGACCCTGCGGCAGATCGGCGCCCACATCAACCGGATGCACCTGGAGGACGCCATCGACGTGATCATCAACGGCGACGGCAACAGCAACCCCGCCTCCTCCCTGACCGTGGGCACCAGCCCCATCGGCGGCACCAAGGGTACCCTGACCTATGACGACCTGGTGGACTTCTGGGCCCAGTTCGACCCCTATGAGATGAATACCCTGCTGGTGAGCGGCGACGTGATGCGCAGCCTGCTGAAGATGGACGAGTTCCAGAATCCCCTGACCGGCCTGAACTTCCAGGGTACCGGCAAGCTGACCAGCCCCCTGGGCGCCAAGCTGCTGCGCACCTCCGCCCTGGGTACCGGCACCCTGATCGGCATGGACAAGAATTACGCGCTGGAGATGGTCCAGGGCAGCCAGGTGATGGTGGAGTACGACAAGCTCATCGACCGGCAGCTGGAGCGGGCGGCCATTACCAGCGTCAGCGGTTTCGCCAAACTGTTCGTGGACGCGGCCAAGGTGCTGAAGGTGTAAGAGAGCGGGACAGGAGGACTGGATGGAGAACGAGGCACTGGAGCTGGCCATGGCGCTGGGCCGCGCGGACGAGACGGAGCGGGAGAATCTGCGCGTCCTGTGCCGCGCGGCGGTGCAGGCCTGGACGGCGCGGCTGCGGCCGGGAGTGCGCGCGGAGGACTGCGGCCCCGCCCTTGCACTGGCTGCAGCCTGGACGGCGCTGGCCATGCTGGGAGAAGAGGAGGATGTGCGGCGATTCTCCGCCGGGGACCTGACCATCGAGACCGGCGGCGGAGAGCGGGGCGGACGCCTGCGCAGACAGGCCGAGCAGATCATGGCCCCCTACCGGAAGGACGACGGATTCGCGTTCCGGGGGGTGCGGGGATGAGCCGGAGGGCCTTTGACGGAGTGCTGCGGCGGTACGGGGAGCAGGCATTGCTGACCGGAGAGACCGGAGCGCGGAGGGCCAGGGCGGTGATCCGGCCTGTGCCGGAGCGGAGCGGGGAGGGGACGCAGTTCCTCCCCACTCCCCTGGGCCGGAGGAGGACCGACCGCTTTCTCTACCTGGGAGAGCCCGGCGTGCCGGTGGCATGGGGAGACCGGGTGGAGTGGAGCGGCCCTCCCTGCCGGGTGAGCCGGGCCCAGGCCATCCGGGTGGGGAGAGAGATTTCCCACTGGCGGGCCGAGCTGCGGCCAGAAGATGAGGAGTGAGCCATGGCGGGACTGGATGATATCCGGGAGCGGATGACAGCGTATCTGAACGAACAGGGCATAGCGGCGGTGAGCGCCTGGCCCGAGCGGGAGAGAAGAAAGACGGAGGGCGCGGTGGCGGCAGTCTCCCTGCGGAAATGTGAGAGTACCGGGCACGGTTTCGGGGACTACCTGGGCGAGCGGTATGACCGGGAACGGGACAAGTGGGAAGAGCTGTACGGGAAGAAGGTCATCCTGACCTTCGGGCTGGACCTGTACGCCGGCACCGGAGAGACCGGCGGCGAGGCACAGGTGCGGACGGCCTTCAACAAGCTGGCCCAGGCATTGCAGACAGGGTGCCCGGCGGGTTTGCGGGTGAAAGAGCTATCCTGCGGGGAGACCGGGTACGACAAGGCGGCGGGACGCTACCGGTGCCCGGCGGAGGCGGTGTGCGAGGCCTATCTCTACGCCATCGCCGACGAGGGCGGCGCCTTCCTGGATTTTGAAGTGAAAGGAGCGGGACAGATTTGAACAGTCTGACCAAGCATGAGCGGCCGGGCGTGTACTCGGCCTATGAGGCCTCGGCGCTGGTACAGAGCCGGGACGGCGGTGCCGCGGTGGGCATCGCGGCCCGGTGCGGCGGAGGGACGGCGGACACGCTGTACCGGCTGAGCCGGTACGAGGAGGCAGCCGCCGCCTTTGGCGCGGAGGAAAACATGACGGCGCTGATCCGGCTGCTGTTCCGGAACGGCGCGGCGGAGGTGTACGCCGTGCCCGTGGCGGCGGAGGGCGGATATGACGCCGCACTTGCGCTGCTGGCGGCCACGGAGGGCATCGGGGTGGTGACCTGTGACAGCACCGAGCTGACGGTGCAGGAGAAGCTGCGCGAGAGCGTGAAGGAGGCCTCCGCCGCCCGGCGGGAGCGCATCGCCGTGGTGAGCGCGGGCGATCAGACCGTGGCCCAGCTGGCCCAGCGGGCGGAGAGCCTGAACAGCGAGCGGATGGTGCTGGTGGGCCCCGCCGCGGCGGAGGGGGCCGGTGCGGAGCTGGCCGCTGCCGTGGCAGGAGCCATCGCCGGAGAGAGCGATCCCGCCATTCCGCTGGGCGGCGCGGAGCTCTCAGGCATCGGCGGCCTGAGCGCCCGGTACGGTGACAGCGAGATCGACACCCTGGTGCGCGCCGGCGTGACGCCAGTGGAGGAGATGGGCGGCATCGTGTCGGTGGTGCGGGGCGTGACCACCCGGACCAAGACCGGAGAGGCCGCCGACGTGACGTGGCGGGAGCTGACCACCATCCGTATCGTGGACGATGTGATCCCCGCCGTGCGCTCTGCCCTGCGGACCAAGTTCCGCAGGGCCAAGAACACCGAGCAGAGCCGGGGGGCCATCCGCTCCCAGGTGGTGCTGGAGCTGGAGAACAAGATGAGCCGGGAGATCATCACCGGGTATGACGGCGTCCGGGTGAGCGCGGACAGCGAGAACCCCACCGTGTGCGTGGTGGAGTTCTCCTTCACCGTAGCCCACGGCCTCAACCAGATCTGGCTGAGCGCCCATATCACCGTGTGACCGGACCGAGGAGGAAGGAACGTTGAATATTGGAGGATTTCCCACCAGCAGTGATATCTACATCGAGGTGGACGGGAAAAAGGTGGCGGTGGTGCAGAGCTACGCCGCCCGCAGCAGCAAGACCAGCCAGACGGTGGAGGCCTTCGGCGAGGACCAGCCGGTGGCCACCATCCCGGGCCAGCGCAGCCATGTCATCGAGCTGACCCGGCTCTACGCCACTGACGAGGCCATCCGGGACGGCATCAACTTCCACGAGCTGGAGGACTTCAGCCTGGTGATCTGCAAGCCGGACCGGAAGATCATCTACTCGGGCTGCCAGTGGAGCAGCATCAGCGAGAACGGCGCGCTGGGAGCCATGGTGGTGGAGAAGATCACGGTGGTGGCCGCCAAGCGCATCGAGACCGCGGTATGAGCGGCGGCGCGTGGAGCGCCCTGATTGCCGGGGCGGAACGGCTGGAGCTGGAGGACGGGTACGCCCTCCGGCTCCTCAGCGCCCAAGAGACGCTGGAAGCCGGACGGGAGGCAGAGGAGCTGGCCCGGGACGGGACGGAACGGGCCCTGTGCGCCAATGCGTGCCTTGTGGCCCGGGCCCTGGAACGGGGGGGCGAACGGGTCTATCCCCACGGCGGCGCGGCGCTGGAGGGGATGACCGCACGGCAGATCGGAAGCCTGGCCCGGAAGTGGGCCGCCTTCGACCGGGCGGAAAATCCCTCCGCCGGGGACGGGGAGCAGGCGGAGGAGCTGAAAAAAAGCCTGGGACAGGCCCCGGACCAGCGGCTGCGCTGGCGTGTGCTCCGTACCATGGGCGCCCTGCCCACGGAGGAACGGGTACGGGAGATGAAGGAGCGGGATTACCTCTGGTGCGCGCTGAACCTGCTGCTGGACGAGGAGGAGCGGCTGGACAGGCTGTGTCCCGCCTGCCGGGCCGAGGCCATGGAGGGGAGATGCCCTGTCTGCGGCGGCCTGGTGACCCAGGGCGAAGGAGGACATAATCAGGCCTTTGACGAGGCCCGCTTCCAGGCGCTGAGCCGGGGGGAACAGGTATGACCGACTATCTGAAGGAGCTGCTGGAGGAGCAGGAGGAAGAGCACAGGAATGAAACGGAGCTGGTGATCCCCCGGAGCGGCGAGGACTGGCGGGCGGCGCGCCGGGATACGGCGGCAGAAACGGACGTGGAGAAAACAGATGTGGCCGCCGGGCCGGGGGAAGGCCTGACGGCGGCGGAAGTGCCGGAACGGGACCTGCTCACCGGGAGGGAGCGGGGAGATCGGCCGGCCGTGGAGCACCTGGAGGAGCGGCTGACCGGACTGGCCGGAATGACCGGCGGCACTGGTCCGGGCACCGCCTCGGAAAGGGCGGCGGAGACCGGGACGGAAGTGCAGGCCAGGGGCCTGGATATGACCGTACGCGGAGGAGTGGGACGGACCGGGGGGAGCGGGACGCTGTACGGACAGCTCAGACGAAGCGGCGCGGCGGCGGAGTACAAGGGACGGGCCGGCAGCGCCGACCGGATCATCCCTCTGGAAAAGAGCGGGGGCGAAGAGACGGCCGGCCTCACCCCGGCGGAGCTGGATCTGGTGTTCCAGCGGGATGCCCGGCGGTACGATGGGGCCTTTGCGCTCTATTAAGGGCCGGACGGAAAGGAGAACTATGCGGCTGAATACCATGCGGTATAAGGACTTTGTATGGCCCCACAACCCGAGGACCTATACCATCGAATATGAGCGGGTCATGGCGGAGAACAAGGTGCCCTTCGGGCGCTATCACTTGCAGGACCTGGGCCCCACCCGGCGGGTGATGCGGGGCGAGGGGGAGTTCGTGGGTCCGGACGCCTACCGGCAGTTTCAGGCGCTGGCCGCCGTCTTCTACCGGGAGGGGCCGGGGATGCTGGTGCATCCGGTATGGCAGTGCGCCAACGCCTATTTCGTGGAGCTCTCGCTGAAGCAGGAGCCCAGAAGCGACTATGTGCGCTACACCTTCACCTTCTGGGAGAGCTATGACGGCTACAAGGGCGAGCTCAGGACCGAGGGCGGCGGCTCCGCGTCCGCCGGGACGGGCGCGGGCGGCGGAAGCGGCGGACAGTGGCACACGGTGAAGCGGGGGGAGAGCCTGTGGGCCATCGCCGGGAAGTACGGCGTGAGCCTGACCGAGCTCATTAACCTCAACCCCCAGATCAAGAACCCCAACCGGATCCTGGTAGGGGAGAAGGTGAGGGTAAAATAATGGAATTCTGGCTGACCGGCTGGGACGGGAGCCGGATGGAGCTGCCCCAGACGCTGACGTGGAAGCTCTGCTACGGACTGGGGGAGCCCTGCGACAGCTTCCAGCTCATGTGCATCTGGGATGAGGCGGCGGCCGCCGCTCTGGGAAAGGCCACCCGATTCCATGCGGCGGAGGATGGCGAGAAGCAGTTCACCGGCGTGGTGGACGAGTGCGAGACGGCCTGGGGGCCGGAGGGCGGGCGGCTGCGCATCCACGGACGGGGCATGGCGGCGCTGCTGCTGGACAACGAGGCGGTGGGGGCCGACTATCAGGTGGCCACCCTGGCCGACGTCCTGCGGGACCACGTGACCCCCTACGGCATTGCCACGGCGGGAGCGGCCCGGCTGCCGGCGGTGCCCGGCTTCTCAGTGGACACGGGAAGCAGCGAGTGGGCGGTGCTGTACCGCTTTGCCCGGTATCACGGGGGCGTGATCCCGTGGTTCGACCGGGAGGGGCGGCTCCGGCTGGACGGATTGGAACAGAATGCGCGGCGGATCATCGGGCCGGAGACCCCGGTGACACGTCTGGCGCTGAACGAGAAGCGGTACGGCGTGCTCTCCGAGGTGCTGGTGCGGGACCGGACCGGCCGGGGGTCCCGGCGGGTGGTGGACCAGACCTTTCTGGACCAGGGGGGACAGCGGCGAAAGGTGCTCACCCTGCCGCGCAAGAGCGGCTATGAGGCCATGCGGTACAGCGGAGAGTATCAGCTCCAAAGGTCGGCCGAGGAGCGGCGGAAGGTGACCCTGCGGGCGGCGGCGGGCGGCCTGGCCTGGCCGGGGGAGCTGGTGGAACTGCGGCTGGAGCGGCCCAAGGTCTCGGGAATATGGCGGGTCCGGGAGAGCGAGACCGGCGTGGACGCCGGGGGCCGCTATACGGAGCTGGTGCTGACATATGAGGGGGAAGGTTGATTTGTGGATCTCCAGAGTGGGAAAAGAACGCCCCGTTGAGCGGGGCACGGCCCAGGTGGGCCGGGTCACCCTGGAAGGGGACCCGGCGGCCGCCTGCGCGGCGGAGGAGCGAAGGAACCTGCCGGTGTTCGGGCCCGGCGGCTACTGCTGGAGGCCGGCTTTGGACCAGGAGGTGCTGGTCCTGAAGACCGGGGAGGCGGGAGAGGAGCCCTGCGTGGCGGGGGCACGGTGCGCCGGCACGGTGGCGCCGGGGGAGGTGTATCTCTTCTCAGGCGACGGGAAGGCCGCCATCCGGCTGTATAATGACGGCACGGTGGCCATCACGGGCAGAAAAGTGATGGTAAACGGCGTGCTCCTCAGTCAGGGTGACGGAGAGAGCGGAGAAAATGGAGAAAGCGGCGCGGACAGCGGCAGCGGTACGGAGGAATGACGATGGAGCTGATGATACGGGACGGGGACTACGTGCCCGGCGGCGGCAGCTTCCGCACGGCGGAGGGAGCCGAAGAGCTGCTGGAGCGGGTCCTCTTCAAGCTGCAGGCCCGGCGGGGTTCGTTCCCCCTGCTGCCCGAGCTGGGGAGCCAGCTCTACCGGCTCCCCTCGGTAAAAAAGAGCCAGCGGGAGATCATGGCCCGGCAGTATGTGGCTCAGGCCCTGGCCGACGAGGAGGAATTGGAGATCACCGGCGTGACGCTGTCGGAAGAGAATGGACAGGGATGGCTGAGCGTGTCCCTGCTGTGGCGGGGAGAGCCGCTGTCAGTGGAGACCGGCATCTGAGAGGGGGAGTGAAGTGAAGAGCATCGAGGAGATCTATCGCGAGATGCGGGCGGACTTCCTGAACAGGACGGGCCATGAGGCCGCGGGTAACGGCGATCTGGCGGTACGCCTGTACGCGGCGGCGGCCCAGGTGCACGCCCTGTATGTGCAGGGGGAGTGGGTGACGCGGCAGTGTTTCCCCCAGACGGCGGCAGGGGAATATCTGGACCGGCACGCCCTGCTGCGGGGGCTGGAGCGGCGGGACGCGGTGAAAGCGGCAGGGACCATCTGCTTCCAGAGCGGACAGGCAGCCGCCGCAGATCTGACCATCCCGGCAGGGACGGTGTGTATGACGGCAGGGCTGGTGCGCTTCCAGACTACCGAAGAGGCTGTCCTGCGGGCGGGGGAATCCTCCGTGGAAGTGCGGGCAGAGGCAGTGGAGGGAGGCGCCGCCGGCAACGCGACGGCCGGGACGATTACAGCCATGGCGGTGGCGCCGGTGGGAGTGAGCTGGTGCACCAACCCGGCAGCTTTTACCGGAGGCATGGACCGGGAGGGCGACGAGGAGCTGCGGGCGCGGGTGCTGGAGACCTTTCGGCGGATGCCCAACGGCGCCAATACAGCCTTTTACCAGCAGGGGGCCATGTCCTTTGAGCGGGTGGCCGCGGCGGCCGTCCTGCCCAGGAGCCGGGGGATCGGCACCGTGGACGTGGTGGTGTCCACCCGGGAGGGCCTGCCCGACAGCAGTCTGTTGGATGAGCTGACCAGGTATTTTGAGGAGCGCCGGGAGATCGCCGTGGACGTGACGGTGCGGGCTCCCTCGGTCATAAGGGTGGACATTACGGTGGCGGTGGCCCCGGCAGAGGGGTACAGCGGACAGGAGGCCCGGACGGCGGTCCGCGATGCGCTGGAAGGCTGGTTCGACGGCACCCGGCTGGGGAAAAAAGTGCTGCGGGCCGAGCTGAACGGCCTGATCTTCGCCCTGGATGCGGTGGGGAACTGCGCTGTGAACATACCGGCGGAGGATGTGGCCGCGGAGGCCGACCAGCTGCCCCGACTGGGTACCCTGACCATAACGGACATGCCGTGAGCGGAGGGAGCGCATGAGCTATGGAGCGTATTTAAAAGACCTGCTGGCCCCGCTGGGGGTCTATGACCTGGAAGGTACGGTCAACGGCGGTGAGCTGGAGTGCATCGGCGCGGCCCTGGACGGCGTGGAACAGGAACTGGAGGACATCGAGCGGGAGATGCTGCTGAGCACGGCGGAGGGGATGGGACTGGAGCGAATCGAGTCTCTTCTGGCCAGAAAGCCGGTGGCGGGCACACTGGAGGACCGCCGGGCGGCCCTGGCGGCGCTGCTGCGCATCGGCGGAGACAGCTTTACCCTGGCGGCCATCAACGACAATCTGCGCGGATGCGGCCTGAACGCCGTGGCCAGCGAGACAGGAGAGAGCGGCAGGGTGGAGGTACGCTTCCCCGATGTGCCCGGCGTGCCAGAAGGATTCGAAGAGATGCGGGAGATCATCGAAGATATCATCCCGTGCCACCTGCTGGTGACCTATGTATACTGGTATATCACATGGGAACAGATGGAGGAGCGGTTCCAGACCTGGGGGGAGATCGAAGAGATGGACCTGACCTGGGGCGAGCTGGAAAAGCTGGTCCAATAGGAGGAAACGATGCGAACGATCCAGAACAAAAAGGGATTTATCCTGTACGAGAAGGAAAAGAGCGACCGGGTATGGGAGGCGGTGGAGCGGCTGGCCAGACTCAGCGCCGGGGCGCTGGATGACAGCGCGGCGGCCGAGGTGGGCGTGCTGTTCGACGAGTGGACGCCGGGCCATACTTACTGTAAGGGAGAGCGGATCTCGGACCAGGAAGGACGGCTCTACCGGGTGGTGCAGGACCACACCAGCCAGGCTGACTGGCCCATCGGGGACACTCCGGCGCTGTATACGCCCTTGGGCGTGACGGCGGAGGAGCCGGAGGCCATACCGGAGTGGAAGCAGCCCCTGGGCGCAGAGGACGCCTATGCCAAGGGAGACCGGGTGCGCTTTGAGGGAGTGGTCTACCGTTCCCTTATGGACGCCAACGTATACGCTCCCAATGTGACGGGCTGGGAGGCAGAGGAGGTATGACCAGGGATCTTCTGAGCATCAAAAGATTCCTGGTCATGCCGGCGGCACAGGTGGACCGGAGAGACTCTACGGAGCGTTGATTGCGCGGGGACGGGAAATGCTTTATACTGGGGACCGGAGGAGGCGATGAGCCATGGATTGTGAGAAAATGGGGCCGCTGATCCGGAAGCTCCGGCTGGAACGGGGAATGACACAATGCGCGCTGGCCCGGGAACTTCAGATCAGCGACCGGACGGTCAGCAAATGGGAGCGGGGCCAGGGATGTCCCGATGTATCTTTACTCAGCGCCCTCTCCGCCCGGCTGGGGGTGGATCTGGAGCGGATGCTCTCCGGGGACCTGGAACCCAACCGGGAGAAGGGAGACAGTATGAAACGAGTACGATTTTTTATGTGCCCCACCTGCGGAAATGTGATCACCGCGGCGGGGGAGGCGTCGGTGTCCTGCTGCGGACGGCGGCTGCTTCCCATGGAGCCCCAAAAGGCCGACGAGAGCCACCGGATCAGCGCCGAGGCGGTGGAGGACGAGTGGTTCCTGACCGCGGAGCACCCTATGGAGAAGGGACATCACATTGCCTTTGTGGCCTGGGTCACGGCGGAGCGGATGACCCTGATCCGGACCTATCCCGAGTGGGAACTGCAGGTGCGTATCCCCAAGCGGGGACATGGAAAGCTGGTCTGGGGCTGCACGGAGCACGGTGCATTTTATCAGCTGCTGTAGGCAGGAAAAAGCTGGACCAAAATGGACAAAAAAGGGAAATATTCACAAATGTTTTGACTAATCTCTCACGATAGGCTATAGTGTAGCAGAGGAGAAATCTGCATTTGAGAGGAGAAGCTATGGCCAAGAGAGACAGACGTAAGGTCCCTGCGGGTCAGGGGCACCAGAACGGGGGCTTCCGCTCCAACCTGGGATTCGTGCTGGCCTGCGTGGGATCCGCAGTGGGTATGGGAAATATCTGGATGTTTCCTTACCGGGTGGGACAGTACGGAGGCGGTGCGTTTCTGATCCCCTATATCCTGTTTGTAGCCCTGTTCGGGCTGGTGGGCCTGTCGGCAGAGTTCGCCATCGGCCGGCGGGCCGGGACGGGTACCCTGGGCTCCTATGAGTATTGCTGGGCCCGGCGGGGAAAGGGAAAGCTGGGGTACCTCCTGGGATGGATCCCGCTGATGGGTTCCCTGGGGATTGCCATCGGGTACGCCATCATCGTGGGATGGGTCACCCGCTCCCTGGCAGGTTCCCTGACCGGGGCCATCCTGACCGAGGACGCGGCGGGCTTTTTCGCCCAGGCCACCGGCGAGTTCGGCAGCCTGCCCTGGCATGTGATCGTGATCGCGGCGGCAGGGGCCATCCTGATGTTCGGAATGACGGGCGGCATCGAAAAGATCAATAAAGTGCTGATGCCCGCCTTTTTCGTCCTGTTTGCCATTTTGGCGGTGCGGGTGGCCCTGCTGCCGGGGGCGGCGGAGGGCTATAAATTCCTGCTGGTCCCGGACTGGGGCGACCTGCTGAAGATCGATACCTGGGTCATGGCCATGGGACAGGCCTTCTTCTCCCTGTCCATCACGGGCTCGGGCATGATTGTGTACGGGACCTACCTCTCCAAGGACGCCGATATCCCCCGGGCGTCGGTACGCACAGCGGTCTTTGATACCCTGGCTGCCATGATGGCGGCGCTGGCCATCATGCCCGCCGTCTTTGCCTTTGGGATCGAGCCCAATGCCGGACCTCCGCTGATGTTCATCACGCTGCCCAACATTTTCCGGCAGATGCCCATGGGACAGTTCTTCGCGGTGCTCTTTTTCCTGTCGGTGGTATTCGCGGGGATCACCAGCCTGATCAACATGTTCGAGGCGGTCAGCGAATCCTGGCAGAACCGGTTCCATCTGTCCAGAAAAGCGGCCGTGACCCTGTGTGTGGGTCTGGCGCTGGCAGTGGGCGTCTTTTTGGAGGCCGAGCCCAAGGTGGGGAGCTGGATGGACTTTATCACCATCATCGTGGTCCCGCTGGGAGCGGTGCTGGGCGCCATATCGGTCTACTATGTCTTGGGCTTTGACGAGATCAAGGAGGAGTTGGAGACCGGCCGGGACAAGCCACTGCCCCGTGCCTTCCGGTTCCTGGCGAAATATGTGTATGTCCCCCTGTCGGTGATCGTATTTATCCTGGGCCTTGTGTACGGGGGGATCGGATAAAAGCAGGCAAATGACTTTCAGGCAAATGGAAGCCGCCGCAGACACTGTCTGCGGCGGCTTTTTCCGTGTCCAGCGGTTTCAGGGCGTGAGACCGTAGAAGGACCAGTCGGGGGCAGGGGACTGCCAAATCAGCGCACCTTCCGCATCGTAGCCCGAGAGGAGAACCAGGTCGGGCTGCCGGGAGCGCCAGTTCCCTGTCATAGGCACATCGTCCAGCGGGCCAGCAGGGAACTGGAGCAGAAAGCAGCCATTTTCCGGTTGGCTGCTCTCCGTATCGAGAATCTGCCAGGTATGGAAACCGTCGCCCTGGTCCAGAAGGGCGGGAGCCCGGGCGGCGACGCGGACGATGCGGGGATCATGGGAGACCACCGCCAGGACATGACCAAAGTCCTCGTCCAGCAGGAGAGGGGCCAGGGGAAGGTCCAGGTCCTCGAAAACAAAGCCCATGGCGCCGCCGTCCGACTGCCAGAGGGGACCGGAGCGGCCCACGCCGCCCCAGGCGAGCAGTCCGCCCGAGCGGGCCACATAGTAACGGGACCAGAAGGCCCCCTCCGGCTGGGCGGTGAGGAGGATCTCTCCGGGGCCGTAGAAGTACCGCCGCTCCAGGGCGCGGTAGGCCTGCAGGCCGGTAAAACAGGGAAAGTCCAGCAGCGCATAGGCCAGAAGCAGTGCCAGCAGGGCCAGCGGGAGGTCCCGGCGGAGGGCCTGCCGCCAGCTGAGAGGCGGATGGAGCTGCTTTTTCACGGGGCGACCCCTCCTTTCAGGTCCAGGGGGAAGGATACCCGGTAGCCGCCCCGGTCATAGAACAGGGTGAGAGTGGAGGCCTCCGCCGGGATGGAGCGGACCTCCACCAGGCAGACAGTGGAGAAAAGGGAGGAGGGGGCGGAGGAAACGTCCATCTCCCAGAACGCCGGGTAGTCGGGATACCAGCCCCCGTAGCGGTTTCCCAGGTCGTCCTCCCCCGCCAGAGAACGGAGGAACGCCGGGGTACGCTGCCAGGGGGAGTGCTGCACGCGGAGGAGCAGGGACAGGGTGCGGTCCTCCCCGCCGGAGAGGACCGCCCGCTCCGCCGTAAGGGTATAGCCCCCGGCAGAGAGGACCGGGCCGGGAGACCAGTCGGCCAGGGCGGAGAGGGCCTCTGTCCCGATCTGACCCTCCAGATGCTGGATGGCTGCGGCGCGCTGGCGGTGTTCTTCCAGCGCGGCGCCGGCCCGGCCGGCAGCCAGAAGGAGCAGAAGGACCACAATGAGCAGCAGTGCCCGGTGGAGCCAGAGCCGCAGACAGCCCCAGAAAGGGGAATAGAGAGCGTCCATGGCCCGGCCCAGCTCTCCGGCGTCCCCCATGGCCAGGATGGCCTGCTCCTCCGCCTCCTCCGGAGAGAGGCCACGGTCCATCAGGGCGGCGGCGTGGTCCTCCATGTGGGCGGTGAGCTCGGCGGAGATGGCGGCGCGGGCGGGCTTGAAGCGCACATGGGCGCACACCCGGCTGCAGAATTCCTCATAAGCAGGAATGGGCATGGCGGCCACCCTATGCCGGGGACAGGGCACCGCCGCCCTCCGCCACGATGGCGTTGACCATTTTGCTGAAGCTCTGCCACTCCGCTTTTTTGCTGTCCAGAAGGCGCAGGCCTGTCCGGGTGATGTGGTAGTATTTGCGGGTACGGCCGGAGGGGGCCTCTTTCTCGTAGGAGCTGACGGCCCCTTCCCGCTCCAGACCGTGGAGGATGGGGTAGAGGGTGCCCTCTTTCAGAGTAAAGGTGTGGTCGCTCTTTTCCTCCAGGGCGGCGATCATCTCGTATCCGTACTTGTCGCCGGAGGAGAGCAGGGAGAGGACCAGCAGGGTGGTGCTGCCGGAGAGCAGGTTTTTGTCGGCTTTCATGGACGGTCTCCTTTCTGAGATAAATACCTCGAAAGTCTAGGTATAGTATACCTAGACTTTCGAGGTATGTCAAGGAAAAGCCGGTTCTGCTTTATATAAAAACCAAATGGGCGGAGCGGAACATATAGATAAGAGAAATTTGTAAAAATTGCATAAAAATGATACAATCAAACAGGAAAGTTTCTCAAAAAAATACTGCCCAAACGCAGAAAAATATGGAAAAAGGAAGGTGCCTGAAATGGCTGATTACCGCGAGATGTGGAAGAGTCTGGACATGGATCTGGAGGTGCATGACCAGCTCTGTGAGGTGCTGCCCGGCATGTTCAGCGAGGTGTATCTCTCCCAGGAGAACCGGCCCGAG
>JALEZN010000129.1 GCA_022772585.1 Clostridiales bacterium
GCGGTGGTCGAAATTAGTCTCGATTCGAGACTAATTTCGACCAAAACCTCCCTTAAAATAAGGGAAGTTTTCAAGGCCGTGTAGGGCTTGAAAAGGTTGCTTTTCCTTCATTTCTGTGATACTATTTTGATACTAAGAAAATGAGGTGCCCCGAATAACGGGGAAAATATTAACATATTTGCGAATGCTTTACCCGTGAAATCACCTCGAATACGCTCCCATATATTTGAATTTGCCGAGTGGGAATAATTTCAGAGAGGCCGGGACCCCTTGAAAGTCAAGGATTTTTGACCGTCTGAGTCTCACTGTTGCAACGATTTGGCAACATTTTTTCATTATTCAAATAAAAAGAGCTAACTGATTTTGATTAGGTCAGTTAGCTCTTTTTTATAGTAGTTGCCGACTGGTTCGCCGATCAAAGCGCCGAGAAACATTATGACAATAGTCCGGATGGTATAACTGGACATTGGCTGTAAAACCGAATATAATATCCATCAAGCATGAGCAATATGTTTATAGGCACCTTCAGTTGTGATCGCACCGTAACACCTGAATCCTTATTTTTTTGAAAATACCAGCCCAAACGATTATTCGGATTGAATATATTAGCGAAAGAGTATGAGCAGCCTCTTATATGAAACGGTTTTAAGAATCTCATGTTTTTGCACGGAGGTATATTTTGATGAACGGAAGGCTATGGGTGTCACTTTATGATCAACCGCCGGAAAAGATGGACAGTTGTATGGTGGAAAATCTTATAAGAGCCTCGGAGAAGCCTCAAAATGTTCGTGCTGAATTAGTTTGCCGGGCTGCTGATGGTGACGAAAACGCAAAAGGGGCGTTTTTGGAATCGCTTATGCCGGTCATGCTTTCCAGAATGAAAAAATATGCTGATATGATTGGATATCCAACGGTTGTCATGAAAGCGGCTGCCGGAAGTGTTGAAGAATATCTGGATTTTGTCAAGTGGGATTCGGATGAGAACATCGAGCATAACCTGATCAGGCAGATACAGTACGCTACCACTCGCGAGTGCCGTGGTTACCGAATGATTCACGCAAAGGAATTGCTGTCCCATAAGCTGGATGCCAGATCCGAAGCTGAGTATCGCACCATCCGGGATAAGCTGAAAATCTCTGACGAGGAAAGGTTTGCAGATGCCTGGCTTGATATGAGCGACAGAGACCGCAGGATCATTTGTATGAGGTTTGGTGTGGAGGGCGGAAAAAGCAAAACTTTGGAGGAGGTTGCTTCCGCTTTCCATATTTCCAGGGAACGCGTCAGCCAGATAGAAAAGAAATTCATTCGCCGGCTAAGCGGAGGATGTGTTTTTTCAAAGAAAATGCCGGTGGATATGGAGTAGTCATCGCAAATCCTCCAGCCCTTGTATTGATAGCGCAGCGCTTTTCTTGGATAACCTGCCGTTTTACGCGCTGAACAACGTGAACGGACAGCAGGGCTTTTATTCCGATCCGCAATAACAGAGATAACGAAGAAGAACGCCCCTGCCGGTCCGGCGGGGGCGTTCTTACACGGCCGGAGGCCGGAGCAGGGGGGAGCGCCCCTGGCCGGACGGTTCTGGTAAAAACGGCAGAAAGAATTGCGTAGCAGAGCTGCAAATCGAGCGAAATGTACCTTTTACATCCCGAGGCGGAGCGAGTATAATACGTGGGAAACAGAAACAAGGGGGAAGGGGCGCGATATCCATGAACCGTGATCTGACGGTGGGACGGCCGGGGGCCGTACTCTGCCGGTTCTGCCTGCCGCTGTTCGGCAGCGTCATCTTTCAGCAGCTCTACAACATCGCGGACAGCCTGATCGCGGGCAAGTTTGTAGGGGAGAACGCTCTGGCGGCCGTGGGAAACAGCTATGAGATCACGCTGATCTTCCTGGCCTTTGCCTTTGGATGCAATATCGGCTGCTCTGTGGTGGTCTCCCGTTTTTTCGGCGCGAAGGAGTATGACAGGATGAAGACCGCCGTCTATACCGCCATGATTGCCAGCGCGGTCCTCTGCGCGATACTGATGATCATGGGCATACTGAGCTGCGGCGGGCTGCTGCGCCTGATCCGGACGCCGGAGGAGGTCATGGCCGACTCACGGCTCTACCTGGATATCTACATCTGGGGATTGCCCTTCCTGTTTTTCTACAACATCTCCAACGGTATCTTTTCCGCCCTGGGGGACTCTCGCACGCCCTTTCTGTTCCTGGCGGCCTCCTCCACTGCCAATATTGCGGTGGACATCCTGTTTGTCACGGTGTTCCGGATGGGAGTGGCCGGTGTGGCCTGGGCCACCTTCCTGTGCCAGGGCGTGAGCTGCGTGCTGGCCGTGGCAGTGGTGCTGCGGCGGCTGGCAAAGATACCGGTACAGGGAAGGGTCCGCTGCTTTTCCGGGCGGGTGCTGCGGCAGCTGGCGGTCATCGCTGTCCCAAGCATTTTGCAGCAGAGCTTCATATCAGTGGGCAACATCATCATCCAGGGGGTCATCAACGGCTTCGGCACCGGCGTGATGGCGGGCTATTCTGCAGGCGTAAAGCTGAACAACCTGGTCATCACTTCCTTTACCACCCTTGGAAACGGTATCTCCAACTATACGGCCCAGAACATGGGAGCCGGGAAGCCGGAGCGGGTGCGTCAGGGCTTCTCCGCCGGACTCAGGCTGGTGTGGGCCGTCTGCCTGCCTCTGGCGCTGCTCTATTTCCTGGGCGGGGAGTGGCTGCTCCGCCTGTTTATGGATCAGCCCACCGCCGCCGCGGTGAGGACGGGCGTCCTCTATCTGCGGATCCTGTCGCCCTTTTACTTTGTGGTCTCGGCCAAGCTGACGGCCGATGGTATCCTGCGGGGGGCGGGACTGATGCGGGCCTTCATGGTCTCCACCTTCACCGATCTGGCCCTCCGTGTGGCGCTGGCCGCAGTGCTTTCCCGCACGGCCCTGGGGTCTGCGGGCATCTGGTGTTCCTGGCCCATCGGGTGGTCCTGCGGGACGCTGCTTTCCCTCCTGTTCTACCGCCGGGGACCCTGGAATTTCGAACGGGAGGTCCCGGAGCAGACCGCCGGGAGCCGTGAGTAAGGCAAAAAAACTCCCCCGGCGCGGTATGAGCCGCGCCGGGGGAGTTCATACTTTTTTGACGGAGATCAGATGGAGAGCTGCTCCAGCAGGAAACGGCCCACGCTCTCCATGGCCAGGCTGGCCCGGCGGATGGGGAACATCTGGAACACATGCCACATGTCCCGCCATACTTCCAGCCGGCAGGGGACACCGGAGGCGGTCAGGCGGTCCCGCAGCCGGACCGAGTCGGAGAGCAGGATCTCCCGGGTACCCGCCTGGATGAGGACGGGCGGAAAGCCGGAAAAGTCCCCGAACAGGGGAGAGAGATAGGGGGAGGCCAGATCTTCCCCGCCGGCGTAAGCGGAGCGGACAGCGTGGATATACTCCTTTGTGAGGGAAGGGTCCAGGGCGGCCCGCTCCTGATAGGATCTGCCGCTGGCTGTCATATCGGTCCAGGGGGACATAAGGACCAGAGAGGCGGGCAGGCGCCGCCCGGCATCCTTGAGACGGTGGGTGAGCACCAGGGCCAGGTTGCCGCCCGCCGAGTCGCCGGCCACCACCACGTCCCGGGCGCCGTAGCCCAGGTACATCAGGTGGTCCCAGGCCCGCAGGGCGTCCTCCACCGCGGCGGGATAGGGGTGCTCAGGGGCCAGGCGGTACTCAAAGCACAGCACCTCGTACCCGGTGGCGTGGGCCAGCTTGGAGGCGATGGGCCGGGAGTAGCCCAGGTTGCCGCTGGTATAGCCGCCGCCGTGGCAGTACAGGATGGCGTGCCGCCGGTCATGGCCCCGGTGGGGGCGGACCCAGGCGGCGTTCATGCCCGCAAGGTCGAAGGGCTCCCAGCTCATGCCCGCCATGGGGGCGATCAGGCGGCCCAGCATCTCCTGCCCTTTGCGCTGGCGCTCCAGGTCCTCCCGGTCCATGGACTCGGGGGAGGTGGCGGTGTGGACGGCCTTCAGAGCCTTCATGATGGGGGCCAGACGGCGCTCCTCGGCCCGGCGGCGGGCCGCTTCCCGGCGGCCGGTCTGCCGCGGCCGGCTCTGCTCAGAACGGCGGGACTGCTCTTGCTCCATGGGATTCCTCCTTGTCGTATGGCGGAGACGAAAATGCCTGTTTTCAGATGTCATACCATTTTATCATACCCGGGCGGCGTTCGCAAGAAATTCGGCCTTTTGTCCGCTGGCCATGCAGGGTGCCCGGTTTCGCTTGCAGTTTCCATAAAAAGGTGATAAGATGCAGAAAAAGAACGGTGAGGGAAGGAGGCGGCGGAATGGCGGCCGGAGCAAGGGGAGAGAAGAAGCCCTGGTATAAGCTGGACAATGCGGGGGTGCTGTATTCCGCCTTGCAGAAGGAGGAGTATTCCGCCATCTACCGTTTCTCGGCGGTGATGGAGGAGAAAGTGGACCCGGAGGCCCTTCAGCGGGCAGTGGACAAGACCATGCCCCGGTTCCCGGGCTTTGCCGTGCGCATCAAGAAGGGGGCCTTCTGGTACTACTTCGAGCCCAACACCGCCCCCGGTCCCTTTGTGAAGCCGGATATCTCCAACCCGTGCCAGCCTGTCCGCTTCCGGGAGGACAACGGCTGGCTCATCCGGTTTTATTACTATGAGCACCGCATCTCCCTGGAGGTGTTCCACGCCCTGTCCGACGGGGCGGGGGCGCTGGTCTTTTTCCGCACCCTGCTGGCGGTCTACCTGCGGGAGCGGGGGCATGAGATCCCCAATGGGGAGGGAGTGCTGGACGTGGACGAGCCGCCCCGGCGGGAGGAGCTGGAGGACGCCTATGCCCGCTACGCCGCCGGGCGGGGCCGGCGGAACCGGGTGGGCCGGCGAGCCTTTCAGAACACGGGCACGGCCGAGCCCTTCTATACCCTGAACGTGACCATGGGGTTTCTGCCGGTGGACCAGCTGAAGGAAAAGGCCAGAAGCATGGGGGTCTCCATCACCGAGTACCTGACCGCCGTGCTGCTCCAGGTCATTCTAGACAATCAGGCCGGGCAGCGGCCCCGCCGTCCCCGGCCGGTGGCCCTGGCCATCCCCATCAACCTGCGGCCCTGGTTCCCCTCGGAGACCCTGCGCAACTTTATCCTCACCGTCCGGCCCTCCATCGATCCGGCGTTGGGGGAGTACACCTTTCCCGAGATCCTGTCCCAGGTCCACCACTATATGCGCCTGCACATCAACCGGCAGGAGATGCGGGCGGAGTTCACCGGGAACGTCCGCTTTACCACCAATCCGCTCCTCCAGATCATTCCCATCTGCGTCAAGAATCCTATCATGTCCCTGAGCTACCACCTGGCGGGGGTGCTGCCCTACTCGGGGACTTATACCAATCCCGGGGTCTTTCGGGTGCCGGAGGCCATGCGGGGCCACATCCGGCGGATGGAGGTGGTGCTGGGACAGGCCACCAGCCCCAGAGTCCACTGCGCGTCCATCAGCTACGGCAACACCATGGCCATCACCTTTGCGGGAACTCTGAAGGAGACGGACACGGAGCGGGAATTTTTCCGCCGCCTGGTCCGGGATGGCATCCCGGTGAAGGTGGAGAGCAACCGGCGGGAGTGACCGCCGATGGGAGGGAGATTTATGTCTTATTGTGTTCATTGCGGGGTGGAACTGGACGCCACGGCGGCGGCCTGCCCCCTGTGCCATACGCCGGTGGCCGATCCACGGCAGCCGGTGGATACCGTGTCGCCCAAACCATTCCCTACCGAGCGGGGAGAGGTGGCGCCGGTGTCCCGGCGGGAGCTGGCGCTGCTGCTCTCGGTCATGCTGGCATCGGTTTCGGTGTGCTGCACGGTGCTGAACGTCCTGCTGCCCGCGGGACGGGCCTGGTCCCTCTATGTGACGGGAGCGGCGCTGATGCTGTGGTTCTGGCTGGTGCCGCCCCTGCTGCGGCGGGGGCTGCCGCTGCCCGTCCGCCTGATCCTGGACGGGGCGGCGGTGGCGGTCTATGTGCTGCTCATTGCCGTGGACCTGGACGGCCTGGGCTGGTACCGGGCCCTGGCGCTGCCCATCATCCTGCTGGGAACGGCCTGTGTGCTCTTCCTGGGACTGGTGCTGGGGGGCGGCAGACGCTCCATCCTGAGCACCGTGACGCTGCTCATCGGAACGGCAGGGGTGTTCCTGGCGGGAGTGGAGCTCTTTGTGGACCGCTTCCGGGACGGAGCGTGGCGGCCCGGATGGTCCGTGGTAGTGCTGGCCGTCTGCGCAGCCCTGATCATCCCGCTGGTGGTGGTGCGGCGGGTGCCCTCCCTGCGGGAGGAGGTCCGGCGGCGGTTCCATATGTGAGTGGAACCGGATAAAATACGGATATGAGAATGGATATTCAATATATTCTGAATATTATGAATGCTTTTGTGGGACACGTCCAGAAATAAAGGGAAATTATTGAGTATTTATGCGAGTTGACTATTGCATTTTTATCCGCTGCGCGGTATACTGATACCAACATCAGAAAGCCGGCCGCCGCGGCCGGGACTTACAGGAGGTCAACACCATGTCTGAGATCAAGAAAGTCGTACTCGCCTATTCCGGCGGCCTGGATACATCCATTATCATCCCCTGGCTGAAGGAGAACTACAACAATCCCGAGATTATCGCCGTCTCCGGCAATGTGGGTCAGGCCGACGAGCTGGAGGGCCTGGAGGAGAAGGCCATCAAGACCGGCGCTTCCAAGCTGATCGTGGCCGACCTGGTGGACGAGATGGTGGACGACGTCATCATCCCCTCCCTGAAGATGGACGCCAAGTATGAGAGCTATTTGCTGGGCACCGCCTTCGCCCGGCCCATCATCGGCAAGAAGCTGGCTGAGATCGCCCTGGAGGAGGGCGCCGACGCCATCTGCCACGGCTGCACCGGCAAGGGCAACGACCAGGTCCGGTTCGAGCTGGCCATCAAGCGCTTCGCGCCCAACATGAAGATCATCGCCCCCTGGCGGGAGTGGTCCATCAAGTCCCGGGACGAGGAGATCGACTACGCCGAGGCCCACAACGTGCCCCTGAAGATCACCCGTGAGACCAACTACTCCAAGGACAAGAACCTGTGGCACCTGAGCCACGAGGGCCTGGACCTGGAGGATCCCGCCAACGAGCCCGATTACGACAAGCCCGGCTTCCTGGAGATGGGCATCTCCCCCTTCAAGGCCCCCGACGAGCCCACCTATGTGACCATTGACTTTGAGAAGGGCGCTCCCGTGGCCCTCAACGGCCTGAAGATGAAGGCCTCCAAGATCATTGAGAAGCTCAACGAGGTGGGCGGCGCCAACGGCATCGGCATCATCGACATCGTGGAGAACCGGCTGGTGGGCATGAAGGACCGGGGCGTGTACGAGACCCCCGGCGGCACCATCCTCTACTTTGCCCACGAGCAGCTGGAGATGATCACCGTGGACAAGGATACCCTCCACGCCAAGCAGAAGCTGGCGGTGGACTTCGCCGACCTGATCTACAACGGCAAGTGGTTCAGCCCCCTGCGGGAGGCCCTGAGCGCCTTTGCCGACAAGGCCAACGAGTATGTGACCGGCACCGTGAAGCTCAAGCTCTACAAGGGCAACATCATCCCCGCCGGCATGACCTCTCCCTACACCCTGTACTCCGAGAACCTGGCCACTTTCGACGAGTCCGACTATGACCAGAAGGACTCCCAGGGCTTCATCAACCTGTGGGGCCTGCCCGACAAGGTCCAGGCGCTGCGGGCTCAGGGCAAGCTGAAGTAAACCCATAAGAGCCATCGACAAAGGGTGGGGGACGCTGCCTGCCGCGGGTACCGTTCCCCACCCTAC
>JALEZN010000132.1 GCA_022772585.1 Clostridiales bacterium
GGCGGCTGAGGGCGTGCTCAGCGGCACCGGGGGCGGATATTTCAGCCCCGGGGGAGAGATCACGCTGGAGCAGATGGCGGCGGTGCTGTGCCGCTATGCAGGCGGAACAGCGGAGGGAGAGGCCCCCGGGGGATACGGCCCTGTGTCCGGCTGGGCGGCGGGCGCCATGGAGTGGGCCCGGTCTGCCGGCCTTTTTGAGGGCGTGGGCGGCACGCTGCGGGCCCAGGCGCCCGCCACACGGGCCCAGGTGGCCGCCATCATGATGCGCTTTGCCGGGCTCGGGGCCGGGGAAGAGGGGAGCGGAACATGAGAAGCTCCGGCCGCAGGCAAGCAACGCCGGCTGGGAGGGAATGCTGTTGAGACAAGACAGATCCTGTTTGTGCCGGGGCCTGTTCTCCCTGGTGATAGCGGCGGCGCTCTTCCTCTGCCCCGCCGCCGCCCTGGATGACGATGAATTTGGCGGCTACGCGGCCGACACGCTGACCGTCAAGGTGGGCTATTTCGGCGGCCCGTATTATGAAAAGGCGGTGTTCACCCTGGACCAACTGTGGAGTATGGACCTGGTATATGCCGATTATACCTTTATCGACAACATGCCTTCGGTGGTCATTGACCATGTGGTAGGGGTCCGGCTGGCCGACCTGATGGATGCTGCGGGCATCGACCTGAACTCCATCCGGACCTTCTACTTCTGGACGCGGGACAAGCAGAGCGATTATTATACCTCCTATCCCAAGACTGAGCTGATCGATACGCCACGTTACTGCTACTACTCCCTGCCGGAGAATTTTGACTCCGAGGAGGGAAAGGGAAATGCGGATGCCACCGCCGTGGCCGAGCGGGTGGATACGGTGATCGCATTGGCGGACGACTGGGACCGGTGCATCGCCGGAGCGGTGTTCGGCTCAGACTATCTGACGCAGAACACCAATACCCGCTTCCGGCTGATCTTTGGCCAGACCAACAGCTACGAGCGGACTGCCTCCCGCAGCGCCAAATGGATCCACGAGATCGTGGTGGAGCTGGGCGGCGCGCCCACCCTGACGCTGGACGCCTCGGTCCTGGATGGGGAAGTGGGCAGCCTCCTGCGGACGGAGGCCAGCGTCTCCGCCGACCGGACGGTGCTGGAGAACGAGCCGGTCCGGTGGTCCTCCAGCGACAAGTCGGTGGCTGTGGTGGACGGGGACGGCACGATCACCGTCCGCGGCCGGGGCAGCGCCGTCATCACAGCCACCTTTGCGGGGGTATCCGCGTCACTGACGGTAAATGGGATACCCGGGGCGGATGCGGAACCGGCGGCCGGGGATGACAGCCCCGGCGGCGAAGCGGATGAAAAGACCGGGGCCGGGGAAGAGACAGCCGCCCCCTCCGGGGAGCCGCCGCGGGAAGCGCCGGCGGGTCAGGCGCCCCGGCCTGCGGAGCTGCTGACGGGAGAGGAAAAGGCCGGGGACCCGGAGCCGGCGGGGGACCCGGCCCGGGGCGGCGTACAGAACTGGCGCGTCTATGAGATGTCCGAGACCGCCAGCGAGCTGGGGAACATCGAGACCGACTCCCGGCTGGCGGGCAGGACGGCCGCCGCCGCGGCAGGCCTGCTCCTGGCCAGCGGGCTGGCCTATGCGGCCCTCTTTTATATTAATTTGAATTTGGGGAGAAACGAATATGCTCACGACCGAATTCCTTAGCCAGGTGCTCCGCTGCGTCGCGTCGGCGCTCCTGATGCCGGACCTGATCCTTCTTCTTCTGCTGCTCGTTCTTACTGTCGTCATGGCGGGTACGCTGATGGCGGAGCTTTTGACTGAGCGCCGCCATATGCGGGCAAAGCTGCCCGAGCTGATGGGTGCGCTGGAGAAACAGGAGCGGCCGCTGGAGGAGATTATCAGGGACAGCGGCCTGCTGCGCAGACAGCAGCGGGCACTGCTCACGGTCTGTGCCCAGAGGGCGCTGACGCCGCTGAAGCGGGAGGCACTGGCAGGCGAACTGGTGGCGCAGGAGCGGGCCCACTATGACCTGCGTGTGAAGATCACGGACCTTATCATGAAGCTGGGCCCCATGTTCGGCCTGCTGGGCACACTGATCCCCCTGGGCCCCGGCATCATCGCGCTGGGCCGGGGCGATACTTATACGCTCTCCACCTCGCTGCTGACCGCCTTCGACACCACCATCGCCGGACTGGTCGCGGCAGCGGCGGCAACGGTGATCTCGGCGGTGCGCAAGCGGTGGTACGCGCGGTATATGGGACAACTGGGCGCTGTGATGGAGTGTCTGCTGGAGGCGATGGAAAATGAGGCGGCGTAACGGGACCGGGAGATTCGGCCAGGACAGCCCGGTGGGTGAGGATATCAATCCCATGGACGGGATGGCCAATCTGGCCGATGTAATGCTGGTCTTTGCCTGCGGGCTGATGCTGGCGCTCATCACCTACTGGAACGTGGATGTGGCCGGGCTCACACAGAGCGCCGTAGACGTCCGGCAGGGACAGGAGGTGACCGGCATTGCCGGGCTGGATGGGGAGAGCGGCCAGCCTCTGGAGGATGCGGCGCTGGAGCAGTACGGCATGGTGTATCGGGATCCTGCCACGGGAAAGCTGTACATGGTGACGGAAGATGAATAGGGTGAGGCGGATCCTGCTGCCGGTGCTGCTGGCGGCGGCACTGGCGGCCTGCGGGGAAAAGCAGGCGGATATCAGCGCCTATGGCGCTGCGCCCATTGAGATATGCGGCCTGACGGAGGAGGAATTCACCATCACGCCCAACGACCTGGCGGAACTGGAATGCGTCTCCCGCACGGCAACCGGCGCCACCGCCAAGGCGGGGACAGTCAGCGTCCGGGGGCCGCTGCTGGACACCTTTCTGGAGCAGTACGGCTGCCGGGCGGCAGATTTCCATAAGATCCGCTTCCTCTGTGCCGACGGCTATAAGGCCGTGCTGAAAGGGGAATACCTGACCAATTATGAAGTGGTGCTGGCCATCTCCTCCGGCGCCCAGCCGCTGCCTGAGGCCTGCCGGCCCCTGCGCCTGCTCATCCCGGAGGCCGAGTCCTCCCTGTGGGCATATTCTGTCGTGCGTATCGAATTTGAATATCCGGAGAGTGAACCATGAGACAGAAAATCAGCCTGACCCTTCTGCTGGCAGTGCTGCTTTCACTGTGCGCCTGCGGCGCCGTGCAGAACGCGGAGGCCGGCGAGACATGGAGCTTTACTGATTCCTGCGGCCGTCAGGTAGAATTGCCGGTGGAGGTCGGGAAGATCGTCCCCTCCGGTTCCCTGGCACAGATGATCCTTTTCACTCTCTGTCCTGACCGGCTGCAGAGCCTGTCCACGCCGCTGACCCGGGTGCAGAAGGAGTATATCGACCAGCGCTACTGGGACCTGCCGGTGACCGGGCAGTTCTACGGCGGCGGGAATACGGTGAACTATGAAGAGATCATCGCCGCGGCGCCTGATGTGATCATCGACATCGGACAGAGCAAGGAGACCATTGCCGGCGATATGGATGAGCTGCAGCGGCGGACCGGTATCCCGGTGATCTTTATTCAGGCGGACCTGCCGTGCATGGCGGAGGCCTACGAGACACTGGGACGGATTACCGGTGAGACGGGACAGGCGGCGGCCTGCGCCGCCTATATCCGCAGTACGCTGGAGGATGCGGCGGCCTGCGCCGGGCAGATACCGGAGGACGCGCGCAAGCGGGTGCTGTACGCCCAGGGGGAATATGGAACGGAAGTGCTGGGTGCGGGCAGTGTCCATGCCGAGGTGCTGGATTATGCCGCGGCCCAAAATGTGGCGGTGCTGAGCGCGGTAGCGTCGGAGGGCGGGAACGAGGTGTCGATAGAGCAGATCATGCTGTGGGATCCGGAGGTAGTCATCCTGTCGCCTGATGCCAACTACGACGAGATCTTTGACGATCCGGCCTGGGCGGGAGTGACCGCAGTCAGAAACGGGACGGTGTACGAGGTGCCCACCGGTCCCTACAACTGGCTGGACCGGCCGCCGTCGGTCCAGCGCGTGCTGGGGATCCGGTGGCTCGGGAACCTGCTCTACCCCGATGTGTTCCGCTGTGATATGGCGGAGGAGACCATTGCCTTTTACCGCCTGTTTTTCCACTGTGAGCTGACAGAAGAAGAGGCAGAGGGCCTCATGATCCATTCCACATACCGGGAGGGATGAAATTGCACACATTTTTAACGGGTGAGATCCAGACCGGGAAATCCACGCTCATACGCCGGTGGCTGGAGGCGCATCCCCGCCTTCGGACAGGGGGCTTCCGGACGGTCCGCGGCCCCCGGCAGGCGGACGGCAGTGACTGTGTGCATATCATCCCGGCGGTGGGGCAGGCAGCGCTGACAGAAGAGAACTGTGTCATCCGCCGCCGGGGCGTCTATCCTGAGCGCAGGCTGGACGTGTTCACCGATGTGTTCGACACGGTGGGGACGTCTCTGCTGCAGGACGCGCCGGAGTGTGACGTGGTTGTCATGGATGAGATCGGGTTCAGCGAGGACGGCGCCCTGGACTTCCGGTACAGGGTGCTGGAAGTACTGGCGGGAAAGACGCCGGTGATCGGGGTGGTGCGGGACCGGCCGGGAGTACTGGCGGACGCGGTGCGCCGGCAGCCCGGGGTCCGGATCATCACGGTGACGGCCCAGAACCGGGATGCGGTGCTGGCGGAGCTTTTGGAGCGCGGGATTTGACATGGGAGAGAAGAGAAGAATGAAAAAGGAGCGCAGGGCCTTTGCACTGCTGGGGCTGGTGGTCCTGCTTCTGTTTCTGGGTTCCTTCCTGCTGGGACGGTATCCGGTGGGACCGGCCACCCTGGGTAAGATACTGCTTTCCCGGGTGGTGGAGGTGCCGAAAACATGGACGGACGGCGCCGAGGCTGCGCTTTTTCAGATGCGGCTGCCCCGTGTGGTCTCCGCTGCCCTGGTGGGCGGGGCGCTGGCGGCGGCGGGGGCCGTCTATCAGGGCCTGTTCCGCAATCCCATGGTATCACCCGATATCCTGGGAGCGTCCTCCGGCGCGGGCTTTGGGGCGGCGCTGGCTATCTGGCTCTCGGCAGGACATTTTACAATCGTGCTTTCGGCCTTTGCCGCAGGAATGTGCGCTGTACTGCTGGCCTATGCCCTGGGGCGGGCCAGCCGGATGGAGGGAACGCTCTCCATGGTGCTCTCAGGCATGATGGTATCCTCTCTCTTTGCGGCGGCGACCTCCTTCCTCAAACTGACCGCGGATACGGACGAGGTGCTGCCCGCCATTACATACTGGCTCATGGGAAGCCTGTCCGGCGTCCGCCCGGCGGACGTTCCCTTTCTGGCTGTCCCTGTCCTGGCAGGGGCGGCGGTGCTGTTTGCGCTGCGCTGGAGGCTGAACCTGCTGACCGTAAGCGATGAAGAGGCTGGGAGCATGGGTGTCAACGTCCGCAGGCTGCGGGCTGTGGTCATCGTCTGCGCCACGCTGATGACGGCGGCCAGCGTATCCGTGGCCGGGCTGATCGGGTGGATCGGCCTGGTGATCCCCCATTTCTGCCGGCTGCTCTTTGGCTATGACTATCGGCGGCTGCTGCCCGCCGCGCTGCTGATGGGAGCCGGTTTTATGATCGCGGTGGACGACGTGGCCCGTCTGCTCCTGGCCAGCGAGGTGCCCATCGGGATCCTGACCGCCTTTGTGGGCGCGCCTGTATTTGCCTGGCTCATCCTGACGGGAGGTGGACGCCATGTACCTTGAGGTGGAACGGCTGTGTTTTTCCTACGGGCCGCGGCCGGTGCTCCGGGGGGTGGACTTCTCGGCGGAGGGCGGGGAGCTGATCGCGCTGCTGGGGCCAAACGGTGCGGGAAAGAGCACCCTGATGCGGTGCCTTCTTGGCCTTCTGAACGGATATGAGGGTCATATCCGCATTGGCGGGCGGGACCTGCGGGAGATGAGCCGGGCCGCGCTGGCCCGGGAAGTCGCCTACGTTCCCCAGAGCGCGCCGCCGGTGTTCAATTATACGGTGCTGGAGACAGTACTTATGGGCGCAACAGGAAGCGTGGGGATGCTGAGGACTCCGGGTACGGCACAGGAGGAGCAGGCCATGGCCATACTGGAGGGGCTGGATATCGGCCGCCTGGCACGGCGGGGCTGTGGGGAGCTCAGCGGCGGAGAGCGGCAATTGACCCTGCTGGCCCGGGCGCTGCTGCAAAACGCTCATATCCTTGTGATGGACGAGCCCACGGCAAACCTGGATTATGGAAATCAGAACCGGGTGATGGAACGTGTCTCCGCGTTGGCGGAGCGGGGCTATATCGTCCTGTTCTCCACCCATGACCCCAATCAGGCTATCCTGTATGCCCACCGGGCCCTGACGCTGTGGGAGGGCCGCATCCTGACCAACGGCCCGCCGGAGCAGGCGTTGACCGGAGAGATCCTTGAGCGGCTCTACGGGATCCCGGTGCGGCGTATCCGTCTGGCCGGGGGAGGGATGGTTTGCCTGCCGCGGCGGGCGGCCTGCGGAGAAGAGGCAGAAGAGACATACGGGGAGGGTGACTGATGGCATACCGGTGGACCGAACAGACCATCCGCTGGTACTGTGACGCGGCGGTCTATACGGGATTTTTTCACCATCTGGCCGGCCTGCTGCAAGAGTACCTCCCACAGGAAGAGACGGTCTGTGATCTGGGATGCGGCATTGGTTGTCTGGCGCTGGAGTTGGCCGCCCTGGGGTACCGCACCACAGCGGTCGATCATGACAGGATGGCCACACAGTGGCTGCAGGGGGTCTGCCGCCAGCGGGCGGGGCCCCGGCCGTCCGTGCTGTGCCGGGACTGGAACGACCTCGGTCCGGGCCCCCGGTGGGATAATATCATTATGGTGAACGCGGGCAGAACGGCAGAGGAGACCATGCTGTTCCGAAGACTGTGCGCCAAACGGCTGCTTCTGGTCAACCGGACCCATAAAAACAGCCATGTGCGGGCTGACGGAGGGGCTTCCGCCCGCCGGCATGAGATCAGACGGGACTATGGAGCGGACTGCCTGGCGCACCGTACTTTTTCCATGGAATTCGGTCAGCCGTTCACCTCGATGGAGGAGGCGAGGGCCTATGTCTCCGAGATGAGCGAAGGGCAGGGAACAGCGGAGGTCCTTTCCGGGCTGGTAGCCACGGGGGACGCCGCCTTTCCGCTGTATCTGCCCTACCGAAAGGAGCTGGAGCTGTTTCTGCTTCCGGCAATATAACAGGAGCGGGGGTTCAGTATGCATATTCTCATCATCGGCAGCAGCGCACTTCCCCGGGGAGTGCTGATCGACCGCATCCTTGCCGCGCTGGAGCCCAGACCAAGGCTCTATGGCTACCGCAGTGTCAAAGAAGAGGCGGACGGAACAGGCCGTGCTCCGATTTATCTCTATCCGGTGGAAGGGGAGCGCCGCCGCGGCCAGGACAACCTGCTGGGGTGGTGCCGGGAAAAGCAATCCCAGGCCCGGCCGGAAGCGTTTGAACGGGGGGCCTGCCTGATTGAGGCGGCAGAACCGGACGGCCTGCTGGTCATGGATGAGATCGGGCCCATGGAGAGCGGATCCCCCAGGTTCTGCGGGGCCGTACTGCGCGCGCTGGACAGCCGTGTCCCCATTCTGGCCTCGGTGCGGGATAAAGATACGCCGTTTCTCCGGGCTGTGCGGCAGCATCCCAGTGCCCGCTGCCTCTGGATGGCGGAGAATAATTCCGACGCGCTCTTCCGGGAGGCGCTGGAACTTTTGAAATAAGCTTGTGCGGCGGCTGCCCCATAGGGCAGCCGCCGCACAAGTCTTTATGCCCGACAGGGCATAAAGGCGCCGCAGCAGAAAAACAGACGTCACCGATAGATATATCAAAAAATCAAATGAAATAAAATATAAATATTTTAAATATAAATAATAGAGAAGCCTGGTTGACACTGAAAAAGTGGAACGGTACAATGGCCTTGTTTATAAAAACAGACAGAGGAGGGGTATGGGCTTCCCTTTGTCTGGAGACCGGAACATGAGATGCAGAGGACAGAAAGGAGCTGCTGTATATGGAGAAGATGGACCTGAAGCTGCCGGCCAATTTTGAGACCTACAACGAGGCCCGGCAGAAGGGGTTCCTGCGTATGAAGGAGCTGAAGGAGCAGGGAGCCCGGGTGGTGGGCATGTTCTGCTCCTTTGTGCCGGTGGAGCTGATCTATGCCGCGGGGGCCCTGCCGGTGGGCCTGTGCGCCTTTACCGAGGAGCCCATCCCAGCCGCCGAGGCCGATCTGCCCCGGAACCTGTGTCCTCTCATCAAGGCCAGCTACGGCTTTGCCCTGACCGATACCTGCCCCTACTTCTATTTTTCCGACTTTGTGGTGGGCGAGACCACATGTGACGGCAAAAAGAAGATGTTCGAGCTGATGAACGAGATCAAGGACACCTATGTGATGCAGCTTCCCCACAGCCGGGACGCCCAGGCTCTGGCCTTCTGGCGGGAGCAGATCATCGCGTTCCAGAAGAAGCTGGAGGAGTTCTACGGCATCACCATCACCGAGGAGGAAATCCGCGCCGCCATCCGGCTGAAGAACCGGGAGCGGGACGTGATGCGCCGTTACCTGGAGCTGGGCCAGCTCGACCCCGTGGCCATGAGCGGCTATGAGATGGGCACCCGGGTGGACGCGGGCAGCTTCTCCTTCGACCTGGAGCAGCGCTGCAGCGAGGTGGAAAAGCGCACCGCCGAAGTCCTGGCCGACTGGGAGGCCAATTATAAGGGGAAGCCCACCGACCGGCCCCGCCTGCTGGTCACCGGCTGTCCCAATGCCGGCGTGCGGGAGAAGATTATCCGCGCGGTGGAGGAGATGGGGGCCGACGTGGTGGCCTTCGACACCTGCAACGGCATCCGGGAGAAGGTGGAGAAGGTGGACGAGAGCGATCCCGACGTCTACAATGCCCTGGCCCGGAAGTACCTGAACATCAACTGCTCGGTGATGAGCCCCAACGAAAGCCGCCGCGAGTACATCGGAGCGATGATCGACAGCTATCAGGTGGACGGCGTCATCGAGATCGTGCTCCAGTCCTGCCATACATACGATGTGGAGGCCCATTTCATCAAGCGCTTCGTCACTCAGGAAAAGGGCATCCCCTATCTGAACATCGAGACCGACTATTCCCAGGCGGACAAGGGGCAGATCAACACCCGCCTGGCCGCCTTCCTGGAGACCATCGAAAAATGAGCTATTTTACCGGAATCGACATCGGCTCCACCGCCTCCAAGGTAGTGGTGCTGGACGAGAGCGGCGTGGTGGACCGCTTTGTGCTTCCCACCGGCTGGAGCAGCAAGGAGACCGCCGCCGCCATCGCCGATCGGCTCAGTGAGAGCGGCCGGCCGGTGGACGGGGACATGAAGGTGGTGGCCACCGGCTACGGCCGTGTCTCGGTGGAGTACGCCGCCAGGACGGTGACCGAGATCACCTGCCATGGCCGGGGCGGCTATGCCCTGCTGGGGCGCAGCTGCACCATCGTGGACATCGGCGGCCAGGACACTAAGGTCATCACCGTGGAGGATGGACTGCCCTCCAGCTTCCTGATGAACGACAAGTGCTCCGCGGGAACCGGCAAGTTCCTGGAGATCATGGCCAACCGGCTGGGGGTGGACCTGGGGGAACTTTTCGCTCTGGCCGAGCGGGGGGAGCCCCTGGCTATCAGCTCCATGTGTACGGTATTCGCCGAGAGCGAGGTCATCAGCCACATCGGCGCGGGAGAGCGCCGGGAGGATATCGCCGCCGGCGTGGTGGACTCGGTGGTGAGCAAGGTGGCCGGCCTGTGCGCCCGGCATGGCCTGAAGGGGGACGTGCTGCTCACCGGCGGACTGTGCGAGTGCGCCTATCTGGTCAAGCGGCTGTCCCAGCGTTTGGGGACCACCGTTTATACCGACCCCATGGGCCGGTACGCCGGGGCGCTGGGCGCGGCCCTCATCGCCCGGGGCGGGAAAGGGAGAAAGCCATGATCTTCCTGTCCTTTTACACTACCACCCACAGCATGAAGGGGGAAGCCGAGGCCAAAAAGCGGGGGGTGGCGGTGACCATGATCCCCACGCCCCGGGGCGTGGCGGGGAGCTGCTCCCTCTCCCTGCGCTTTGACGGGCCCGACCCGGAGCAGGAGGGACGGGACTTTTTCGCGGCCATGACCGTGCCCTGCACCCTCTTCCGCCTGGGTGAGGAGGGGCCGGAGCGGCTGGCGGACAGGGGGGAGCACCCGTGATCTATCTGGACGCCGCCGCCACCAGCTATCAAAAGCCGCCTTCGGTCTACGAACGGGTCAATGAGGCCATGCGTACCCTCTGCGCCAATCCGGGCCGGGGCGGCCACCGGCCCTCGCTGGATGCGGGGCGGGCGGTCTACGAGACTAGGGAGAAGGCCGCGGCCTTTTTCGGCGTGGAGGAGACCGAGCGGGTGATCTTCACCTCCAACGCCACCGACTCCCTCAATCTGGCCATCCAGGGGATGGTAAAGCCGGGGGGACACATCGTGCTTACCTCCATGGAGCACAACTCCGTGCTCCGTCCGGTGAAGGCGCTGGAGAAGCTGGGCGTGTCCCACACGGTGGTGTGGGGCGATCCCCATACCGGCGCGGTGACGGCGGAGCAGATGGAGGCGGTCCTCCGGCCAGAGACCTGTCTGGTGGTGTGCACCCACGCCGCCAACACCACCGGGACCCTCATGCCTGCGGCGGAGATCGGGGCCATGTGCCGGCGGCGGGGGGTTCCCTTCCTGCTGGACGCATCCCAGTCCGCCGGAGCATACCCCATCCATATGGGGGAGATGCACATAGACCTGCTGGCCTGCCCCGGCCACAAGGGGCTGCTGGGCCTGCCGGGCACCGGACTGCTCTGCCTGGGGCCGGGGGTGGACCCAACCCCGCTGAAGCAGGGGGGGACCGGCAGCCTTTCCGCCCATCTGGAGCAGCCTGCGCTGCTCCCCGACCGCTATGAGAGCGGTACGCTGAACACCGTTGGCATCGCCGCACTGGGGGCGGGGCTGGACTGGCTGAACGCCCGGGGGCTGGAGACGGTGCGCCGCCATGAGGAAGCCCTCTGCGCCCGGCTGCTGGCCGGGCTGGCAGAGCTTCCCGGCGTGTCGGTGTACGGCCCGGAGAAGGCGTCGGACCGGGCGGCGGTGGTGCTCTTCAATATCCGGGGGATGGACCCGTCGGAGGCGGCCCTCCGGCTGGACCGGGAGCATGATGTGTGCGTGCGTTCCGGCCTGCACTGCGCGCCCCTGGCCCACCAGACGGTGGGAACGGCGCCCGAAGGCGGTGTGCGCATGAGCATGGGCCCCCTCAACACGGAGAAGGACATCGACGGCACCCTGGCCGCGGTCCGGGCGCTGAGTCTGAGCGTTCAAAACTGATTGAAAAAGCAAAACGCGGATGCCTCCCCGGAGGCATCCGCTTTTCGGCTGAAAGGGCAGGTTATTTGGCCGTTTGCGGCCGGGGGCCGGATACGGCAGACACAGGGGCCGGAGCACCGTCCCCGCTGAGCTCCCCATAGGTGCGCCGGATGACGGCCGCTGCGATGAGGAAGGTCAGGATATCGGATACAGGCATGGAGAGCAGCACGCCGTCCAGCCCGAAGAAAAGCGGCAGCACCAGGGCGAAACCCACGCCGAACACCACCTCCCGGATCAGGGAGATCATGGTGGAAGCAAATGCCTTGCCCAGGGATTGCAGATAGATAAAGGTTCCCTTGTTCACGGTGGCCAAGATCATCATGCACAGATAGACCCGGAAGCATTTGACCGCGAACTGGGTGTAATAGACGCTCTCGTTGGCGGCGCCGAAGATGCCGATGAGCTGCCGGGGAAAGAGCTCCACGATGAGCAGCGCCGCGGCGCCCAGAATGGCTTCGGCCGCCAGCAGACGTGTAAAGAGGCTTTTGGCCCGGTCCTTCCGTCCCGCCCCCACATTGTAGCCCACGATGGGAATGCACCCGGCGGCCATGCCGACGGCAATGGAGATGACGATCTGGAAAAACTTCATCACAATGCCCAGCACGGCCATGGGGATCTGGGCGTATTGGGCCTGACCGAAAATGGGGTCGAGAGCGCCGTATCTCAGAGTCATATTCTGGATGGCAGCCATGGCGGCCACCAGGGAGATCTGGGACAGGAAGCTGCACAGGCCCAGAGGCAGGTACTTGCACGCCAGCTTCCGGTGAATGCGGAAGCTGGCCGCCTCCAGCCGGACTGCCTTCATGCGGCAGAGGTACCGGACGGAGAGAAGGGCGGTGAGGATCTGGCCCAGGATGGTGGCCACCGCCGCGCCCATCATGCCCCAGCGGAAGAGGAAGATGAAAACGGGGTCCAGAACCATGTTGACCGCCGCGCCGGCCAGGGTGGCGGCCATGGCGAACCTGGGGCTGCCATCCGAGCGGATGATGGGATTCATGGCCTGGCCGAACATATAAAAGGGAACGCCCACGGTGATCCAGAAGAAATACTCCTTGGCGTGGCGGAAAGTCTCATCGTTGACCCGGCCGCCGAAGGCGGTGAGGATCTGATCCTGAAAAATGAGATAGACGGCGGTCAGCACCAGACTGCTGAGCACGCACAGCAGCACCGCGCTGCCGATGCCCCTGTGGGCTTCGTCCTTTTTGCCGGCACCCAGACTGATACTGACAAAGGCGCAGCAGCCGTCACCGATCATGACGGCAATGGCCAGCGCCACCACAGTCAGCGGGAATACCACCGTGTTGGCGGCGTTGCCGTAAGACCCCAGATAGCTGGCGTTGGCAATGAAGATCTGATCCACGATGTTGTACAGCGCCGCTACCAGCAGGGAGATGACGCAGGGGACCGCATATTTTTTCATCAGCCTTCCGATGGGCTCAGTCTCAAGAAATGAATTCGACTTGTGTTCCATTGGAACCTCCTCCTTGCAGAAAAATGACTGCTCATGCGGCTGTCCGCTGTGCGGGCAGCGCAGCAAAAAAACAGCGCGTAGCAAGCAACCGGATTTACGCAGTTACGCTACACGCTGTTATAGATAACATACCGTTTTTTTGCGGAAAAGTCAAAGGCAGTTTTGAACAAAAATCCGGGTGGCAGCACCTGGACGGCCGGTTGACAGACGGATATGGCTGTGCTATTCTTGCCAATAAGAATAGTATGTTGATTGGTTTGGATTCAAAGCGGTAAAGACCGGTACGGATGCGGAGGTATGACATGATCTATCTGGACTATTCCGCCAATACCCCGGCAGACCCCGCCGTGCTGGAGGCGTTTTATAAAGCGGAACAGACCTATATCGGAAATCCCAATTCCGCCCACTGCGCGGGGCAGGCCGCCCGGGCGGAGATGGCCCGTGTGACCGACCACATCGCGGAGCTGCTGGGAGCGGATCCCGCCGGAGTCATTTATACGTCGGGTGCCAGCGAATCCAACAATCTGGCCATCAAGGGTATCGCCCAGGCGTCCCGGCGCCTGGGCAGGCATATCATCTCCACGGAGCTGGAGCATTCCTCCGTGGACGGGACGCTGGGATTTCTCCGGCAGCAGGGCTGGGAGATCGACCTGGCGGAGACCGGCCGGGACGGTATGATTGACCTGAGACGTCTGAGGGAGCTGCTGCGGCAGGATACGGTCCTGGTCTCGGTCTGCGCGGTGGACAGCGAATTGGGGACGGTGCAGCCTGTCCGCCGGATCGCGGAGCTCCTGAAGGAGTTTCCCAACTGCCGCCTCCATGTGGACGCTACCCAGGCGGTGGGAAAGACCGGACTGACAATGGAGGGCGTGGATACCATGAGCATCGCCCCTCACAAGTTCTATGGCCTCAACGGAAGCGGGCTCCTTCTGAAAAAGAGGGACCTTACCCTCGAGCCCCAGATCCACGGCGGAGCCAGTACGACCCCATACCGCAGCGGAACGCCGGCTTTGGCACTGGCCATCTCTGCGGAAAAGGCACTTCAGCTGGCTCTGGACAACCGGGAAGAGCGGGTCAGCCGCGTGCGGGAGCTGAACGTCCGGCTGCGGGAAGCTCTTTCCGGGTATCCGGCGGTGCGGTTCAACAGCCCGGAGGGCGCAGTGCCGCACATCCTGAACCTCAGCGTCCGGGGCGTGAAGGGCACGGTGTTCCAGCAGGCACTGAGCCGGTACGGCGTGTGTGTGTCGGTCAGATCCGCCTGCTCTACGGCGGGAATGCCCTCGAAAGCAGTGTTCGCTGTCAGCCGGGACCGGAGAAATGCCCTGTCGTCCTGGCGGATCAGTATCAGCCATCTCACTACCCGGGAAGAGATCGAAGCATTCCTGCGGATTTTTGACGCCTGTTACCGTGAACTGGTGCCGCCGGGGATCTGAGAGCGAAAGAATATGGAGATTGCTGAGACCCGGCCGGGCGGCCGGAGACGGCAGCCGGCTGTGCAAAGCCTGCCGGGATTCATCCGTGGCGAATTTTTTGTTTCTCCGGCCAGTCGAACCGTGCTATAATGTAGCTGCGGTTTGCGGCCCGGGCGAGAAAACCGCGGCGGCCCGGGGCGCAGTCTATGGCTTCAGGGGGGAAGGACTATGTGGATCCTGTTTGCGTTTGGCTCCGCTCTTTTCGCGGGTATTACATCTGTTTTGGCAAAGTGCGGTATTCGGAAAACAGACTCCACCGTAGCTACCGCCATCCGCACCATTGTCGTACTGGCCTTTTCCTGGCTGATGGTGCTGGTGGCAGGTTCACAGGATCAGATTGGTGAGATCGGCGGCAGGACCCTTTTGTTTCTCGTCCTGTCCGGACTTGCCACCGGGGCATCCTGGCTTTGCTATTTTAAGGCGCTGCAGCTGGGCGATATCAATAAGGTAGTGCCCATCGACAAATCCAGCACCGTTCTGACCATTCTTCTGGCATTTGTTTTCCTGAATGAGGGGATCAGCCTGCCCAAAGCCATTGGCCTCGTGCTGATCGCCGCCGGTACCTTTCTGATGATCGAAAAGAAGGATGCCCACCCCAGGCAGGCCAAAGGGAGGGGCTGGCTGTTCTATGCGGTGGGGTCTGCCGTTTTCGCAAGCCTGACTTCGATCCTAGGCAAGGTGGGCATCTCCGGCGTGGAGTCCAACCTGGGTACGGCCATCCGCACTGGTGTGGTGCTGGTGATGGCCTGGGCTATGGTGTTTGTCACAGGAAAGCAGCACACGCTCCGGGAGATCCCCGGGAAAGAATTGAGCTTTATCTGCCTGTCGGGCCTTGCCACAGGCGGCTCCTGGCTGTGCTATTACCGGGCATTGCAGGACGGGCCTGCCAGTGTAGTCGTCCCCATCGACAAGCTGAGTATTTTGGTGACTGTGGTATTCTCCTATTTTGTGTTTCATGAGAAGCTGACACGGAGATCCGGCGCCGGCCTTGTAATGGTCGTGGCCGGGACACTGGCGATGCTGATCTGAAACGGCCCAAAAGATAAAAAAGCACCGTATTCCCATGGAATACGGTGCTTTTATGGTACGAGTGGCGATATAGAACTTATATGTCCAAAGAAAGAAAAAACCAAATCGAAGCCCAGCGCAGCGGGTTCGATTTGGAAAGGAGGAGCAGCGGCATGAGCGCGCTCTGACTTATAAAATAAGTCGGAGCAAGCGATATAGAGCTTGCTCCGACGTGAAAAACTATAACAATCTGGATATTTTCGGCTGGAAGGATTTGACCTTTTAAATTTGGTGTATTTCCACCGTACAAGCATCTCTGCCTAAGATAAATCCCGACGTAGGCAGAC
>JALEZN010000146.1 GCA_022772585.1 Clostridiales bacterium
GACCATTTTACCCTCATCATCAACGCCAGCAAGAATCCACTAAGTATTGACAATATCCCGCTGGATGATATAGAATCTGTATTTGAAGGCAGCGGTGGTGCTTCGGAGGGGTGTTCATCCTTGAACGCCCCTGCTCCACCAAAAAATCCCGCACGGCTGTGTGGGATTTTCCTTTATATGCTCTGCGCCCGGACGGCAGGCCGGGCAATTCAAACCACAAGGAGGTAAATCTATGAAAGAGGTCAAGTCACCGAAAAAACCGCTGATCTACTACTACGGCATCGTGCTGCTGGCCATTCTGCTGTTCAACATGGTGGTGGCACCGCTGCTGTCGGGCAACCGCGTGAAGGAGGTGGACTACGGCACCTTCATGAAAATGATCGAGGAGAAGAACGTTGACAGCGTGGAGGTGGACGACTCGGAGATCGTGTTCACGGACAAGAGTGAGCAGCAGATCTACAAGACCGGGAAGATGGACGACCCCACGCTGACGCAGCGGCTCTATGACGCCGGGGCCACCTTTACCCGGAATATCACCGGCGAGACGTCGCCGCTGCTGAGCTTTTTCCTCAGCGTGATCCTGCCCATTGCTATTTTTGCGGCGCTGGGGCAGTACATGGCGAAGAAGATGATGTCCCAGGCCGGCGGGCCCAACGCTATGTCCTTCGGCATGGGCAAGAGCAATGCCAAGGTCTATGTGCCCTCCTCCGACGGCATCCGCTTTGCCGACGTGGCCGGCGAGGACGAGGCTAAGGAGAACTTGGCGGAGATCGTGGACTATCTGCACAATCCCGCAAAGTATTCCGACGTGGGCGCCGCCATGCCCAAGGGCGTGCTGCTGGTGGGCCCTCCGGGCACCGGCAAGACCATGCTGGCCAAGGCGGTGGCCGGAGAGGCCGGGGTACCTTTTTTTTCCATGTCCGGCTCGGAATTTGTGGAGATGTTTGTGGGCATGGGCGCCTCCAAGGTCCGGGACCTGTTCAAGCAGGCTAAGGAGAAGGCGCCGTGCATCGTGTTCATTGACGAGATCGATGCCATCGGCAAAAAGCGTGACGGCCAGATCGGCGGCAACGACGAGCGGGAGCAGACCCTAAACCAGCTGCTCACCGAGATGGACGGCTTCGAGGGCAATAACGGCGTTATCATCCTGGCGGCCACCAACCGCCCGGAGTCTCTGGACCCGGCTCTGACCCGTCCGGGCCGTTTTGACCGGCGGGGACCGGTGGAGCTGCCGGACCTGGCCGGCCGTGAGGCGATCCTGAAGGTGCACGCCAAGAAGATCAAGGCGGCGGAGGATGTGGACTTCCACACCATCGCCCGGATGGCGGCGGGTACCTCCGGCGCGGAGCTGGCCAATATCATCAACGAGGCCGCCCTGCGGGCGGTGCGCAGCGGGCGCACCGTGGTGCAGCAGGCGGACCTGGAGGAGAGCATTGAGGTGGTCATCGCCGGCTACCAGAAGAAGAACGCCATCATGACCGACGGGGAGAAGAAGGTGGTGGCCTATCATGAGATCGGCCACGCCCTGGTGGCGGCGCTGCAGACGGCCTCCGCCCCAGTGCAGAAGATCACCATTATCCCCCGCACCTCCGGCGCTCTGGGCTACACCATGCAGGTGGAGCAGAACGACAAGGTACTCATGACCAAGGAGGAGCTGGAGAACAAGATCGCCACCCTTACCGGCGGCCGGGCGGCGGAGGAGCTGGTGTTCGGACAGATCACCACCGGTGCCTCCAACGACATTGAGCAGGCCACCAAGCTGGCCCGGGCCATGGTCACCCGGTACGGCATGACGGAGGAGTTTGACATGGTGGCCATGGAAACGGTGACCAACCAGTACCTGGGCGGCGACACCTCCCTGGCCTGCTCGGCGGACACCCAGAAGGAGATCGACAAAAAAGTGGTGGAGACCGTGAAGGTCCAGCACGAGAAGGCCCGCCGCCTGCTGGCGGAGAACAGGGGAAAGCTGGACGAGCTGGCCCGGTACTTATATGAAAAGGAGACCATTACAGGGACAGAGTTTATGGAGATCCTGCGGGAAAAGGAGGGGGATGCGCAATGAAAAGAGAAGGCGGCTTCGGCTGGAGCGAGCTGATCGCGGGCGTTTTGCTGATCCTGTTGGGCGTGTTCACCTTTGCCCGGCCGGAGAGCATGCTCACCGGCGCGGTGGTGATCTACGGCATTATCGCCATTGCCCTGGGCATTGAGGATATTGTGGTGTATGTGCGCCTGTCCCGGTTTACCGGGTTTGGGCCTATGCTGTCCCTGGTGGCGGGGATACTGAGCGTCATGTGCGGCATTATGCTGCTGGCCAACCCCAATGTGGGCAAGTGGGCGCTGACCATTCTGCTGCCCATCTGGTTTATTGCCCACTGCATCGCCGGGCTGACCCGGGCCAATCTGATCCGGCTGATCGGCAATCCGTTTTACTATTATTTCTCCCTGTTTCTCAACATTCTGGGCCTGATCCTGGGCTTTATGATGCTCTTTAGTCCCATGCTGTCGTTTTTGACCATTCGGGCCATCAGCTATCTGGTGGCGGCGTATCTGGTGCTGTTCGGCGTGGAGAGCGTTGTTGCGGCCTTTGCCCGGAAAAATTCCAACTGGTAAAGGAGGTGCGGCATGTCACAGGTCACAAAGCGCGCCCTGGAGCAGTCCCTTAAAAACCTGCTGCTGAAAAAATCTCTTACCAAGATCACCGTGGCGGATATTGCCGACGACTGCGGCATAAACCGCATGACCTTTTACTACCACTTCAAGGACATCTATGACCTGGTGGAGTGGTCGTGCCTGGAGGATGCCCGCCGGGCCCTGGACGAGAAAAAGACCTACGAGACCTGGCAGCAGGGCCTGCTGCAGATCTTTGAGGCGGTGCAGGACAACAAGCCCTTCATTCTGAACGTGTACCGCTGCGTGCACCGAGAGCAGGTGGAAAAGTACCTGCAGCCCCTGGTGGACCGGCTGCTGCTGGACGTGCTGGAGGAGGAAGCCAAGGGCATGACCGTCCGGGACGAGGACAAGCAGTTCATCGCTCAGATCTACGCCTATATTTTCATCGGCCTGATGCTGGACTGGATCAAGGACGACATGCGGGAGGACCCCCGGCAGATCGTGGACAGGCTTGCCAGGCTGGTCCGGGGCTCCATGGCGGCGGCCCTGGCCCGGTTTAAGGTCTGATTTTATCATTTTCCCGGATCTGATAAAAATTTTTACACATGGATACCCCGTGATAAGACTTTTATCACGGGGTATTTTCTGATTATTGTAAACCGGGCCGGAGTGGGTATACTGAAGACAGAAAGAAAAAACAGGAGGTTTTGATTATGTATTATTCTGCCGGAACTTATGAGTCCTTTGCCCATCCCGAAAAGCCCAAGGACGCGGATAAAAAGTCCGCCTATATCATCGGCACGGGCCTGGCCGGCCTGACCGCCGCCTTCTATCTGGTCCGTGACGGCCAGGTGAAGGGCGAGCACATCCACCTGCTGGAAAAGCTGGATCTGGCCGGCGGCAGCTGCGATGGCCGCAAGGACGTGACCAAGGGCTTCTTTATGCGGGGCGGCCGGGAGATGGACAACCACTTCGAGGTCATGTGGGACACCTTCCGGGATGTGCCGTCCATTGAGACGCCGGGCGTGTCCGTGCTGGATGAGTACTACTGGCTCAATAAGCACGACCCCAACTACTCCCTCTGCCGGGCCACGGTGGACCGGGGCCAGGATGCCCACACCGATAAGAAGTTCGCCCTGGACAAGGAGTCTGCCCTGGCCCTGTCTCAGCTGTTCATGACCCCGGAGAAGGACCTGGAGGACAAGAAGATCTCCGATGTTCTGCCCGACTCCTTCTGGAGCACCAACTTCTGGCTGTACTGGCAGACCATGTTCGCCTTCCAGCGCTGGTCCAGCGCCCTGGAAATGAAGCGCTACCTCTGCCGCTACGTGCACCACATCGACGGCCTGCCCGACTTCAGCGCCCTGCGCTTTACCAAGTACAACCAGTATGAGAGCATGATCCTGCCCCTGGTAAAGTACCTGGAGGACCATGGCGTGCGGGTGGAGTACGGCATGGACGTAAAGAACGTTATCATCGAGACCCAGGGGGACAAGAAGGTAGCCAAGCAGATCGTCTATGTGAAGGACGGCAAGGAGCAGACCATCGACCTCATTGAGGACGACCTGGTGTTCATCACCAACGGCTGCTGCACCGACACCTCCTGCTACGGCGACCAGACCCACGCCCCGGACCTGTCCGGCGTGAAGAACGGCTTTGGCGAGTCCTGGGATATGTGGAAGGCCATTGCCGCCCAGGCCAAGCACGGCGAGTTCGGCAATCCCGATGCCTTCTGCAGCGACGTGGAGGCCACCAACTGGATGAGCGCCACCGTGGCCACCTCCAACGAGGAGATCATCCGGCACATCATGGACATCTGCCAGCGGGATCCCCGCTCCGGCAAGGTGACCACCGGCGGCATCGTCACCGAGCAGGACAGCACCGCCAACTGGTACCTCTCCTGGACCATCAACCGCCAGCCCCAGTTCAAGTCCCAGGATAAGAACATGATCTTGGTGTGGCTGTATTCGCTGAACACCAATAAGGAAGGCAACTATGTGAAGAAGGCCATGCGGGAGTGCACCGG
>JALEZN010000153.1 GCA_022772585.1 Clostridiales bacterium
CCCTCGTAGTTGCCGAACCGGTCGCCGCCGATGCTCATGCCGGGGGCCACGTCCCACAGGTTGCCCTTGCTGCTGTCCCAGCCCAGGTCCCTGGCCTGATTTTTGGTGATGAAATTGTCGGGCAGGTGCTCATAGAGCACCAGATACTCCGCCACGTCCTCCGGGGAGGTGTAGCTCCCGTCCTCCGGGAGATCTGAGATCTCCGGCGGTTGGGTCTCCTCCGGTTCCGGAACGGGAGCGGGGGAGAGGGGCAGGGCGGACTGTACAGGCTGGACAGCGGTGAGTCCGGTCTCCTCCGGCGAGGGAAGCGGGGCGAGGGAGCCGCCGCAGCCGGAGAGCAGGCCCAGTGAGAGCAGGAGCGCCAGCAGGAGGGCCGGCAGACGTTTTTGGATGCGCATTGGATGAAGCCACCTCACAGTTCAAAGGTTGAGACCAGTTTACCCTATTTCGGCCGCTTTGTCCATGGCGGGATGCGGGGCGGGCTCAGTCCGGCGCGGCGGGCAGGCTGGCCGGATTGACGTGGATCATGATGTGCTTGATATCCGGGAAGTTCTGCTCCACACCGGCGTGGACCCGCTCAGCAATGGCGTGGCTCTCCCACAGGGACTTGCTGCCGTCCACCTTGATCTCCAGGTCGATGTAAGCACGGCTGCCGAACATGCGGGAATGGAGCATATCCACGCAGATCACGTCCTCCTGAGCCTCCACATAGTCGGTGACCTGCCGCTCAAAATCCTCTCCGCAGGAGGTGTCCAGCATTTTGGAGATGGCATCCTTGAGAATATCATAGGCCACCTTCAGGATGAACAGGCAGATGACGACGCCGGCCACCGAGTCCAGCACCGGAAAGCCCAGCATGGCGCCGCCGATGCCGATGAGAGAGCCGACAGAGGAAAAGGCGTCCGACCGGTGGTGCCAGGCGTCGGCCAGAAAAGCGGGGGAGTTGAGGAGCTTGGCATAATGGCGGGTATACCAGTACATGGCCTCCTTTACCACGATGGAGACCACGGCAGCCGCCAGGGCAATGGCGCCGGGGGCGGTCAGACCGGCGTTTCCGCTGGAAAAAATGTTGGTCAGTCCTACTTTTCCGATGCCAAGGCCGGTGGCCAGCAGGATCAGGCCCAGGATCAGGGAGGCCACGCATTCCAGCCGCTCATGTCCGTAAGGGTGCTGCCGGTCCGGCGGGCGCTTGGACAGTTTGACACCCAGAAAGGCGATGAAGGTGGCAAATACGTCGGAGAGGGAGTGGACCGCGTCGGACACCATGGCCGCCGACCTGCCGTAGATGCCTGCGAAGAGCTTGAAGGCGGTGAGAAGAATGTTGCCCACGATACCCACCAGGGAGACCCGGCGGATCATGGCGTCCTCATGGACAGGGGGGCGGGGAGCGGGCTGCTCTTTGTAGCTGGTTGTCATGAAAGAACTCCTCGTTTCTGCCGCGGTGCGCGGCGGTGATGATCTCTCTTACTGGCACCTCATTGCGACGATCTGTTCCCCAAAAGGATAAAAAAATCCGTCCGCGGAACATACAACTGTCCCGCAGACGGATCTGATACCATCTGCTGCCGCTGTGCGGCCCGGCCCCATGCCCGGCGGGCATCGCCTGCTCAGTCTGTACTGTTGATCTCGCATCCCGGGCGGGATGTAATGCAGTGCAAAGAGTATTCTATGTATAACACAGGATATGTGAAAAGTCAACAAAAGGTTCGGATTCCGACCTAATTTTCGCTCGCAACGATACAAAAACGGGCCCGGCACATGGTACCGGACCCGCGGCGGGGAAGGAGGAATCATTTGGCTCGGTCAGCCACGATCAGCTTTTTGACAGCCTCGATGCCCACCTCAATGGCGGCGGAGAGGTCGTGGCTCTCCGCCTGGTCCAGGCCGGCGGCCTCCCGCTCCTGGTTCCAGATCACATGGAAGCAGGAGCCGCAGCGCACACCCAGGGCGGCGGCGCAGCAGAACAGGGCGGCCGACTCCATCTCGGAGGCCAGGACACCCAGCCGCTTCCACGCCTCCCACTTGTGCAGCAGCTCGTAGGAGACCGGCATCCGGCCGGGGCTGTGCTGGCCGTAGAAGGAGTCCTTGCACTGGACCACGCCGGCGTGCCAGGGCTTGCCCAGATCCTTGGCGGCGGCCACCAGGGCCTCCTGCACCTCGTAGTCGGCGACGGCGGGGAACTCGATGGGGGCGTACTCCCGGCTGGCGCCCTCATGGCGGACGGCGCCGGTGGCGATGACCACATCGTCGCTCTTGACCTTCAGGGCAATGCCGCCGCAGGTGCCCACCCGGACGAAGGTGTCCGCGCCGATGGCATGGAGCTCCTCCATGGCGATGACGGCGGAGGGGCCGCCGATGCCGGTAGAGCAGACGCTGACCTTCTCGCCCAGCAGGGTGCCGGTATAGGTGGTGTATTCCCGGTTGGACTGGATCTTCACCGGGTTGTCGAAATAGGCCGCGATCTTCTCACAGCGGCCGGGATCGCCGGGCAGGATGCAGTAGCGGCCCACGTCGCCCGGTTTACATTTGATATGAAACTGCAGTTCATGTTCATGCATGGTCCCATTCACCTCATTCTCGGCCCGCGGCAGACGGGGCCGGCTTGCTCCGGTAGGATGAGAGGAAAATACAGGTGTTATTCCCATCCGGATTTATCCATATTATATTCTTTTTTGGAAGGTAACGCAAGACGTTTGTGCAAATCGGCAAATAGAATTCGATTTTGTAACCATTTGTAGTTGTTTTTTCTGAGAGACTACAGTAAAATAGATAGGGCCGAGTTCTGCCTATGGAATCGAGGTGTTCCCATGAAGAAGGCAGTTCCAATTTTTATCGTGCTGTTTTTGTGCTGCCTGGCGGCGGGGATGCTGTGCAGTGTCAGTTTCCTGTTCGGCCGGAGCGCACCGGTACGCAATACCATGCGGGCAGCGTCGGGCACCGCGGCGCTGAGCAGCCGGGGAGATCTGGAGCCCCGCCTGAACGAGGCAGGACTGTCGGTGGAGCCGATGGATACAGCGGATGACGATCTGCTGCTCAAGCGCGCCGGGGCTGTACTCGACGCCCTGGCAGACGAGAATTATGTCGCTTTGGCCAGCATGGTCCATCCGGTGAACGGAGTCACTTTTACGCCGTATTCCACCGTGGATCCGGAGAGCGACCTGTGCTTCCTGCCGGATGAGATCGCCTCAGCGGCGCAGCGGGAGGCAGTGTTTCTGTGGGGATTTACCGACGGGAAGGGAGACCACATCCGCATGACCATGCCGGAGTATATCCGGCGCTACGTCTGGAATGCCGACTACCGGGAAGCGCCGGAGATGGCGGTGGACCAGGTGATCGCCCAGGGAAACGCGCTGGAGAATGTGGCGGATGTCTTTGTGGACTGCCGCTTTGTAGAGTACCATTTTTCCAGCCTGGATCCGAAACAGGGAGGATTTGACTGGTGCTCTCTGAAGCTGGTATTTGCACCCTATGAGGAACAGTGGTTCCTGGTAGGACTGATCCACAGTGAATGGACGATTTGAATCAAAACGTAAACACTGCCCGTGCTGTCACGGGCAGTGTTTTTTTATTGGAAAGACATATAGAGAGCAGAAGAAAATCTTTGTTTTTATTCGTAAAATAGCAATAATAAGATAAAAGTAAATATGGATTTTTTGTATAAAGAGTAAAATAAAATAAATCAAACGATAATAAAGTTTGAAGTCCTTGCATTTGAAGCTTGATTTGCGCTAAGATAATGGGGTTGAAAGAGGAGGAAGCCGAAGCTTAAGCCGGTTTCCGAGCAAGCAAGAAAAAGGAGCTGAAAAACATGAATGCACAGGACCTGTTCTGGATCGGCATTCTGGGCGCGGTGATCGCGCTCGTTTTTGCGTGGATCCAGACCAACAAAGTGCTGAAGTTCTCTGAGGGCACCGACCGGATGAAGAAGCTGGCCGCTTCCATCCGCAAGGGTGCCAATGCCTACCTGAAGCGCCAGTATACCACGGTGGCCAAGATATTCGTGGTGGTATTCGCGGCGCTGCTGGTGCTGGTGGCCACCCATCAGCTGGATAACTGGTTCATTCCCTTCGCCTTTGTCACCGGCGGCTGCTATTCCGCGCTGGCCGGCTTCATCGGCATGAAGATCGCCACCGCCTCCAACGCCCGCACGGCTCACGCCGCTCACGAGAGCCTGAACCGGGGATTGAGCGTGGCCTTTTCCTCCGGCGCGGTCATGGGCTTCACCGTGGTGGGCCTGGGCCTGCTGGATGTGTCCGTCTGGTTCCATATCCTGAAGTACGTGGCCCACTATGACGCGGTGAAGATCGCCCAGACCATGGTCATGTTCGGCATGGGCGCCTCCTTCATGGCCCTGTTTGCCCGTGTGGGCGGCGGTATCTTCACAAAGGCCGCCGACGTGGGCGCTGACCTGGTGGGCAAGGTAGAGGCCGGCATCCCCGAGGACGACCCCCGCAACCCCGCCACCATCGCCGACAACGTGGGCGACAACGTAGGCGACGTGGCCGGTATGGGCGCCGACCTGTACGAGTCCTATGTGGGATCCATCCTGGCTACCTTCGCCCTGGGCGCCTCCGCCTACGCCGCCGCCGGCAAGGCGTGGAATGCCATGCTGCTCCCTCTGGCCATCGCCGTGGTTGGCGTGATCTGCTCCGTGCTGGGCACCTTCCTCATCCGCACCAGGGAGGGCGCCACCCAGCGGGACCTGCTGGGCACCCTGCGCAAGGGCACCTACAGCGCCGCCGCCCTGGCCGCTGTGCTGGCCGCCCCGCTGACCTATTTCATCCTGGGCAACATGGGCGTGTACGTGGCCATCCTGGCCGGCCTGGTGGCCGGCTGTGCCATCGGCTACTTTACTGAGTACTACACCTCCGATACCTATAAGCCCACCCAGCAGCTGGCCGACTCCACCGAGACCGGCGCCGCCACCACCATCATCGGCGGCATCTCCCTGGGCATGAAGTCCACCGCCGCTCCCATCATCATCGTGGGCGTGGCCATCATCGTTTCCTTCGTGGCCGCCGGCGGCTCCCTGTCCACCGCCTCCGCCGACTACGCCGAGCGATTCAGCATGGGCCTGTACGGCATCGGCATCGCCGCCGTGGGCATGCTGTCCACCCTGGGCATTACCCTGGCCACCGACGCTTACGGCCCTGTGGCCGACAACGCCGGCGGCATCGCCGAGATGAGCGGCCTGGGCGAGGAGGTCCGCAACCGCACCGACGCTCTGGATTCCCTGGGCAACACCACCGCCGCCACCGGCAAGGGCTTTGCCATCGGCTCGGCCGCCCTCACCGCCCTGGCCCTGCTGGTGTCCTATGTGGACGTGGTCAAGGCCAAGATCGGCGGCGTGGTGGACCTGTCCCTCACCAATCCCGCTGTGCTGGTGGGCATCTTCGTGGGCGCCATGCTCACCTTCATCTTCGCTGCCCTGACCATGAGCGGCGTGCAGCGGGCGGCCCAGTCCATCGTGGTGGAGGTCCGCCGCCAGTTCCGGGAGATCGCCGGTATCATGGACGGAAAGGCCGACCCCGACTATGCCTCCTGTGTGGACCTGTGCACCCGGGGCGCCCTGCGTGAGATGGTCACGCCCTCTCTGCTGGCCATCGTGGTGCCCATCGTCACCGGCTGCATCCTGGGCGTGGAGGCCGTGGTGGGCCTGCTGGGCGGCGTGACCGTCACCGGCTTCGCCGTGGCTGTGTTCATGTCCAACGCCGGCGGCGCCTGGGATAACGCCAAGAAGTATATCGAGTCCGGCAAACACGGCGGCAAGGGCTCCGACTGCCACAAGGCCGCCGTCATCGGCGACACCGTGGGCGACCCCTTCAAGGACACCTCCGGTCCCTCCCTGAACATCCTCATCAAGCTGGTGTCCACCGTGTCCATCGTGTTCTCCGGCCTGGTCATCACCATCAGCCAGTTCTTCCTGGGCTGATCGCAGCATGATATCCGTCCCGGGGGCCGTATTTGCGGCCCCCGGGGTTTTCTTTTGGCAAAAGGTCTGATATAATGCAACAGACAGACAAAAAGCGGGCCGCAGTCCCCGCACCATACATAGGAGGTCATCCATGAGCATTGTAAAGGATATGTCCCTGGCCGAGTCCGGCCGCCGGAAGATCCAGTGGGTGCGGGATTTCATGCCCACCCTGGGAGGCATCGAGGCCCGCTTTGAGAAGGAGCGTCCCTTCGCCGGGCTGCGCATCGCCGTGTCGGTCCATCTGGAGGCAAAGACGGCCAACCTGGGCTGTGTTCTGCAAAAGGGTGGGGCGGAAGTGCGGCTCACCGGCTCCAACCCCCTGTCCACCCAGGACGATGTGGCCGCCGGACTGGCCAGCATGGGGGTGGAGACCTTCGGTATCCACGGCGCCACGGCGGAGGAGTACGAGGCCCATCTCATTGAGACGCTGAAGTTCAAGCCCCACCTGGTGGTGGACGACGGCGGCGACCTGATCCACCTGCTGGGGGGCAAGTGCGCCCACCTGGGAGAAAACCTCATCGGCGGCTGCGAGGAGACCACCACCGGCATCCTGCGCCTGCGCGCCCGGGAGCGGGAGGGTATCCTGCCCTGTCCCATGATGGCGGTGAACGACGCCAAGGCCAAGCACTACTATGACAACAAGTACGGCACCGGCCAGAGCGTGTGGGACGCCATCATGCACACCACCAACCTGGTGGTGGCGGGCAAGACCGTGGTGGTGGCGGGCTACGGCTGGTGCGGCAAGGGCGTGGCCATGCGGGCCCACGGCATGGGGGCCAATGTGATCGTCACCGAGGTGGACCCCTTCAAGGCACTGGACGCCACCATGAACGGCTTCCGGGTGATGACCATGGATCAGGCCGCCCCTCTGGGCGACGTGTTCGTCACGGTTACCGGCTGTAAGGACGTGATCACGCCCCGGCATTTTGAGCAGATGAAGCACAATGCCATCCTCACCAACGCCGGCCACTTTGACTGCGAGGTGGATGTGGCCTCCCTGGCCAGAATGGCGGTGCGCCAGGAGCTCCGCCGGGACTCCATCGTGGGCTACACCCTGCCCGACGGCCGGGTCCTCAACGTCATCGGCGAGGGCCGTCTGGTCAACCTGGCCGCCGGCAACGGTCATCCCGCCGAGATCATGGACATGTCCTTCTCGGTGCAGGCCCTGGCCCTGGAATGGCTGGTCAGGCACCGGGACGGGCTGGAGAAGAAGGTCTACCGCGTGCCCGACTCCATCGACGACGAGATCGGCCGTGTGAAGCTCCACGCCATGGGCTTGTCCATCGACAGCCTTACTGACGGGCAGCGGGACTACCTGAACGGCTGGAAAGCCTGATATCGCCTGTAAACTGGTGGTTTTGCATATTGACTTTCCCGCAGGGAGCGATTAAAATATATCCCGTCAATTAAATAGCCTTATCGAGAGTGGCGGAGGGAACGGCCCTATGAAACCCGGCAACCTGCCCGGTCTCCTATGCGGAGAGGGGAAAGGTGCCAAATCCGGCGGTGTAAATCGAAAGATGAGGATGGAAACGTTCAAATCCATGCGCTCCGCCGGGACAGCGGAGCGCATTTTCTATGTTCCCGTTCTCGCAAAGGCAAAGAGAAAGGAAGTTATCATAATGGCAAAGAGACTTTTTACCTCGGAGTCCGTTACCGAGGGACATCCCGATAAGATCTGCGACCAGATCTCCGACGCGGTGCTGGACGCCATTCTGGAGCAGGACCCCATGGGCCGGGTGGCCTGCGAGACCACTGTCACCACCGGACTGGTGAATGTGATGGGCGAGATCACCACCCACTGCTATGTGGACATCCCCCGGATTGCCCGCCAGGTGGTCCGGGAGATCGGCTACGACCGGGCCAAGTACGGCTTCGACTGCGACACCTGCGCCGTCATTACCTCCATTGACGAGCAGTCCGCCGACATCGCGCTGGGCGTGGACAAGTCCCTGGAGGCCAAGGAGGGCGGCGAGGCCGAGGATCTGACCAACGGCGCCGGCGACCAGGGCATGATGTTCGGCTATGCCTGCGACGAGACCCCCGAGCTCATGCCTCTGCCCATCTCCCTGGCCCATAAGATGGCCATGCGCCTCACCGCCGTGCGCAAGGAGGGCCTGGTGGACTACCTGCGGCCCGACGGCAAGACCCAGGTCACCGTGGAGTACGACGAGAACGACAAGCCCATTCGTATCGACGCGGTGGTGGTCTCCACCCAGCACGGCCCCGAGGCCAGCCTGGAGCAGATCCGGAAGGACATGATCGAGCTGGTCATCAAGCCCACCATCCCCGAGGGCCTCATGGACGAGGCCACCAAGATCTATGTCAACCCCACCGGCCGCTTCGTGATCGGCGGCCCCCAGGGAGATTCCGGCCTCACCGGGCGCAAGATCATCGTGGATACCTACGGCGGCAGCGCCCCCCACGGCGGCGGCGCTTTCTCCGGCAAGGATCCCACCAAGGTGGACCGCTCCGCCGCCTACGCAGCCCGGTATGTGGCCAAGAACGTGGTGGCTGCCGGGCTGGCCAGCCGCTGCCAGGTGCAGCTGGCCTACGCCATCGGCGTGGCCGAGCCGGTGTCCATCCGGGTGGATACCTTCGGCACCGGAACGGTTTCCGATCTGGCCCTGGAGGACGCGGTGGAAAAGACCTTCGACCTGCGTCCCACCGCCATCATCCGGGACCTGGACCTGCGCCGTCCCATTTACCGCAGGCTGGCCGCCTACGGCCACTTCGGCCGCACCGACCTGGACCTGACCTGGGAGCGCACCGACCGCACCGAGCAGCTCAAGGCCAACCTGAAGGCCTGACCGATCAACAAAAACACGCGATATACAGCATAAAAGACTGTGTATCGCGTGTTTTTTGCATTGCAAAGGCGTGCTTATTATGATATCATGTTTTATAAAGACAGATATCGTGTTTCCCGTATCAGAATATTCCATACCGGTTATTCTATATAAGGAGTGTTTTTTATGCCGTTATCCGTCTTGAAGCGTCTTGTCAGCATCCTTCTGTCTGCGGTCCTGATTCTTGCTGCTGTTCCGGTCCCACGGGCTTCCGCTGCGGGCGCGATCCCGTTTACGGATGTTCCGAAGAACGCCTGGTACTATAACAGTGTGTCTCTCGCCTACCAAAAGGGACTGGTGGCCGGCACCTCCAAGACGAGCTTTTCCCCCAACGGCACGCTGACCATTATTGAGGCTGTTACACTGGCCGCCCGGATGCACCAGATGGTGCATAACGGAAAAGTCACCCTGCAGAGCGACCCTTTCGTCTGGTATGAGAGCTATGCCAATTATGCGGACACAAATGGCCTGATTTACACAAGCGAGTACTGGGATGACCGGTTCGAACCGATCACCCGCGCACAGTTTGTGAAGATTTTCTATAATGTTATGGACTCCTATGACAGCAAGAACACCGTTGAGGCCGGCGCTATCCCCGATGTGCCCTCCTCTGACAAATACAGCAAGCAGATCTATGCCTTTTACCGGTCGGGCATTCTTACCGGCAGTGATGCCAAAGGCACATTCCGTCCTCAGAGCAGCATCATGCGCTGCGAGGTGGCGGCCATCATGAGCCGGATGTTCCAGCCGGAGCTGCGGTTGAGCATTACACTGCTGAACCCGAACGGTCCCGAAAAGGAGCCCGATTCCGTGGTGTCGCCTTCCGCCGGCGACTTCTCCGGCGTACCCGGCCTGGATGCGCCGCTGACGGAGGACAATGTATTTGCAATCCTGGACGCCTGTGATCCGGACGGGGCCTATCTGATGCGTGAGACCGCACTCCGCGGCGACAATATCCTGGTGTGGTGGGGCGGCACATCTGCGATCACGGAGCGGCTGGATACCGCCGTGCATGAGCAGTGCCATGGGTTCACCCACTATAACGGCGGGTGGAACAGGGAAGCCATTTATCTTGGTAATGAAAAATATATTGTCGTCACCGAGACGGATGTGTTCAACTCCCTGGAAATGGCCGGCTCTATTCCGGAGGATCTGCGTACCTTCCGCTACAGCTATGTGGGTACACCTCAGACAAACCTGACCAGTCAGGTGAGCGGCCCCTATGGGCTCCTTAATGAGCTGACTGCCTACTGCTGGGGAACACATGTCGGCGTCTGCCTGTACGATTATTATGCGGCCAAAGCCGAAACCGCGGATCAATGGATCAGGTATGTTCAGCTGCTGTCCGGCGAATACTACGCCTATACCGAATTCAAGTACTTTATCCTGCAGTATCTGCTTTACGCGAAGGAGAATGATCCCGCCGTCTATAGCGGTATCGTAAACAACACCGAATTCCGCGCTGCCTACTCTGCCATTGACGACCGGTTTGCCGCCGAGGTGGATGCGGTATTCCTGCGGCTGGATCAGCTGGAAAAACATCTGCGTTCGGAGGGGCACACTGTGTTCCGGCGGGACGGATACTTTTTCATCGACGGCTGCGGCGCGGGGATCCATACGGGCGTCTATGAGCTTCTTTCCGCGGAACTGGAGAAGCCCACCTATCAGGAAATAAATGCGGTGCTCCACCGGTAAGAAGAAGCGCTCCGGCGGTTCGGACACATCTCAGAAAAAGAACGGGAGCCGCATCCGTTCCGGATGCGGCTCCCGTTGTACGCGCCTGCTTACCGGGCGGCGCGTCCAAACGCCCCGGCCGCTGCGCGGCGGCGCGTCCAAACGCCCCGGCCGCTGCGCGGCGGGGCGTTTTTGTATGTTTGGAGCTCAGCCCCGCCAGGGCTTTATGCCCCGCACCTGGACTGCTTTGTCTGCGGGGACGGCCAGACGGACGATATGGGTGTGGTCTCCGCCCGGCGGGGAGAGCACCTGGACCACCCGGCCGGTGCAGACGGTCTCGCCCAGATTGTTCCTGGCCTGGGCCGCCGCGCCGGCAGGGGGGAGAGGGAGATATTCATAGGGGAAATCCACCGTGGCCTCCCCATGGCCGTAGTCGGGATCGATGAGAAAGCAGGCCTGGCCGGGACAGGCGGTGACACACCGGAGACAGCCCACACACAGCTCGGGACGGATCTGGGGAAGAGCGGTGATATCCCTGCCGATATGGATGGCGCCGGTGGGGCAGGCGTGCTGGCAGGGGTCGCAGGGGATACGCTCCCGGCAATCGATAAAAATGCGTCTCACAGCTGTTCCTCCTCCGGGTCGATCTCTCCGTCCGCAGTCCCGGCCAGCAGGCGGAGGGAGATGGGGGTGATGGGGATGCGGACGCTGCCGGGGAGAAAGCGGTCGGCAGGCAGCTGGTAGTAGGCGCTGAGGATGCGGGCGATGAGCCGCCGGCAGGTGCGGCCCTGGCAGAAGCCCATTCCCGCCCGGGTGCGCCTTTTGATGGCGTCCAGCGAGCCGTCGCCCTGGCGGATGGCCTCCATGATCTCCTCCCGGGTGACTTCCTCGCAGCGGCAGACGATCTCACGTTGTTCAGACATGGCTCCAAACCTCCTCCTTGGCTCTGCGGCGGCCTTCGCCAAAGGGCCCTTGCCGCAGGCAGTCCAGCCGCTGCCGGATGACGGCGCTCCTGTCCTCATAGTCCCCGGCCTCCAGCAGTCCCAGGCGGAAGGCGGCCCGGAGGCCGGCCAGCCGTCCCTCGTCCAGGGCGGTGCTGGCCTCCTCAATACCGGCCAGATCGCCGGCCACCAGAATGTGTTCCGCGCTGGTCTCCAGTTCGGGGCTGTGGACAGGCAGCAGGCCACCCAGCGGTCCCGACCATACCATGCGGCATCCGGCGGCCTGGGCCAGCTCCAGCCGGGGGGAGAGGCCCACGGCGAGGCACAGCGTGTCGCAGGAGATGGTCTGCTCCGTGCCGGGAACGGGCCGGAAGTGTTCATCCACCTGGGCGATCTCAATTTCCGCCAGCGTTTCTTCCCCTATGGCCCGGGTGACGGTGTGGCCCAGCAGGATGGGTACGCCCGCCCGGCGGACTTTCCCGGCGTGGACGGCATAGCCGGAGATCCGGGGCGCGGCCTCCAGAATGGCCTTCACATTGGCTCCCGCCTGGAGGAGCTGATAGGTGACGATGAGCCCCACATTGCCTGAACCGATCATCACGATGTCCCGGCCGGGCAGCACGTGGTGGATGTTGGCAAAGGTCTGTGCGGCGCCGGCGGTCATCACCCCGGGCAGGGTGCAGCCGGGGAAGGAGAGGGCGTTCTCCGACGCGCCGGTGGCCAGCACCAGAAACCGCCCGCGGCAGCGGACGCTCTCCGTCTCCGTGGCGGCGGTGACGCTGCCGTCGGGGAAAATGCCCCAGACCCGGTGCCCCAGGGCGGTCTCCACCCCGGCCTCCTCTGCCTGGCGCAGAAGGCGCAGGCCGATGTCATAACCCCGTGTACCGGCACAGTGCTCCCGGGAGCCGAAGAATTTGTGGATCTGCTTAAAAAGCTGGCCGCCGGGGCGGTCGTTCTCATCCAGCAGGAGAACGCTGGCCCCGGCCTGCCCGGCCTGAATAGCAGCGCCCAGGCCGGCGGGACCGGCGCCCACCACGATCACGTCATAGGTCTTCATGGCCGTTTCCCTCCTGTGTCCGTATGATCATACCCTCCCGGACCCGGGTAACGCAGGTGCGCACATTGGGACGGCCGTCCACCTCCATGACGCAGTCGGTGCACTGGCCGATGCCGCAGAAAATACCCCGGGGCTCGTGGAACCGGTGGGTGCGGCGAAAGACCCGGATGCCCGCGGCCAGAAGGGCGGCGGCGATGGTATCCCCCGCACGGGCCTCCACAGGCCGGCCGTCCACCGTGATGTGAACGGTCTCCCGCTCTTCAATGGGGAGAATGGGGTGCTGGCAGATACGCTGCATATACATCACTCCTTTGTGGGTTCATGCGGGGCGCGGCTGGGGGAAAAGGAATCGTTCTCCCACACATAGCCCTCGTCCAGCGCCCGGACCAGAATACGGGCCACAGCGGGGGCCACGGAGAAGGCCCCCTTGAAGCCGGAGAGAACAAAGAGATTGGGATACTCCCGGGTAAAGCCGAAGAGGGGCAGTCCGTCGTGGGTATAGGGGGTCACGCAGGCCCAGGCACGGACGATCTGCAGCTCTCCCAGGGTGGGGAAGTGGTCCAGGAAGGTGCGGGCGGTGAGGCAGAGGCCGGGCAGGCTTACCGAGCGGCTCCCCAGCGGGGCGGTCTCGGTGGCCTGGGCGATAATGATGCTGCCCTGGGCGGTCTGCACGCCGCCCAGACCGATATGACGCCGGAGCGACATGTCCCGGTGGGCCAGAAAGAGCTCGCCGCCCACGATGGGACCATTGATGCAGGGCGGGACAGGCTGGGATACAAAGGCGGTGGCCCGGTGGAAGCCCATGGGCAGGCTCAGGCCCAGCTTCGCGCAGAGTTCTCCCGTCCAGGCCCCGGCCGCCGCGATCACCACGTCGGCATGGAACTCACCCCGGTCGGTGCGGACCGCGGTCACCGTGCCGCCCCGGGTCTCAAATCCGGTGACGGCGGTGTGCGGGAAGAAGCGGACGCCGGCGGCCTGGGCCTGGCGGCAGTAATACAGGGTGGTGCGCAGGGGATTGAGCTTTCCCTCATTGGGGCAGTAGAGCACGCCGTAGATCCTGGTATGGTCCAGACAGGGCTCCACCCGCCGTACCTCCGGACCCAGGATAAGCTGGGCGGGCTCCCCCAGGGCGCGGAGGGCCTCCGCTACCGGGATGGCGCCGCGGTATTGCTCCTCATTCTGAAGTACTACGACACCGCCGGAGGGGGCGTATTCCAGCTCGTCGGCCAGACCGGAGAATATCCCGAAACTCTCCATGGCCAGAGCGTAGTGCCAGGGCTCGGTGCGGTCAAAGAGGGAGAGCTGTCCCAGATTGGCGCCCGACGCGCCGCAGGCCGGTTCTCCTTTTTCCAGCACAGTCACCGGATGGCCGGCCCGGGCCAGAGCGGCGGCCGCCGCGGCAGACATGATGCCGCCGCCGATGAAAAGGATGCTTGACTTCAAATGATCATCTCCTTTTTGACGGAATGTGTGCGCGACAGGGAAAGGGAAGAAATGAAAAAGGGCCGGCGCATTCGCGCCGGCCCTCCCCGCAGATTCGATGAGGAGATAATGCGGAAGTCTTACTTGTAGGAGGCCAGCAGCTCGGCAGCCTGATCCTGCTCATACTCGTTGGGAACGTCGATCTTGCCGGACTTGATGTCCTCCATGGTCTGCTCCACGGCGGCCTTCACATCATCGGGCATTTCCACATCGGGGTTCCAGTCCACGGTGATACAGCCGTTGGCGATGGTCAGATACATGATCTCAGCCTTGGCAGTGCCGTCCATGATGGCCTTGGTGGCGTTGTCATAGCCGATGGAGTAATCGCCGATGATGTTGCCCAGGACCTTGCCGGGGGCCATGTCGAAGAAGTTGCCCAGGCAGCCGAAGGTGTAAACGCCGTCAGACTCGGTGACCGCCTTCATAGCGCCGGCCTGGCCCTCGTTGGAGTTGGAGAGGATGAAATCGGCGCCGCTGTTGATCTGGTTCATGGTGGTCTCATAGCACTCGTTGGAGTCGGGAGAGCTGAGGACGGCCTCCTGGACCTTGAGGGAGGGGTTCACGCTCTTGGCGCCCAGCACAAAGCCCATGGTGGTCTTGGTGTAGGCGGGGTAGTCACCGCCCAGGGTGTAGGCGATGTTGTTGTTCTTGGTCATCATGCCGGCGGCCACACCCAGAATGTAGGTGCCTTCCTCAGCGCACATGCACACGGGGAAGAGGTTATCACGGATCTCGGTGCCGCCGAAGGTGACAAACCAGGTGTCGGGATAGTCCTCACAGATTTCAGCGAAGGGAGCGGAGCACTGGCCGCCGTGACCAAAGACGATCTTGTAGCCGTCAGCCGCCATGGTCTCAGCCTCGGACTTGATGGTGTCGGCAGTGCCGGCCTCAACGGTGGAGACGGTATAACCGTAGGTGGAGGCCAGCTTCTTGCCGGCCTCGGCGCCCTGCTGGGAGAAGCCGCCGTCAGTGGGGGAGCCGGGGATGAGAATGCCGATCTTCACATCGGAGGCCTGGGCAGCGGGGGCGGAAGCCTCAGGAGCTTTGGAGTTGGCGGGAGCGCTGGAACCGCCGCCGCAGGCGGCAGCGCCCAGGAGCATGGCACCGGCCAGGATCAAGGGAATCAGCTTTTTCATGTTCATTCCTCCGTTTTATTAATTTTAAAAACCCGTTGGGGCTTTTAACGGACTGGGACAAGATGAAGATACATAGGAATGTAATATGTAATATAATAATATGTACTACTAGATGAAAATGAAAAATAAAAAAAGGAAAGATACAAACCTTATCCTTCATTGGTAATTCGATAGTACCATTATAGATGCTATCGTTAAATATGTCAATTTAATTTGTGAAGATATTTGAAATTAGTGTATAATACCTAAAAATACTAAAAGTACGTACCGGAAGGAATTGAATTTTGTCCGGTTTTGTTCCTCCTTCGACCCTTTTCTTCATACAATATGTAGATAGTAGTACAAAAAAGTTCCTTGGCGGTTTGACGGAATAAGAAGGTCTCTCCGGGAGGGAACAGAATGTGCTGCACCGCGCTCATCGCCGCAGAGAAGCAATTCAAATAAAAAATTCCCGCCCGGCGTACACACCGGGCGGGAATACTGTTTTGAGACAGACGGCTCAGGACTTGATGTAGGGTACGCCCTTGGCGCTGGCATCGATCGCCTTGCGCTTGCAGGCAGCCAGCACGGCCAGGACAGTGACCACATAGGGGACCATAAGGATCAGGTTGGAGGGGATGCCCAGGTCGGAGTTCTGCAGGGTCATCTGCAGGGCGTTGGCGCCGCCAAAGATGAGGGCGCCGGCCAGACAGCCAATGGCTCTCCACTTGCCCAGCACCACCACGGCCATGGCAATGTAGCCCTTGCCGCCGGTCATATCGACCTGGAAGGTGTTGGACTGAGCAATGGCAAGGTAGGCACCGGCCATGCCCATGAGCACGCCGCTGAAAATGGTCGCGGCATAGCGGGTAGCAAAGACATTGATGCCCAGGGAGTCGGCCGCCTTGGGATGCTCGCCCACGGCGATGATGCGGGTGCCGACGGAGGTGCGGTTCATCAGGAACCAGACGGCGGGCACCAGCAGGAAACCGATGTAAACGATGATATTATGGTTGAACAGGGTCGGGCCCAGAACGGGAATCTTGGAGAGGACAGGGATGCTGATGGAAGGGAAGGGAGTGGCCTGAGTGCCGCCGGAGGAGGCGTCAAAGAACATCTTGCGGAAGAGCACGGCGGTAAAGCCGGAGCCCAGCATGTTGATGGCGCAGCCGATGACGATCTGAGGGGCACGGAAATGGATGGAGGCCACGGCAAAAATGAGGGCCATCAGGGCGCCGGCGGCCATGCCGGCCAGCAGGCCCAGCCAGTAGCTGCCGGTGCCGATGGCAACGGCGAAGGCCGCGAATGCGCCGGAGAGCATGGTACCCTCCACGCCGATGTTCATCAGGCCGGCACGCTCGGAGACCACCAGGCCAAGAGCAGCGATCAGAAGCGGAATGGCCATACGGACCGTGGCAGCGAGGAAGAAAGAGAGCTGATCCATTACTGCTTCGCCTCCTTTAATACAGGCTTTTTGCTGTCGGGTTTCTTGATGGGCTTCTTGCTCTTTTTGACCTGGCTGACGGCAGCAACAGCCACAAAGATGATGATGATGCCCTGGACAATGTCAGCAAAGGAGGCAGATACGCCGATGCTGCGCTGCATGGCGGTGGAGCCGGAGGCCAGGAAGCCGAAGAGCAGGGAACTGAAGATGACGCCGATGGGGTTGTTGGCGGCCAGGATAGAAACGGCGATGGCAGTGAAGCCGTAGCCATTGGAGATCTTCTCGTAGAGGTAGTGGGCGGAGCCGGCCACTTCAAACGCGCCGCCCATACCGGCCAGAGCGCCGGAGATGAGCATGGTGAGGATCATGGTGCGGTTGACATTGATGCCGCCGTATTTGGCCGCAGTGCGGTTGTAGCCTACGGCGCGGACCTCATAGCCAAAGTAGGTCTTGAAGAGCAGGATGTAGACGATGACAGCCACGATGCAGCCCACGAAGAAGCCGGGATGCAGCTTGGTCTTCTCGATCAAATAGGGCATGAAGCCCTGCTCGGCGATGGCATAGGACTGAGGCTCGGCCTGGCTGCGGTCGCGCATGGGATTGCGGACCAGGAAGCCCACCAGCTGGAGGGCAATGTAGTTGAACATGATGGTGGTGATGACTTCGGAGATGGAAAACTTGGTCTTGAGCAGGCCGGGAATGAAAGCCCAGGCGCCGCCGGCCAGAGCACCGGCCAGGACCATCAGGACCATCAGCAGGGGGCCGGGCATGCCGGTGAAGGTGATGCCCACCCAGGTGGCAGCGGTACAGCCCATGATGAACTGACCTTCCGCACCGATGTTGAAGACGCTGCCCCGGTTGCCGATGGCCACGGCGATGCCGGTGAAGAGCAGGGGACAGGCCTTGTTCAGGGTGTTGCCGAATACGCGCAGGTTCTGGAACGTGGCGTTCCACAGGGAGATAAAGGCCTCATTGGCCGGATAGCCGAATGCCGTCAGCAGCACCCAGCTGCACAAGATGGACAGCAGAATGGCTACCAGGGGCTTCCAGAAGGACTGGACCAGCCCTTTGACTTTTTCGTTCATTACTGAGCGCCTCCTTCTACAGCGGCTTGCTCCGCGTTGATCTCAGCCTGGCTCTTGCCGGCCATCATCAGGCCGAGCGTGCTGATGTCAACATCAGCCGACACCTCGCCCATAAATCTTCCGCCGTGAATGACCAGGATACGGTCGCTGAGGGAGCGGATCTCATCCAGATCGGTGGAGATGAGCAGAACGGCCTTGCCCTTGGAGCGCTCCTCCACCAGCTTGGAACGGACGAACTCGATGGCGCCGATGTCTAGGCCGCGGGTGGGCTGGATAGCCAGCATGACCTTGGGGTCCCGGTCCACCTCACGGGCCAGAATGACCTTCTGCTGGTTGCCGCCAGACAGGCCGCCGGCCAGATATTCAGGGTCATGGGGACGGATATCGAACTCCTTGACCATAACGGCGGCGTGCTCATTGATGGCCTTGCTGTTGGCCATCAGGCCGTGGGCGTAAGGGGCCTTGCGCTGGCTGCCCATGATCAGGTTCTGTTTCACAGGGAACTGGAGGACCAGACCTTTGGCAAGACGGTCGTCCGGGATATGGGCCAGGCCCGCGTCCAGATGCTGGCGGATGGTGCTCTTGGCCACCGACTGGCCCTCGATGCACACGTCGCCGCTCTCGATCTTGCGGCCGCCCACGATAGCCTCGCCCAGCTCCAGCTGGCCGTTGCCGTCCACGCCGGCGATACCGACAATCTCACCGGCACGGACCGAGAAAGTGACGCCGTTGACGGCGCCCAGGCCCTTGTCGTTGTTGACGTGGAGGTCCTTGATCTCCAGCAGGGGAGCGCCGGCCTCCTGGGGCGTGATCTGCCGGTCCAGGTTGACGTCGCGGCCTACCATCATGTGGGCCAGCTCCTTCTCGGTGGTCTCCTTGACGTCCACGCTGCCGATAACCTCGCCCAGGCGCATGACGGTGACGCGGTCGGCGTAGGTCATGACTTCGCTCATCTTATGAGTGATCAGAATAATGGAGTAGCCGCTGTCAGCCAGCATGCGGATGGACTGGAACAGCTCCTCCACCTCGTTGGGAGTCAGAACAGCGGTGGGCTCGTCCAGAATGAGGATCTTGGCCTTGCGCATCAGGACCTTCAGGATCTCCACCTTCTGCTGGACGCCGACAGGGATCTGCCAGATCAGAGACTGGGGATTGACATTGAAGCCATAACGGTCGTTAAGGTCCTGTACCTTTTTATCCAGTTCCTTGATCTTGTGGACAAGACCGGTCTCCTTATCCATACCCAGGAAGATGTTCTGCGTGACGGTGAGCTGGGGAATGAGCATGAAGTGCTGATGCACCATGCCGATCCCGTTCTGGATCGCGACGCTGGGGCTGTCCATGTGGACTTCCTTGCCGTTGATCAGGATCTGACCCGCGTCATGCCCATAAAGACCGTACAGAATGTTCATCAGGGTGGACTTGCCGGCGCCGTTTTCGCCCAGCAGCGCATGGATCTCACCTTGCTTCAGGGTGAACTCAATGTTCTTGTTGGCGCAGAAATCCCCGAAGTACTTGTAAATGCCATGCATTTCTACTACATTCATGTTCTGGCTCCTTTCGGATGGTTTTGGCTTGCCGATGGGAACGCGATGTGTTCTTCCGTAAGCAGACAGAGGCAGACAAAGGTATGCCGGCGGCCACGAAAACGGAAGCGGTGCAGTGCAGAAAGCAAGAAATAGGAAGCTAAGTTCTTTGTACTACATGCAACTTAAATGAATTATACAAAGCAGTCAGTAAAAAGTCAATATAATTCTTTTACCTTGCATAAAATCGACTGTAGATTCCGCAGAAGCTCGGTCTTAATATGAGATATTTTTTTAAGAGGAAAGTGATGAATTATTGAAGAGAAAACAAAAATTATAAAAGAAATGGACATCAAAAGAAGAGGGGAAAAGAAAAACAGAGGAGGTGCCGAGTCCAGCAGGGACGAGCACCTCCTCCGGAGAAGAGCCAAAACGGTATGGAAGAATTACCAATTTTTGCGTAAAAACTTGAGATCCAGAAGTCCGCTGCGGAAATAGATCATAGAGTGACCCACGATCTCATGATCATAATTATACACCTGATCGTCCATGAAAAGGACCGGTTCACCGGGCTTGAGGCGCATCAGCTCGGCCACATGGGCGTCGGGGATGATGGCATCGATATGGGACATGGTGTAAGCCATGGTAGTGCCGCAGTATTGTTCCAGAAACTGATAGTGGCTCAGCTTTTGCAGGGCGAAGATGGAATCCCGGGCCAGCTCGGCAAAGCGGCCTGCAATGTGGTCGATGCAGTAGGCAGCCACCACGTCGCCCAGCCAACAGAGCTTCTCGGTATTGAGATAGGAATTGGAGTCAGGACCAAAAACAGGGTCATTTTTAAACACAAAGCCCAGATTGAGAGATTCCAGACGGGGAGAGAGACCGTCAGCCTCCATGGACTGGAAGAGCTCAGGGGCGGTGTCCAGCCGGCAGGTGGCATTGGCGATGCTGGGATTGGCAATGGTACCCTTGCCCCGCCGGCGGGTGACGATGCCCATCTCCTCCAGCGAGGCCAGCGCGTCCCGAAGTACATTGCGGCTCACACCCAGACGGTGGGAAAGCTCATCCTCATTAGGCAGTTTAAAGGGTTTTCCATCCTCTGTGGAGGTGCGGATCAGATCGATCAACGCCATTTTGGTCTTGTAAGAGAGCTGCTTATTATCTACGCGGAGAATATTCAGGCTGTCATCCATAATAAGTACCACGTCCAACAAAATAGATTATAAGGGCAATGTGCTACTAGTATAGCGCCATAAACGCCATAATGCAATGCCAAACAGAAGAAAAAATAAAGGAACTTCAAAAAGATGCGGGAAACCGGGGAAAGGCCGCAGAACAGGCGGTTGAATGAACGAATCAGAGAGAACTGGAAACGATACGCCGGGGAAAGGAGAGCAAAAAGACAGTATATGACCCGTTTTAAGTACTACAATAGACATGACTGAATAGACAGTAAATAAAAGCAGACAAGGAGGTTATGAGTGGGAAGCAGTGCAAAACGGTTCAGTTTATTTCAGATGAGCAGATTTAGTAGTACTAAAGACAAAAAAGAAAGAAAAAGAAGAAAAATTACCGTTTTCCACCCCTGATATGGTACATAAATAAAAAAATAAAAGGATTTATATAGATATAATATACGAAATTGAGAGAAAACCAGATTTAAAATTGACATATATGATCAGAGAACGTATAATAATACCAGTACGGAAGGAGCTTGAAAAAAAGGCTGCGGTACAGCAAATAAAAAACGAGATCAAAATAAATTGGTGATACTAAATACAACTATAAAAATCCCGGCGATCCCGGACAAAAAACAGGCGCCGGGACAACGAAAAAGAAAAAAGGTACGTACAAGTACGATAAACGTGCAGAATGAACGAAAACAGCGCTCAATTTTTAGAACACCTATTGGCAAAAGAGATATAAGGACTGCGTGACATTTCATTGGTAATCGTGTATAATAGAGCTAGCTTAACCTAAACTCTATTCATGAAGGAGAACGGAATCATGGAAACCATCGAGCTGAAGATCAACGGCGAAGTCAGGAGCGTTCAGGTCGAAAAAAACTGGACCCTGCTCTATGTCCTGCGCGAGGTCCTGGATCTGACCGGCGCCAAGTGCGGCTGCAATACCGGCGACTGCGGCGCCTGCAAGGTCATCATTGACGGTGAGGCAGTCAACTCCTGCCTGGTGCTGGCCCCCAAGGCTGTGGGCAAGGAGATCGAGACCATCGAGGGGCTGTCCAACGGCCCGGAGCTCCATCCCATCCAGCAGGCCTTTATTGACGCCGGCGCCGTCCAGTGCGGTTACTGCACCCCCGGCATGATCATGTCCGCCAAGGCCCTTCTGGACAAAAACCCCGATCCTTCTGAGGAAGAGATCCGCGCCGCCATCTCCAATAACCTGTGCCGCTGCACCGGCTATGTGAAGATCGTCGACGCCATCCGGCTGGCCGGCGAGCGGATGCGCAACGCCTGAGCC
>JALEZN010000042.1 GCA_022772585.1 Clostridiales bacterium
TGGCGGCGTCTCTGGGGTCGGTGTCATAGAGCTTCAGCTCGCCGGCAGAGCCGGGGGCGGGCTCTTTGGGTACAGGGGCGGGGGCGGCCGGGGGTTCAGCCGCGGCTGCAGTCTGGGCCTTTTTGGCCTGGGCCACCATGATCTTTCCCATGACCATAATGACCACCATCAGCAGCACCAGACCGAAGAATACCACCAGATAACCCAGCAGGGCGATGACACCTGCGTTGCCAATGGAAATGTTGACCAGATCGTCCATGGTTCAGCCTCCTTAAAGCGCCTGGATGGAGTAGCGCACGACCTTTTCCTCGTCCGCCTTGCGCTTTTCGAAGAACTTCTCCGCCACTTCGGGGAAGGCCACGTAGCTGAGCACGTCCTCCTCGCTCCGGGCGGTATCGCCCAGCTTCTCCTGGGCTTTTTCAAAGGTGTCGGCGGGCATAGTGTCGGCGTAGCGGCCCTGGATGGGCTTCTCGCCGCCCAGAATTTTGGCCTGAACCTCCGGGTCAATGGGCGCGGGGGTCTTGCCGTATTCGCCGCGGCAGTAGGCCCGCATCTCGGCGCCTACGTTCTTGTAGCGTTCGCCGGCCAGCACGTTCTGCACTGCCTGGGTGCCCACAAGCTGGCTGGTGGGGGTGACCAGGGGAGGATAGCCCATGTCTTTGCGCACTCTGGGGGTCTCCAGCAGGGTCTCCTCGTATCTGTCCAGGGCGTTCATCATCTTCAGCTGGCTCAGCAGGTTGGAGAGCATGCCGCCGGGGATCTGATAGGTCAGGCAGCGGGTGTCGGTAGCCATGGAGATGGGGTTCAGGGTGCCGTCGGCCAGGAAGTCGGCCCGGATGGGCTTGAAGAAGTCCGCCATTTTGTTCAGGGCATCCTCGTTCAGATCGGTATCGTAGCCCAGCTCACGCAGAGTATAAAACAGGGTCTCGGTGGCGGGCTGGGAGGTGCCGCCGGAGAAGGGGGAGATGGCGGTGTCGATCACGTCGGCCCCGGCCTCCACGGCCTTCAGGTAGGTCATAAAGGCAAGGCCGGTGGTGCTGTGGGTGTGTACCACCAGAGGCAGGTCCACCGCGTCCTTGATGGCGGAGACCAGGTCATAGGCGGCCTTGGGGGTCAGAATACCGGCCATATCCTTGATGCAGATGGAGCCCACGCCCATGCGGGCCATTTCCCTGACCATGCTCACATACTTGTCCAGCGTGTGGACCGGGCTGGTGGTGTAGGAGATGGCGCCGGAAGCCAGAGCGCCGCAGTTTACTGTCTCCTCAATGGCGACCTTCAGGTTGTCAATATCGTTGAGGGCGTCAAAAATGCGCACAATGTCGATGCCGTTTTTCACGGCAGCGCGGACAAAGCGGCGCACAATGTCGTCCGGGTAGTGCTTGTAGCCCAGAATGTTCTGGCCCCGCAGCAGCATCTGCAGCTTGGTGTTGGGCATCTTGGCGCGGATCTTGCGCAGTCTCTCCCAGGGGTCCTCCTGCAGATAGCGCAGGCACACATCAAAGGTAGCGCCGCCCCAGACCTCGGCGGAATAATAACCGGCCTTGTCGATGGTCTCCAGAATGGGCTCAAACTTGCTGTACGGCAGACGGGTGGCGATCAGCGACTGGTTCGCGTCACGCAGCACGGTCTCCGTAAAGTTGATTTTTCTCATTATTGATCTACCTCCGTATTACTCGAATGGAGCATTTCTCATGATGATCCGTCGGCGGCAGCCAGGCACACTGCCGCATAGTCGCTTGTTGTTATTCTAGTATAATTTGCTCCATAACGCAAGTCCTCCAGCGGAAGAATTGATGCTTTTTTCTGCACTATCTTGACCTGTTCCCCTCCCCCGTCCCCTTTTCGCCGGGGTCTCGCCGGGTCCAGAACATAGAAAAACACCGCAGCGGCTCCCCCATGGGAAGGCTGCGGTGTTTTACTTAGGCGACTTGTCCTCTTCGGCGCAGGGCCGGGCGCGTTTCATCGCTCGCTGCACGTGGATTCCTCGCTGCCGCCCTTGGCTCCAAAGATCATATCGTCGATATCGGCGTCCGCCTGGACCCAGATATTGTTCTTCTCGCGCTTGGTCATGGTCATAAATCAATACATCCTTTCTGGCATTTCTAGCGTTTAAAAATAAAAATGCCACCGTCTGCTTTTTCACTTGCAAACAGTGGAGGAAACGGTTTTGTCTTGTCGCGCTGGCGGTGACTAGGCTTTGCATTCCCTCGCTGCACTTTGTGCCATACAGAACACGCTCCTTCTGTAAGTTTTAAGCTATTATAGCGCTGTCACTTTCATTTGTCAAGTTTCTTTTTTGAAAAATGAATTTTGTTCAGAGCGTTGATTCACTTGCACTTCCCTGTCCGTCTTGTTTCCGCTCTGGACGCCCCTGTTCGTCAGGAATCTTCAGGGTGCCATCACATGCAAAATCCCACACAAAGTGGGGTCGCCCCTCCACCCGCTCCACCCGGGCCAGGCAGGCCGCCCCCGCTAGGGGCATGGGGCAGTCCGGGCGCACCGGGGCAGCCAGCTGAAAGCCCTCTCTCCCCCGGCGGCACAACATGGACCCCGGGGCCTGCTCCTTCAAAACCGGGTCGCGCAGCATCTGCCCCGGGCAACTCTGGCAGTACCAGCCGCCCGTCTGGTCAAAGGAGAAGGCCAGCTTGCTCTCCGCCCCGGTCACGGGCCAGCAGCCCGCCATCTCCAGCTGGGTCCGGGACAGGTTCCGCCGCAGCCGCAGCCCCTCCCCCTCCGGGGCCAGGGTGCCCAGCAGAAAGCGCCCGCCCCCCTGGCCGGTGAGCCACACCTTATATAATCCCAGCCCGTCCGGCTCCCGCCGGGCCTCCAGATACACCCGCAGGCCGTCCTCCCGAACAGAGAGCGTCCCGCCGCCTGACATGTCCAGTGTCATGGTCCTCCCTCCTCTCCTTCCCTAGATATATATGCAAGCTGGTCGGGATTAGGACGAGGGGATGTTTCGCCCCCGGGCGAGGTACTTTCCAGCGAAGGAAAGTACCCAAAGTTCGCCGGGGCTGCGGCCCCGGTCCCCATTGGGACGCATTCCGGCGACCTTTCCCAGACCTGTTCGGCGCGGGAAAAGACTTAGATGTCCGGTCCTACCCCCGCCCGCTGCCGCTCCGCTCAGAAAAATCAGCCCCTGCTTTGGTGGCAAAAGCGACGCGCCTCTGCTCCCGGGAAGCCCGGCCTGCCTGTAACGGGGTGCCCGAGGGCGAAACAACCCCCCGTCCCCAAAAATAAAACTAAAAATACCGTGTGAGCCTTGATCGACCCACACGGTATTTTATGCTCTTTAATTGATTTAATTTCTCCTCTTCCCCACATACCGCAGCAGGTACAGGAACAGGTTCAGAAAGTCCAGATACAGCTGAAGGGCGGAGAAGACGGAGGCTTTCTCCAGCATGTCGGGGTATCCGGCGTAGTAGCTGTACATGGCGCGGATCTTCTGGGTGTCATAGGCGGTGAATGCCAGGAAGATGGCGATGCCCGCGATGCACACCAGCCGGTCCAGCATGACCAGGCCGGGGGCAAACAGCAGAATGACGCCGCAGATGATGAGGAAGATCAGCCCCACCGTCAGGATGCTGCCGATGCTGGACAGGTCCCGGTGGGTCAGCCAGCCATAGGCGGACAGGGCGGCGAAGTAGACCGCCGTGGCCAGGAAGACGAAGATCAGGCTGGGCAGCTCATAGAGATACAGATAGCAGGACATGGTAAAGCCAAACAGCACGGAATAGGCCAGGAACACGCCCCGTGCCGCGCCCACCGACATGCGCTCGATGCGGCTGACCATAGTAAAAGCCATGATCAGGGTGACCACCAGCACGATCAGGTGGAAGCCGGGTACGTGATACAGCAGCCACAAGGTGGCGTTGGTCATCCAGCCCAGCACCGCCAGGCCGAAGGTGATCATCAGGCCCAGCACCATCCACAGGAAGGTCCGGGTCATATACTCGTTCAGGGACTCCACCTGGCCCTGGGCGTAGTAGCTGCGCTCCTCTTCATAAGGTGTTCGCATGAAAAAACACATCCTTTCCCGATCCGGCGCGTTCCACCGGATCACGGTTATGATACCACGCAGCGGGGAAAAAATCAATCTTCCCGGTTTTCTCCCTGGTTGGAGGTAATGTACCGGGGCAGCAGACTGTAAAAATCGTGCTCCACGATCAGGGGCGTGCTGTCCAGCAGATAGCCCACCCGCTTTTTCGTGGCCGCCACATAGGCCGCCTGCTCCTCCGCCGTCATCTCCACCCCGGGGGCGGGGGTGAAGGACCGGGCATAACGGTCATAGAACCCCCGGTCCGACCTCCAGCTGCGGGAGGAGAACACCACCAGCCCCTCGCTGTCAGACAGAACGTCCCGCCCGGCCAGCATCCGGGAGTCGTATGGCAGCCCCAGCAGATTGGACAGGGTGGGCAGAATGTCCACCTGGCAGCACACCTTGTCCACCGGGACCGGCTGGGTCATGCTGGCCGACCACAGGATCAGGGTGTTTTTATATACGTCAAAGTCGATGGCCGACTCGTTCAGGGCCTGGATGGCGTCGGAGCTGCCGAACTTCTTCCCGGCCAGTTCCTCCAGCACGTTGATGTTGAAATAGGGGATGTGGTCCCCGGTGACTGCGATCAGCGTCCGGTCCAGCTTGCCCGCCGCCTCCAGCTTGTCCAGCAGGCATTTTAAAGCCCGGTCCGCCTCCATCACCGTGGCCACATAGTTCTGGGTGACGGCGCTGTAGGGCAGGGCGCGGACGATATCCCGATAGGGGGCCACCACCCGGTTGTCGGAATAGGGCATGTGGCCGCTGATGGTGAGATAGTAGACGTGGAAGGGCCGGTGGCTGTTGACGAAATCGTCGGTGCTGGCCTCCACCACATAGCTGTCCCGCTGGGGCCAGGCGGGCTGATCCCCCTGCATCTCCAGTTCCAGACCGGACTGATACTGCCGCCAGTCATAGCCCAGGTTGGTGTGGGAGGTCAGGCGGCCATACATATCATAGTTGCCGTGGTAGCCCAGGGTGAGATAGCCCACCCGCCCCAGCTGCTGGGCCAGGGTGAAGGGCAGGCTGGTCCCCAGCTGGCCGGTGCGTTTCATGGTGATGGGGTTTCCGTTTTTCGGGTAAAGCCCCAGCAGGGTCTGGCACTCCCCGTTGGAGGTGCTGGTATAGTGCAGGGTGGTGTAATAATTGGAAAACACAAAGCCCTGGGTAGACAGTTTATATAAGGTAGGGGTCAGCTCCGGGTCGATGGCATAGCCGGAGAAGCCCTCCAGCACGATCTGAATCACGTTGTACCCGGCGAACATACCGGTGTACTCGTTCTTTTTCGTGGGGGCGGCGCTGGCAAAGTAGTCCGCCAGCCACTGCACGTCCTCGTCCCCGCTCTCCCGGCCCAGGGCGGCCAGGTCCACGTCCAGAATGTTGGGGGAGGTGTCGATCTGGGGCTCTGCCGGGGTCTCCTCTCCCCCGCTTTGGGGCTGGGAGGAGGAGCCGTCCGGCTCCGGCTCGATGGGGGCCATCACTTCAAAATCCCGGTCCGGGGTGATCTTGGGCGGGAGAAACAGGTGCTTGATGTCCAGCCGCAGGGTGGTGAGCAGTCCCAGCTGCTCCACCTGGTCGTCCGTCTCCGTGTCCATCTGGTATAGCCGCCCCGGGATCAGGTCCCCCTGCCAGGGCAGGGCCAACGCCCCCAGGCCCAGCAGGTGGAGGGCCGCCGCCGTCAGCAGCGCCGCCGCCAGATACCGGCCCCGGCGGGGCGCAAAGTCTATGAGCCGCCCGGCGAACAAACTCAGCAGCACCCCGGGCAAAATCAGCGCCGCCAGAACAGCCCAGTTCTCCCCCATGGCGGTGAGGATGACCCCGCTATAGTCCCCCAGGCGGTTGTCCGCCGCAGTGGCTAAAGTCGTCAGTGGGTAATAGGTCTGCAAGATCTGCTTGGCCAGCAGCTCCCCGGCGTAAACCAGGCACAGCAGCAGCGCCAGCAGGCGGAATAAGATCCCGTTCCCCCGCCGGGGGAACACCGCCGTCAGTCCGGCCAGCAGGGACCCGCCGGACAGGGCAAAGGGCAGGACCACCGGCAGATAATCCGGGCGCAGGCCCATGTACAGCCGCAGGACCAGCTCCAAATAAACCAGCAGGACCGGGAAGCTCAGCAGGCGGAGGGCGGTCCGGCCATGGCGCAGTTTTGTCTTCGGCTCTTGTGCAAGTTCCACAGGCTCCATGTGCTTCTCCCCTCCCCCGTTGTCCGGTTTCGCCGTGTCTCACCTCATTTGTACCATGTCTCGCCCGCCCCGTCAAGGGAAACGGGTCGTTTTTCGGAAATTTATGTAAAAGGCCCTCCGCCGTATCCAAAACACGACGGAGGGTCTAAGTCCTGTCATTGCGAGGCGGCCCAGCGGGCCGACGCGGCAATCCGTAAACTTGGAATGACAGGTATCAAAACATAGAAAACAAATTCATCTGGCTGGTCTCGGGTAGGTCGCCGAAGGTCCCGGCCTCCTTCAGCAGCTGGATGTGGGTCTTGGAGACCTTGGGGCAGGCGGCGGACACCTCCTCCACAGAGATGAACTGCCGGCCCTTCCGGGCCTCGGCCAGGGACAGGGCCGCCGTCTCTCCTAGTCCGGCCACGGACACGAAGGGGGGCCGCAGGGCCTTATGCTCCTCGTCCACGGTGAAGCGGATGGCCTCGGACTGATAGAGGTCCATGCGCTGGAAGGTGAAGCCCCGGAGATAGAACTCATAGCACACCTCCAGGGTGGTGAGCATGTCCTGCTCCACGGCGGTGGCCTCCTTGTCCTTGGCGATGATCTGGCGCATCTTCTGCTGGCACACGTCCATGCCCCGGCACATAAAGGCCTCGTCAAAGGCCTTGGCCCGGATGGAGAAATAGGCCGCGTAGAAGGCCAGGGGCCGGTGGACCTTGAACCAGGCGATCCTGAAAGCCATCATCACATAGGCCACGGCGTGGGCCTTGGGGAACAGATAGGCGATCTTTTTGCAGGAGCCGATGTACCACTCGGGCACACCAGCCGCCCGCATCTCGTCCTCCGCCCCGGGGGGCAGGCCACGGCCCTTTCGCACCGCCTCCATGATCTTGAAGGAGCGCTGGGGGGGCATCCCCTTGGAGATGAGGAAGAGCATGATATCGTCCCGGCAGCCGATGGCCTCGCTGACCTTGGCCGTGCCCGAGGTGATCAGGTCCTTCGCGTTGCCCAGCCACACGTCGGTGCCGTGGGAGAAGCCGGACAGACGGACCAGAATATCGAACTGGTTGGGCTGGGTGTCCTCCAGCATCCCCCGGACGAAGGTGGTGCCGAACTCTGGGATGGCGGTGCCGCCGGTGGGACCCAGCACCTTGTCGTTCTCATAGCCCAGGACCTTGGAGGACTGGAAGATGGACATGGTGTCCCTGTCGTCCAGGGGGATCTGGCGGGCGTTCACCCCGGTCAGGTCCTCCAGCATACGGATCATGGTGGGGTCATCGTGGCCCAGCATGTCCAGCTTCAGCAGGTTAGACTCCATGGAGTGATATTCAAAGTGGGTGGTGACGATCTCGCTGTTGGGGTCGTCGGCGGGGTGCTGCACGGGGCAGAAGTCGTAGATCTCGTTGTCCTGGGGGATGACCACCATGCCGCCGGGGTGCTGGCCGGTGGTGCGCTTCACGCCGGTGCAGCCCAGGGCCAGGCGGCTCTCCTCCGCCTTGGACACCACCAGTCCCCGCTCGTCCAGATAGTGCTTCACATAGCCATAGGCCGTCTTTTCCGCCACCGCGCCGATGGTCCCGGCCCGGAACACGTGGGTCTGGCCGAACAGCTCGAAGGTATACTTGTGGGCGCTGGACTGATACTCGCCGGAGAAGTTCAGGTCAATATCGGGGACCTTGTCGCCGCCAAAGCCCAAAAACGTCTCGAAGGGGATGTTAAAGCCGTCCTTTACATAGGGCGTCCCACACACGGGACAGACGGCGTCGGGCATGTCCGCGCCGCAGCCATAGGGGTGGGCCGGGTCCTGGGCATAGTCAAAGTCGGTGTGCTTGCACTTGGGGCAGCGATAGTGGGCGGGCAGGGAATTTACCTCTGTGATGCCCGACATAAAGGCCACCAGGGATGAACCCACGGAGCCGCGGGAGCCAACCAGATAGCTGTGCTCCAGGGAGTTCTGCACCAGCTTTTGGGCGGACATATAGATGACGTCATACTTGCAGCGGATGATGTCATAGAGTTCGGCGTTGATGCGGTCCACCACGATCTGGGGCGGCTCCTCGCCATACAGCTCGTGGGCCTTACCCCACACCAGGCGCTTCAGCTCCCCGTCAGAGTCCTCCAGCTTGGGGGCGAACAGACCCTGGGGCAGGGGCTCGATGGGGTCGCAGCAGTCGGCGATGAAGTTGGTGTTCTTCACCACCACCTCATAGGCCTTCTCCTTGCCCAGGTAGGAGAACTCCTTCAGCATCTCGTCGGTGGTCTTGAAATAGATGGGCAGGGGCGAGTCCGCGTCGTCAAAGCCCTTGGACGCCAGCAAAATGTGGCGGTATACCTCGTCCTCCGGGTCCAGAAAGTGGACGTCGCCGGTGGCGCACACCGGTTTGCCCAGCTCCTCCCCCAGGCGGACGATGGTGCGGTTAAAGTCCCGCAGCTCCTCCTCTGACCGGACCATGCCCTTGCGCAGCATGAACATGTTGTTGCAGATGGGCTGGATCTCCAGATAGTCATACCAGGCGGCGATGCGCTTCAGCTCCACCCAGTCCTTGCCATCCACCACCGCCCGGAACAGCTCCCCCGCCTCGCAGGCCGAGCCGATGATCAGCCCCTCCCGGTTCTCGTTGATGAGGGACTTGGGCATGATGGGATAGCGCTTGAAGTGCTCCAGCTGGGACAGGGAGATGAGCTTATACAGGTTGCGCAGACCGGTGTTGTTCTTGGCCAGCACGATCAGGTGCTTGGGCTGCCGCCGGGCCTTGCCGCCACGGCGGAGCTTGGGCATATAGGGGTTGATGTCTTTTAAGTTGTGCAGCCCCAGCTGCTCCATTTTGCGGAAGAAGTGGGGCAGCATATAGGCCACGGTGGCCGCGTCGTCGCTGGCCCGGTGGTGGTTGAAGGCGGGCAGCTGAAGGTGCTCGGCCACGATGTCCAGCTTATACTTGCCCAGGTCGGGCAGCAGGTTCTGGGCCAGGATCAGGCTGTCGATGGAGGGGTTCTCAAAGGGGATGCCGTATTTCCGGCACCCGGCGGAGATAAAGCCCATGTCAAAGTCCGCGTTGTGGGCAGCCAGGGGCCGGTCCCCCACAAAGTCCAGAAAGGCCCGCAGGGCCTCCTCCTGGCTGGGGGCCCCCTCCAGCATCTCGTCGGTGATGCCGGTGAGACGGATGATGTCCGGGTTCAGGATGCGCCCGGGGGAGACGAAGGTGTTGAACCGCTCCCCCACCTCCCCGTTTTTCAGCACCACCGCGCCGATCTCGATGATGACCTCCCGCCGCCGGTCCAGGCCGGTGGTCTCGATGTCAAAGCAGACGATCTCGTCGTCAAAGGGCTGGTCGGGCTGGCCGTGGACCACCACCCGGTCATCCACGTCGTTGAGGTAATAGGCCTCCACGCCGAAGAGGATCTTGATGTTCTTGGCCGAGTGCTTGGCGTTGGGGAAGGCGTGGGCCACGCCGTGGTCGGTGATGGCGATGGCGGGGTGACCCCACCGCTCCGCCCGCTTGACCACGTTCTTGTCCGAGCCGATGACCGAGTCGGTCTTAAAGCCCACCGCCGTCAGGGCGTCCATGGCGGACATGTTGGTGTGCAGGTGCAGCTCCACCCGCTTCTCCGGGGCGGTGTCCTGGCGCAGCTCCTGGGGGGCGGTGGTGATGGCCATGGGCTCCAGCACCATGTCGCCATAGAAGCGGTCCATGTTCAGCCGCCCCTGGACCTTCAGGTGCATCCCCTTCTTCACCCCGTCCACGATGGGCTTGCCCTCGTCCCCGGGGAAGAACTTGTTCACCCGGATGGACCCGGTGTAGTCGGTCAGGTCAAAGGCCACCACCCAGGCCCCCCGCTTCTTCAGTTCCTTGTGATCCACGGCGAATACGTCGCCCTCCACGATGACGGTGCCCATGTCCAGCTCCAGAGTATGCATGGGGACGGCGATTCCCTTCACCTCCCGCTTGCCGAAGAGGAGCTTGCTCTTGGGCTGGGCCTTTTTCTCCCTGCCGGAGGGCTTGGCGGTACGCAGCTTTTTCAGCGCCTCCTGCCGGATGGCCTCGGTGCGGGCAAAGGCCTCGGCCGCGCCGGTGTCCACGGTGGGGTGCTCCCCCTCGGCGGGGGCCGCCGGAGGCTCGGCCGGGGCGGGGATGCACTCCGCCGCGGGCGGTGCGGCGCTCTCCGGCGGGGAAATGACGGCAGGCTCCACCGAAACCGGGTTATTGGCCAGCAATTCCACCCGGGTCAGGCGGTAGAAAGCTGCCAGAGCTCCCTCCAGCGTGGTCCGCACGCCCTCGCCCAGCGGCAGGGGGCACTCCAACTCGGCCTGCAGGGTGCGCGCCCCCCGGTCGATGACCGCGCCGGTCACCATGCACGCCCGCAGCGCAGGCAGGAGCGCGGGCTCCGGCCGCCAGGCGGAGAACAGCTCCATAAATGGGATCTTTTTTTCCTCTGCCATAGACAGGGCTCCTATCTGACTTGGTTCTGGGCAGGCTCCAGGCTCACCTTCACCGCGAATTGAGCGGAGGCCTGCTTCTCATAGCGCTTGGCCACACCGCAAAAGTACCGGAAGCCCAGCTCCTTGGGCATATTCTTCTTGCCCGCGGGCAGATAGCCCACAGGCTCCAGCGCGGCCCGGACCATGCGGCCGATGGACTTCCGGGTCAGGTCGCTGCGCAGGTCCACCCCGCAGCCGGGATGGCTGTCACAGTACTGCTCGATCTCCCCGGCGCACACCGCCAGGGCGGGCATCTTCAGCTCTGAGGCGATGGCCATCCAACCCACCACGTCGGGCCGGCAGATGATGTTCTCATAAATATGCCGGGCCGCCGGCAGATCGGCCATGGGGGCCAGGGTGTTGGATGTTTTGATAAATTCCTCAAACGTCATGTTCTTGACCTCCTGTTCCAAACCACTGTATTCCGTTCTTTAGGCTTGATTGCAGAATACCACAGTTTTAAGGATATGTCAATACTCAAATGTCTGGATTCCGCTCTTAGATCGTCTCGATCAGACGGAAGAGCTCGTCCACCAGCGCTTCCTGAGGTACCTTCTTGACGATCTCACCGTGGCGGAACAGGAGTCCCACCCCGTCGCCGCCGGCGATGCCCACATCAGCGGCCCTGGCCTCTCCGGGGCCGTTGACCACGCAGCCCATGACCGCCACGGTGATGGGCTTTTTGACCTCTTTGAGCCGCTCCTCCACCTGGCCGGCCAGGCCGATCAGGTCGATCTTCGTCCGTCCACAGGTGGGGCAGGAGATGAGCTGGGCTCCCTCCTGCCGCAGGCCCACCACCTTCAGGATGTCCCGGGCGGCGTATACCTCCTCCACCGGGTCGGCGGAAAGGGACACCCGGATGGTGTCTCCGATGCCCAGGGCCAGCAGGCCGCCGATGCCCACCGCCGACTTGAGCACGCCCATCCGGGGTGTGCCCGCCTCGGTAAGGCCCACGTGAAGGGGATAGTCGCTCCGCTGGGCCATCAGCCGGTAGGCCGCGATGGTCATGGGCACACTGGAGCATTTGAGGGACACGCAGATATCGTCGAAATCAAAGCGGTTGAGCAGGGCAACATGGCCGAAGGCCGACTCCACCAGGGCCTCGGGCGTGACGCCGCCGTATTTGGCCAGCAGCTCCCGCTCCAGTGAGCCGCCGTTGACGCCGATACGGATGGGGATGTTCCGCTTCCGGCAGGCGTCGGCCACCGCCTTCACCCGGTCGGCCCCGCCGATATTGCCCGGATTGATGCGCACCGCGTCGGCGCCGGCGGCCGCCGCCTCCAGCGCCAGCTTGTAGTCAAAATGGATATCCACCACCAGCGGGATATGGATCTGCTCCCGGATGGCGCCCACCGCCCGGGCCGCCTCCATGTCGGGCACCGCGCAGCGGATGATCTCGCATCCGGCGGCCTCCAGCTTCCGGATCTGCTCCACGGTGGCGGCCACATCGTCGGTGCGGGTATTGGTCATGGACTGGATGGTCACAGGGGCGCCGCCGCCCACCGGAACGCCGCCTACAAGGATCTGTTTTGTCATGGTCCTGTCACCTCAACTGTGAAAGAGCTTGGAGATATCGCTGACCGCCACCACTGCCATGAGTGCCAGCAGGCAGAAGAAACCCGCCATATTCACCGCGTTCTCATATTTGGGGTCCAGCTTTTTGCGGGTCAGCACGGTATAGATCAGATTCACGCACAGGAAGAAGATGCGTCCGCCGTCCAGCGCCGGGATGGGCAGGAGATTCATCACCGCCAGATTGATGGCGATGAAGGAGATAAAATAGAGAATGCTGCGGACGGCGGCCGCCGCTCCTCCCTCCTGGGCGGCAGAGGTGCCCAGCTCCCCCACCGCGTTGACGATGCCGATGGGGCCGGACAGGTCCTTGAGCCCCACGGCGCCCCGGATGAGCTGGCCCAGGCTGCTCCAGACCATTTTGACGAACTCCAGCGACTGCCGCCAGGACAGGGCCAGGCAGTCCATCGGGCCCAGCCGCTCGGTCTGGCCGAAGGAGAGGCCGTACATCTGCCGCTCCTCTCCCTCATATTGGATGGTACGGCGCACCAGAGGAACGCCCTCCAGCGTTACCCGCTCCCCGCTGCGCTCCACAGTCAGGTCCACCGAGCCGTCGGCCGAAGCCTGGTCCAGCAGCGCGTCGATCTGGCTGCGGTAGCGCACCGCCGTACCCCCGATCTCCACGATACGGTCCCCCGCCTGCAGGCCCAGCTCCTGGGCGGGCACACCGTCCAAAAATCCGGTGACCACCGGCGCGATCACCGAACTGGCTGCGTAAAGCCCCACCAGGATCAGAAAACCAGCCAAAAAGTTCATAAAAGAGCCGGCCACCAGTATGATGACCTTCCGCCAGGCCGGCTTGTTCTCAAAGGAGCGGGGATCGTTTGAGCCCCCCTCCTCCCCCTCCATAGCGCAGTAGCCGCCGATGGGCAGCAGCCGCAGAGAGTATTGGGTCTCTCCCCGCACTCGTGAGAGGAGCTGGGGCCCCATACCGATGGAAAACTCGTTAACCTTGACTCCCAGCAGCTTGGCCGTGACAAAATGGCCCAGCTCGTGGACCGCGATCAGGATGCCAAACATCAGAATAGCAAAGAGAATATAGAGCATAAGACCTCCTGTGGCTAAAAGCAGCTGTGGGGCGGCGCTTCATCACGCCGCCCCAGCCGTTTGGGTGTTATTCGTTGGCGCAGATCCGGGCAGCCTGGTCCGCGGCAAAGATATCGTCCAGTGTGGGAGCCTGGGTCACCGGCACCCGCTCCAGCGCCCGCTCCACCAGGCGCGGGATGTCCAGGAAGCCGATCTCCCCCGCCAGGAACCGGGCCACGGCGGCCTCATTGGCGCCGTTGAGGATGGCGGTGGCGGTGCCGCCGGTGCGGGCCGCTCCCATGGCCAGCCCCAGACATGGGAAGGCCTCCATATCCGGCTGGGCGAAGGTCAGCTTGCCGCACTTCACCAGATCCAGCGGCTCCGCCACGGCGGGGCCCCGCTCCGGCCAGGTGAGGGCGTATTCGATGGGCACGCGCATGTCGGGCACGCCCAGCTGCGCGATGACGGCATTATCACAGTATTCGACCATGGAGTGAACTATGCTCTCCCGGTGGACCACCACCGCGATCTTTTCCGGCGGCAGGCAGTAGAGCCGCATGGCCTCAATGAACTCCAAGCCCTTGTTCATCAGGGATGCGGAGTCCACCGTGATCTTGGCCCCCATGGACCAGTTGGGGTGCTTGAGGGCGTCGGCCAGAGTCACCTTCTCCAGCTCCTCCCGCTTCTTGCCCCAGAAAGGACCGCCCGAGGCGGTGAGGATCAGGCGCTTGACCTCCTCCCGGTTCCGGCAGCCCTGAAGGCACTGGAAGATGGCAGAGTGCTCCGAGTCCACGGGGACGATCTGGCTGTGCCAGGCGTCGGCCTCGTCCATCACCAGCTCACCGGCACAGACCAGGGTCTCCTTGTTGGCCAGGCCGATGCGCTTGCCCGCCCGGATGGCGGCGATGGTGGGCCGCAGGCCCACGATGCCCACCACGGCGGTGATGACGGTGTCCGCTCTGGGCAGCGAGGCCGCTTCGATCAGGCCCTCCATCCCCGCCGCCACCCGGACCGGAGTGTCGGCCAGCCGCACCCGCAGCTCCTCCGCCGCGGCGGGGTCCATCATCACGGCCAACTCCGGCCGGAATCGGCGGCACTGTGCCTCCATCCGCTCTGTGTCCCGGTTGGCGGTGAGGGCCATGGCGTGCGCTCCGCAGGCCTCGATCACGTCCAGCGACTGCCGTCCGATGGAGCCGGTGGACCCCAGTATGACGATATTCTTCTGCATATGCCCACTTCTTTCTCTGTATCCCTACCGGCTGATGGCCGGCAGCAGCCGTACCAGCAGCTCGATGAGAGGCGCGCAGAAGATCACGCTGTCAAAGCGGTCCAGCACGCCGCCGTGGCCCGGCAGGATGTTGCCGTAATCCTTGATGCCGTACTCCCGCTTGATATACGAAAAGGAGAGGTCACCCAGCTGAGAAACCAGGCTGCCCAATGCCCCGTACAGGGCCAGAAGGGGATAGCTGACCTGCAGTCCCCATACCTTCTCCAGCAGGAGGCCGTAAAGCAGCAGGGCGATCACTGCGCCCAGGAAGCCGCCCGCCGCGCCTTCCACCGTTTTTTTGGGGGAGAGCTCCGGGGCCAGCTTGTGCTTTCCGAACAGCATGCCCGCGAACAGGGCGAAGGCGTCGCTGATAAAAGCGGCCAGGAAGGGCAGGATGATGAGATACCGCCATCCCTCCAGCAGCCGCAGGCGCAGAAGGGAAGACATGAAAAACGGGATCATTACAGAGAGGAAGAAGGCTCCGCCCATCTTCTCCATGGTCACCGTCTTGTGGCTGCTGATGGCCTCGCAGAAGAGCAGGACCACATAGAGGAACAGGCCCGCCAGGGCCAGCACCTCGTCCCCGCTGTAGTAGACCCAGAACGGGATCAGTCCGGCCAGGACGATGGAACAGCCCGAAATACGGATATTTTTGACAAAGCCCGTGGACCACATGGCCTCGTGGACGCCGATCATGGACAGCACAGCCACAGCCACCGGCAGCACCACGGGATAGACCGGCGATACTCCGTAGAGTACCAGAAAGATTACGGGGATAAAGATCACCGCCACCAGGATACGCTTTCCCATCAGACACCTCCGAACCGGCGGGACCGGGACTGATAATCCGCCAGGGCTTTGTTGAGTTCTTCCTTCGAAAAGTCGGGCCAGAGCACATCGGTAAAATAGAACTCGGCATAGGCCGACTGCCAGGGCAGGAAGTTTGAGAGCCGCAGCTCTCCGCTGGGCCGGATCACCAGATCCGGGTCCGGGATCCCGGCGGAAAAGAGCCGCTGGGAAAAGAGCTCCTCCGTGATAGACTCCGGCTGCCGCTCCCCCGCCGCACACTCGGCGGCCAGGGCCCGGGCCGCCCGGACAATCTCGTCCCGCCCGCCGTAGTTCAGGCAGATATTGACCTGGCAGCCCTCATAGTGGGTGGAGATCTCCTCCGTCCGCCGGCACAGCTCCCGCAGCTCCGGCGTCAGAGGCGTGAGATCGCCGAAAAACTTCATCTTCACCCGGTCCCGCTCCATCTTCCCGATGGCCTCCAGCAGGTACTTTTTCAGCAGGCCCATGATGGCGGAGACCTCCTCCGCGGGCCGCTTCCAGTTCTCCGTGGAGAAGGCGTAGACCGTCAGATACTCCAGTCCGATGTCCTTGCAGTAGGTGGCGATGGTGCGGAAGGTCTCCGCCCCCGCGGCGTGTCCCGCGGTGCGGGGCAGCCCCCGGCTGCGGGCCCACCGGCCGTTGCCGTCCATAATGATGGCCACGTGCCTAGGCAGATTCGTGAAGTCCACCTGCGGGGCGTCCTTCTCCTTCGATTTGAAGATCGGCATAGCTGACATCCTATCAAACCAGAATTTGAGTGCGGGGCGCTCTGCGCCCCGCACTCATATGGAAAGGCGTATGGCCTTACACAGCCATGAGTTCGGCTTCCTTCTTGGCACTGAGCTCATCGATCTGCTTGCAGCGCTTTTCGGTCATGTCCTGCATTTCTTTCTCGTATTCCTTCAGATCGTCCTCGGTGATCTCGGACTTCTTCTTCATGGCCTTGTAGGTATCCACCGCGTCCCGGCGGATGTTGCGGATGGCCACCTTGCCGGCCTCGGCATATTTCTTCACCTGCTTGGACAGCTCCTTGCGGCGCTCCTCGGTGAGCTGGGGGAAGGCCAGGCGGATCAGCCGGCCGTCGTTCTGGGGATTGATGCCCAGGTCGGAAGTCTGGATGGCCTTTTCAATGGCCTTGAGCAGACTGCTGTCCCAGGGCTGGATGGTCAGGGTGCGGGGGTCAGGAGAAGAGATGGCGGCCACCTGGTTGATGGGAGTGGGGCTGCCATAATAGTCCACGGTGATCTTATCCAGCACGGCGGCATTTGCGCGGCCGGCCCGGACGCTGGCAAAATCGCTGACCACCACGTCCACGGTCTTCTGCATCTTCTCATCATAGGGTTTATGGATCGCCTTCATCTCACTTTTCCTCCTTCACAATGGTACCGATCTTCTCGCCCCGGAGCACCCGCACGATATTCTGGGGGTCCTTGAGTGCAAAAAGGATCACCGGGATCTTGTTGTCCATGGACAGGCTGGTGGCGGTGGAGTCCATCACCTGCAGGTGCTGGGCCAGCACGTCGTCATAGGAAATGGAATCATACTTTACTGCGGTGGGGTCCTTATTGGGGTCGGCGCTGTACACGCCGTCGATGTTCTTGGCCAGAAGGATCACGTCCGCGTCGATCTCGGCAGCGCGGAGCACGGCAGCGGTATCGGTGGAGAAGAACGGATTGCCGGTGCCGCAGCCAAAGATGACCACTCTTCCCTTTTCCAGATGGCGGATGGCCTTGGAGCGGATGTAGGGCTCGGCGATGGCACGCATCTCGATGGCGGTCTGCACCCGGACCTCCACCCCCCGCTGCTCCAGCATGTCGGCCAGCGCCAGACAATTGAGGGTGGTGGCCAGCATGCCCATGTGATCGGCACGGGTGCGCTCCATCCGGCCGCCGCCGTCCTTCACGCCCCGCCAGAAGTTGCCGCCGCCCACGACGATGCCCACCTGGACGCCCATCTCATTACACTGCTTGATCACGTCGCAGACCTGGCCAATGACGCCAAAGTCCAGGCCCCGGCTGGCCTCACCGGCCAGAGCTTCGCCGCTGATCTTCAGAAGTATGCGTTTATACTGCGGTTCACTCATACAGTCAACCCCTTTATGGTATTTGTATCGCACCGGAACGGAACTCTCTCATCTCCCACTCCGGGCCATGTATAGTCTTTTGTTATTTTAACTTATTTTCCCCGGTTTGCATAGGCCCTCAGACAAAATTTTTACAACTTATTGCCCTGGCCGCGGCCTCCGGCAAAATTAGTGCTATCCAAAAAAAGGTATTCAGCAGTTCTCTTATTGTTTATCTGCACAGGAGTACACCCATTTTTTTGTATAACTAGACCATTTTCAGCAAGATTCACAGATATTTCTTGCATTTTGTCTGACTAATCAGTATAATACTCAAAGTCATATGATGTATTTGTGATGTGTTGAAACACGTGTTTGCCCCCTGCATCGAAAAGTCTCCGCTCAGGCGGATGTAAAGGAGAATCTTTTTTCATGGTTTACCGCATTAACGACAAGCCCCCCGTTCAAAAAGCGATTCCTTTAGCGCTGCAGCATGTTCTCGTAGCCTTTACCGGTACTTTGGCGGGCAGCCTTCTGCTGGCCAGCGGCGCCGGACTGGATGTGAACGACACCGCGCTGCTCATCCAGTGCAGCATGTTCATCAGCTGCATTGCCAGTCTGATCCAGTCCCTGGGCCTATGGAAGCTCCCCATCGGCTCCAAGCTGCCCATTGTCACTTCCGGCAGCTATACTCTTATTTCTCCCATGGTGGCCATGGCCTGTAACCCTGATATCGGTCTTTCCGGCGCGTTCGGTGCCGCCTTTGCGGGCAGCGTGGTGCTCTTCATCTTCGGGCCGCTGGCCATCACTTACCTGCACAAGTACTTCACCCCTGTGGTCACCGGCAGCGTGGTGCTGGCGGTAGGCATGTGCCTGATGGGCAGCGGCTTCGGCAACGCGGTCAATTATGACCCCTCCAGCCCCGAGGTCATGAAGTACTTTGCCATCGCCGCTTTTACCTTTGTGCTGGCCATGGTGCTGGACAACTTCGCCAAGGGCTTTCTCCAGTCCCTGTCCATTCTGATCTCCATCATCGTGGGCTTTGTCCTGTGCATTGCCCTGGGTATGGTGGACTTCACCAGCGTGCTGGAGGCCCAGGCCCTCTCCTTCCCCACCCCAGTCAAGTTCGGTATGAAGTTCCAGGTGGGCCCCATCCTCACCATCTGCGCCGTGCACATTGCCACCGTCATGGAAAATGTGGGTGACACCACCGGCATCGTCACCAACGCAGAGGGCCGTCTGCCCACCAAGGAGGAACTGGTCCGTACCCTGCGGGGCGACGGCCTGGGCAGCATGATCGCCGCCCTCTTCAACGGCCTTCCCGTGGTCTCCGCCAGCCCCAATGCCGGCGTCATCGCCATGACCGGCGTGGCCAGCCGCTATGTGACCGCTCTTGGCGCCCTGATCCTGGGCCTGCTCTCCTTCTTCCCCAAGTTCTCGCAGCTTCTGGCCCTCATCCCCAACCCCGTTCTGGGCGGCATCCTGCTGGTCACCTTCGGCAGCATCGCCTCCACCGGCATTCGGGTCATCAGCATGGGCAATCTGAGCAAGCGCAACATCACCATTCTGGCTGTGTCCCTGGTCATCGGCATCGGCGGCGGGTATGCCGGCGACTACCTCTCCTTCCTCCCCACCACCGTGCTCACCCTTTTCACCGGCATCTCGGGCACCGCCCTCTCCGCTCTTCTGCTCAACATCATCCTGCCCAAGACCGAGGAGGACCGGAAGTACATCGAGGAATTCTCCAAGACCCTCACTTCTCAGGGCTAAAAGGCGCTCATAAACAAAAGTCAAAACCTCCGGTTAAGCCGGAGGTTTTGACTTTTGCGCGGGTACAGGAGAACAGGAAGATCAAAAGAGCCCCGGGCGCTTTTGCACCCGGGGCTCGCTGGCCTTATACTTTTACTTCGCCAGCTGCTTGGCGATCTCCTCGGCGAAGTTCCTCCCCACGCGGCTCCCGCCGCGCGGGGACCCCTCTTATCCTTTCATCTGCTCGGGCGGAATAAATCCGCCCGGCATCAGGGTTTTGCCTTCGGTCAAAACGCCTGGTACGCGCCACACGGCGCGTACCGCTGCGCGGGTACAGGAGAACAGGAAGATCAAAAGAGCCCCGGGCGCTTTTGCACCCGGGGCTCGCTGGCCTTATACTTTTACTTCGCCAGCTGCTTGGCGATCTCCTCAGCGAAGTTCTCCTGACGCTTCTCGATGCCCTCGCCCTTCTCGAAGCGAACAGCGTCCTTGAAGGTGATGGTGCCGCCCAGAGCCTTGGCGGCGCTGGCAATATACTTCTCCACAGTCAGGCTGCCGTCCTTCACGAACTCCTGCTGCAGCAGGCAGTTCTCGGAATAGAACTTGTTCAGCTTGCCCATGACGATCTTCTCGCGGACCTGCTCGGGCTTGGAAGCCATCTTGGGATCGTTGGCCATCTGGGCCATCATGATCTTCTTCTCCTCATCCAGCACGTCCTGGGTGACCTGAGACTTGTCCCAGAAACGGGGATTCAGAGCGGCGATCTGCATGGCCACGTCCTTGCCACACTCGTTGACCTGCTCGGCAGTCAGGCTGGTCTCCAGGTTCACCAGCACGCCGATCTTGCCGCCGGCGTGGATGTAGGGCACGCACACGCCCTCGGTGTAGAAAGCAAAGCGGCGGACCTTGATGTTCTCGCCGATGACCAGGACCATCTCCTGCTGCTGCTGGGTAACGGTCAGGTCGGTGCCCAGGTACTTGCACTCCATCAGAGCATCCAGATCGGCGGGCTTGTTGGCGGCCACAGTGGCGGCCACGCCCTTGACGAAGTCGGTGAACTTCTCATTCTTGGCCACGAAGTCGGTCTCGGCGTTGACCTCGACCACCACGCCCACGCCGTCGATGACGCCGGCATAGGCCATACCCTCGGCGGCGATGCGGCCGGCCTTCTTCTGGGAAGCGGCCAGGCCCTTCTCGCGGAGGATCTCCACAGCCTTATCCATATTGCCCTCGGCCTCGGTGAGGGCCTTCTTGCAGTCCATCATGCCGACGCCGGTCATCTCGCGCAGCTTCTTTACATCATTCGCGCTGATTGCCATAATCACTTAACCTCCATTATGATTCGTATAAAAGGAGCGCCCGCCCGCGCGGGCGGGCGCTTCCCAATTCGTCCTGATTACTCAGCGGCCTGCTCGGTCTCCTCGGCGGGAGCGTCCTGGCCCTGCTTGCCCTCCTGGATGGCGTTGGCCATCACACCGGAGATCAGCTTGATGGCGCGGATGGCGTCATCGTTGCCGGGGATCACATAGTCGATCTCATCGGGGTCGCAGTTGGTATCCACGATGGCCACGATGGGGATGTGCAGCTTGCGGGCCTCGTTGATGGCGTTGCGCTCCTTGCGGGGATCAACGACGAACAGAGCGCCGGGCAGCTTCTTCATCTCGACCACGCCGCCCAGATACTTCTCCAGCTTGGCGATCTCGCCCAGGTGCTTCATGACTTCCTTCTTGGGCAGCATGTCGAAGGTGCCGTCCTCCTGCATCTTCTTGAGCTGGTTGAGACGGTCCACGCGGCCGCGCATGGTCTTGAAGTTGGTGAGCATGCCGCCCAGCCAGCGGGCGTTCACATAGTACATGCCGCAGCGGGTGGCCTCTTCCTTGATGGCCTCCTGGGCCTGCTTCTTGGTGCCGACAAAGAGCAGAGTCTCGCCGTTCTCGCCCAGCTCGCGGACGAAGTTATAGGCCTCCTCCAGCTTCTTCACGGTCTTCTGCAGGTCGATGATGTAGATACCGTTGCGCTCGGTGTAGATGTAGGTGGCCATCTTGGGGTTCCACCGGCGGGTCTGGTGGCCGAAGTGAACGCCGGCCTCCAGAAGCTGCTTCATAGAAACGACTGCCATGATTATTTCCTCCTTTTGTTTTACCTCCACCCGCGTCATCTCCTCCGGCCACCCCAAAGGGCACCCGACCGGCAGATCCGCTGAGTGTGTGTAATCATGCTGTGATATTATACAACGATGTTTGTCAGGATGCAAGTATTATTTTCCTTGCGTCTCAAATTTATTCCTCATGCTTTTTATTTGGATTCCGGCGGGCCGTATTGTATAATAATGATAAAGCGGCTGATCCACGGCCGCCCTTCCCTATTTTCTCCGTCGGAAAGGAGTACTCCCATGACTTATGCAGAGCGTATCGCGGCCCAGGCCGCCCGGGCCGCCGAGCTGTCTGCCCGGGACAACACCCCCGAGCTCATCCGCACCCTCCGCCTTCTGCGGGAAGCGGATCACATCATCATAGGCGCCGGAGCCGGTCTGTCGGCCTCCGGCGGGATGGATTACAATTCCTATGATGTGTTGCGGCGGGACTTCCCCGCTCTGGTCCGCCTGGGCTACCGGTCCCTGTGGCAGGCTCTGTGGGACCCCGACCGCTCCGGACTGCAGAAGCAGGGGATGATCGCCGCCGAAGCTCTGTGGGCACGGTATGATTTTCCGGTCATCCAGGCCTATCGCAACCTGCTGGAGCTGGTGCGGAACCGGAATTATTTCGTGCTCAGCAGCAACATCGATGACCAGTTCTACCGCGCCGGCTTTGATCCCGGCCGGGTCTTCTGTCCCCAGAACAGCATCGCCGACTTTCAGTGCTCCGTCCCCTGCTGTGACGAGCTGTGGGACGGCGAGGAGATCTACCGCCGCATCACTGCCAATATGGATCCGGAGACCTATGCCTGCCGGGAGGAGGATCTCCCCCGCTGTCCCCGCTGCGGCGCACCGGCGGTGCGCAACATGCGTGGACGGGCCTGCTTTGTTCCCTGGAAGGTGATGTCCACCCGTTCCGCCTTTGAGCAGTTCTGGGCCGAAGCCGCCCATGGCCCCACCGTGTTCCTGGAACTGGGCATCGGTTTCAACTCCCCCGGTCTCATCCGCCATCCCTTCCAGCGGATGACCTTCCTCTGGCCCGGCGCCTCCCTCGTCCGGATGAACCGGGACCACCCTCTGGTACCTGATAAAATACTCGACCGGTCGGTGGAGGTGGTCGGAGATCTGAGCGCAAATCTTCACCGGCTCCTGGACCTGGACCGGCAGCTGCCGTGAATAACCGAGAGGACCGCCGTCCCGGGCCGATCTTTCCCCGGACGGCGGTCCTCCGCGGTCACTGGGGCCGCTGGTTGCTGAACTTCTGGTAGGCGGTGCTCACCTTACTGGCCGGCGCCTGCTCCACCTGGTACCAGCCCTTGGACTGGGCCAGCTGGAACAGCTCTGCCTGCGTCTTATGGCCCTGGTTGAAGATCTTCAGGAAATCATCCCGCAGGGCGGTGTTGACACACTCGGACGCAAAGGCGTCATAGTTGGCGGTCATCTTCTTCTCCGCCAGCATAAAATCCGTGATCTGCTCCTGGTCTTTCATGTCCCGTTCCTCCTCAGTTCAAATGGCCCAGCAGGCAGTCGTAGTTCTGCTTATGGCGCTGCGCGCACTGCTGGTAGGCTTGCCGCAGCTCGTTTTCCTGGCAGTTCTGGACGGCGGACTGATACTTGCAGTAGAGCACCTTTTCAAAATCCAGCTGGTCGGACAGGGCGTCCAGCTCCTTGGCGGTCAGATTGGCCATGGCGATCTCCTCCTTTTGGAATTCAGGTTGGGGCTTGCTCCGGTCTCAGTCTGCCCGCTTCGCGTTCGGATTATCCGCCCCCGGTCGGATGGGCCATCCCTTTTTGTCCAACTGCACACACAGGTAGCTCTGTCCGCCCAGCTGCCGCGGCGCCATCAGGCACACCAGCGGCGTCAACGCCAGTGCTCCCCCGGCGGAAAACGGGATGGCCAATTCCACCCCTTCCGCCCTTCGGCGGACCAGTATGCCTTTCAGTCCCTGGGCCGAGCGCTTGAGCAGCGGGTCGCCCAGAAAGCGCCCCGGCTCTCCGGCCCGTTCCCATCCCGGCGGCAGAGGCGTGTTCTCCCTATGACGCCCGTTTTGGGAGGGGTACACCAATTCCGCCCGGGCGCCGGCCGGAGGCCATGCTCCTTTTTTCCGCAGCTCGCTGACCGGCGCGCGGCGATGCAGGCGCAGCATCCCCTGTTCGGGCAGAAAGGTGCCCAGCAGCACTCTGCCCCCTCCCTCTCCGGTCAGCCAGCCCTTATACAGCCCGCGGCGATCATCCGGCAGTTCGCCCGTCAAAAGTGCCGTTCCCCCGTCCTCCCGCACCAGCAGCATCCCCGCGCCGCCCGCCAGCGCAAACCGCCATTCCATCGCTATCCCTCCCGCCGTATACTCTTAGATTGATATATGAAACGCCGCGTTACATAATTCATGGAAAAAGTGCTATAGTGTCTTGCGCCGGGGTGCCGAATTTTGTATAATGGTGATGCTTGGTGATTCTTCATCCGGGCCAATTGCTGATTTCCCTAAGGAGGACCCTATGATGGTGGATACCGACAGCTGGAAAGCGCTTGTCAATCGCCTGCCCGGCGTATTGGGCGTGGAGTTTCATCTGGAAAATGGCGCCGTCCGGGAGGTCCATGTACTCTCCGACCAGTCCCGCAGCCCCAAACAGATCGTCCGTGATATCCAGTCCGCCCTCCTGGCCAAATTTCAGTTGGAGCTGGACCACCGCATCATCAGCGTTGCCCAGATCCCGGCCCCTTTTCACGAGCGGTCCAGGCGCCTGATCTTCGAACGGCTGGATCTGGTCAGCAGCCGGGACGGGGCCTCTGTTACAGTCACCCTCCGGCAGGGGGATGACGTGTATGAGGGACATGCCCAGTGCGACCTCTCCTCTCCCGCCCGTGTGCGGGCCATCGCCCGCGCCACAGTGGAGGCCATCAACAGCCCGCTGTCCGCCAGCTGCCGTTTCTCGGTGGAGAATGTGCGCTCCACCTCCCTTGGTGAGCGTCCCGCCGTTCTGGTGGGTCTGCTCCTGAAGGCGGACGGTAAGACCGAACCCCTGCTGGGCGCCTGCTATGCCGGTGAGGACGCCAATGCAGCGGTCATCCTGGCCACGCTGGACGCGGTGAACCGGCGGCTGCCCACTCTGCCCGCCGGCCAAGCCTGATCCCACCTGAACTTGAGCGAAGCGAATACAGCCTGCCCATAGCGAACGGCAGAGCTCCTATTATTTAAGGAGGCTGTATTCGATGAATAAGGCGAAACTCATGGCTGCTCTTACTTCCCTGGTTTCCCTTCTGGTCGCTGGCGGCGCCTACTTTAGCTGGCGCTAAGTGAACCCGGAACGGCACGGGACGCCGTCAGGCGTTCCGTGCCGTCCCATTCCACCCATCCCATGTCTGCGGTGCGGAGGTCAATGCTATGATGCGCAAGCTCACAACCTGGTATATCTGGCTGGTCATCCTGCTGGGCATGGCCGCCGGCGGCTACTCCATCGCCGCCAGCATGGCCTCCCATCCCTGGAGCCGCCCGGGCGTCCTCATCAGCCTGATTATCCTGTGTATCCTCTGCCGCTGCCTGCCGCTCTACATCCGCCCTGACTGTACCATCGACATCTCTTTCATCAGCATCCTGACCACTGTGCTCCTCTTTGGACCGGAGACCGCCACCGCCATTGTGTTTCTCACCACCCCCCTGGAGATCATCCCCCGGGAGGAAGGGGAAGGCCATTATCATATCTTCAACACAGACCCCGTCAAGACCTTCTTTAACGCCGGGAACCGCAACCTCTCCTTTACCCTTGCCGGCCTGGCCTACCGTGCCGCCGGCGGTATCCCGGGGAATATCGACCTTCCCGGCGTGCTGCTGCCCGGGCTGTGCTTCATTTTCTGCTCCATCCTGCTCAACAGCTTCATTCTTCTCTTCATGTTCCTGCTGGAGCGGAAGGTCACTTTCTACCCCACCATTCTGCAGATGTTCGTCGGGCTGCTGCCCAGTATTTTCTGCTGCACTCCCATGGCCTATTTTCTGGCCATCCTGCTGCGGCTGCCTTCCGGCACATGGCTGGCACTCCTCTTCATGCTGCCTCTGCTGCTGGCCCGCTATTCCCTGCAGCTCTACCTCACCGGCACCCGCCAGCAGTTCAGTATCCTGAAAGCCCTCACCGCTGCGCTGGACGCCAAGGACACCTACACCGAGGGCCACAGTGCCCGCGTGGCCCAGTATTCCACCCTGATTGCGCAGGAGATGGGCCTCTCCCAGAAGCGGGTGAACCGCCTCCAGAACGGCGCTGTGTTCCACGACATCGGCAAGATCGGTATTCCCGACGCCATCCTTCAAAAACCCGGCCGCCTCACGGATGCGGAGCGGCTTGAGATCCAGCAGCACCCCATCATCGGCGTGGATATCCTGAAGAACATCGACGCCTACCGCGATATTCTGGACCTGGTCCGTCACCATCATGAGCGTTACGACGGCGGCGGCTATCCCGACGGCACTGTGGGAGAACAGATCTCTCTGGAGGTCTATAT
>JALEZN010000102.1 GCA_022772585.1 Clostridiales bacterium
TCGGTATTACAGCGGCTTCCCAAGCCGTTAAGGCGGGTTCGACTCCCGTACCCTGCTCCAGCTCGTCGCAAGCGTCATATCGCTTGCGACGAGTTTTTTATGCTCCGCATCAAAAACTCATCTCGCACTCATTCTGCTGCTGATCCTCCTGCCAGCCATCCTCGCTCTGTCTCCATATCTCCCGTTCCAGCGACTCCAAGGTGCCGGTTTCCACCCGACAAATGATCTTGCTGGAGGTGGTAAACAGCACCCGGACATGGAACCGCGATCCCACCTGGTCGTAGATCCGTCCGGCGCTCATGGTACCTCCCGCCACGGTGGAGGTGCTGTTGGCCAGGTATCCCACCGTCCCGATCGTGGGCAGGCTGCACCGGATGGCCTCTCCATCATACTGGTTGCGCGGCTCCTTCTGACAGCGGATCACATTCCCGATGGCAAAGGGCAGCATTCCATAGTAGTGCCGAAATCCTGTGATGGTCACATATCGCTCTTCCATCGTACACTCCTCTCCGGGCGGCGCTGGGGCCGCCCTCTGTTCTGGTTCCATCTTAGCCGAAGTGCAGTCCCATAAAACGGACAGGCGCGGGAAACAATTTCCCACGCCTGTCCGTTTTGTACCTTTATACCTTTAATAGAGCGCGGCCACCTGGGCGGCCCGGTCATACATCCCGCGCCGGACCTCCTCGGGCCCCAGGATCTCCACCTCTCCGCCAAAGCCGAAGAGCCACGCGTAAAACTGCGGGCTCACGGCCACGGAGACGCTGACGGTGAAATGATCCCCGTCCTCCGCCGTCAGGATCACGTCCTTGCCGAAGCGGTCAATGACGGCCCCTGCCAGATGGGCGGCGAAGCGCAGGCGCACTGTCCGCTCCTCGCCGGTGAACATGCCGAACACCTTCTGTCCGTAAGCCGACATGTCCACCTGCTCAAAGGCCTCCCGGCCCTGGCGGGGGACTTCGGTCACCAGGATCTCGGTCATCTTGTCCACCCGGTAGTGCTTCAGCCTGGCCGCGGCGGCGTCCCAGGCCAGCATGTAGTAGTTCTCGTCGTCCCACATCAGGGCGAAGGGACTGACCTGATAGCGCCCCCCGTTCCTGCGGAAGCGGCGCTCCTTGCCCACGGTATATTCAAAGTAGCGGAACGAGATGCTCCGGTCCCGGCTGATGGCGTCCGAGATCTCGTCCACATTGTAGTAGACGCTCTCATTCATGCTCTTGACCCGGTTGCGGACGTAGACCTGCCGCTGGAGGAGCCGCGCGTCGTGGACGCTGGCCAGCCCCTCGATCTTCCGGATCAGGGAGAGGGTCTTTTTGTGGGTGATGAATTTGGACGACTGGACGCTGTCCACCAGCAGCTTGAGCTCGGGCAGCTCGAATTCCCGCTGGCCGATGTAGTATCCGGTCCGGTTTCCCGTTTTGGTCTGCACCACGTCCAGACCGAACAGGCGCAGGGCCTCCAGATCGTCATAGATGCTCTTGCGCTCGGCGGACACGCCGTACTGCTCCAACTGCCCGATCATCTCGGCCACCGCCATGGGGTGGTCCTCGTCGGTCTGCTCCTCCAGGATCTTCTTGAGGTAGAGCAGCTTCAGCTTCTGATTGGCCGATTTCGCCATACGGACCCCTCCTCTCCGCTTTCATACTAATTTCAAATGAAATGCTTTCATTTGAAATTCCGTGCGCTGCGCGCACTGGTATCATGCAGGATGCATGATACCGTGTCTCATAAAAACCTGACGCGCTTCGCGCTATAAAAAGCTTTTCACGCTTTTTATCAGGTTTTAGTATCAGCCCCGGTAACGCCGGTATCCCCGGCTTCCGCTCCGGCGCCCGGAGCCCCGCAGGCGCCGCCTGCGCCGGGTGGCCAGGCGGCAGGTCCCCACGACCACCAGCAGCAGTACCAGCAGCCCTCCGCCGTACACCGCCAGAGCCAGACCGTTGGGCTGTGAGAGCAGCGCGGCGGGGTTCCAGGAGGGTACTACTGTCTTGCGGCCCTCAGGATTGCTGTACCGCGCTTCCACCGTGCCCATGGACTGGAGATAGGAGGCCAGGGCGTACCACTCCTTCACCTCAGCGCCGTTCTGGCCGTGGACGATAAAGGCCTCCAGGTCCTCAACAGGCTCTCCCCGGTCATCCCGGGGGGTGATGGTCAGCAGGCCGAAGGACTTGCCGTTGACGGTGCCCAGCATCTGGCCCGAGTAGAGCCCGGTGACCACCCGGTAGAGCCGGTCGTCCTCA
>JALEZN010000152.1 GCA_022772585.1 Clostridiales bacterium
GGCATGCGCAACGAGCGCATCCGCACCTACAATTTCCCCCAGGGCCGGGTCACCGACCACCGCATCGGCCTGACCCTCTACAAGATCGACGCCGTGATGGACGGCGACCTGGACGAGCTCATCGACGCGCTGGTCACCGCCGACCAGGCCGAGCGGCTCAAGGCCGGGGAACAGGGGTAAGGCCCCGCCCGCAGCGAGGAGGCATCCTATGAAGATCATCGGCATCACCGGCCCCACCGGGGCGGGCAAGACCACGGCTTTGCGGGCACTGGAACAGCTGAATGTCTGCATTCTGGACGCAGACGCGGTGTACCATGAGCTGCTTTCCTCCAGCGCCCCGCTGCGGAAGGCACTGACAAGCCGTTTCGGGGCGGAGATCCTGGACGGGGACGGTCAGGTGGACCGGAAAAAGCTGGGGACCATCGTCTTTGCTGACCCGGCGGCCCTGGCCGATCTGAACGGAATCACCCACCGTTTTGTGCTGGAGGAGCTGGAGCGCCGGACAGCGCAGGCGGAGCGGGTTGGAAAGGCCGCCGCGGCCATCGACGCCATCTCCCTCATCGAGAGCGGGTTGGGGAACTGGTGCGATGCGGTGGTAGGCGTTCTGGCCCCCAAGGAGCTGCGCATCCGCCGGATCATGGCCCGGGAGGGCATTTCGGAGGAGTATGCCCGAAAGCGGGCCGACGCCCAGAAGGGGGACGATTTTTTCCGGGCCAACTGTGATTTCCTTTTGGAGAACGGGCCGGAGGACAGCCCGGAGCAGTTTGCCGCCCGGGCGCTGGCCCTGATGCGTGAGATATTGACCGAAGCATAGAAGGCGCGGACATTTTCGGTAAATCACTGGAAATATCCGCGTTTTTATGGTACGATAATACGCGATGTCTCCGCGGTGCCTACGGTGTGTATGTACCGCTTACTATGAAATAAGGAGGAACTGCCTGTGGAAGACAAGAAAAAGACTGTGGGCGAGCTGCGGCGGGAAGCCCTGTGCTACGCGCCCAAGAACGGATATGACCGCATCTCCGCCGACGAGGAGGCCGCGGTGCGGACCTACTGCGAGGCGTATAAGAAGTTTCTGGATGCCGGCAAGACCGAGCGGGAGTGCGTGGACGAGGCCATCCGACAGGCCGAAGCCCAGGGTTTCCGGCCCTTTGTGCGGGGCATGGAGCTCAAGGCCGGCGACAAGGTGTACCGCTCCAACCGGGGCAAGGGCCTGATGCTGGCTGTCATTGGCCGCAAGTCTCTGAGCGAGGGCGTCAACATCGGCGCGGCCCATATCGACTCCCCCCGCCTGGACCTGAAGCCCAACCCCCTCTATGAGGACAGCGAGCTGGCCTTCTTCAAGACCCACTACTACGGCGGCATCCGCAAGTATCAGTGGGTGACCATCCCCCTGGAGCTCCACGGTGTCATCGTACTGAAGAACGGCTCGGTGCTCAAGGTGGCTATCGGTGCCGGCGCCGGCGACCCGGTGTTCACGGTGGACGATCTGCTGCCCCACCTGGGTGCGGAGCAGTCCAAGCGCCCCCTGGGCGAGGCCATCCCCGCCGAGAACCTGAATATCCTGGTGGGCAGCCGCCCCTTCAAGGATGACGAGGGAGCCGACCGTGTGAAGCTGGCCGTGCTGGACATCCTGAACCAGAAGTACGGTATCGTGGAGGAGGACTTCATCTCCGCCGAGCTGGAGGTCGTTCCCGCCTTCCGGGCCAGCGACGTGGGCTTTGACCGCTCCCTCATCGGCGCCTACGGCCACGACGACCGGGTGTGCGCCTACGCCGAGTTTGCCGCCATCCTGGAGGTCCGGGAGCCCGAGCGTACCGCCGTGTGCATCCTGGCTGACAAGGAGGAGATCGGCTCCGAGGGCGTGTCCGGCATGCAGTCTGCCGCCTTTGACACCTTCATGTCCGACCTGTGCGACACCCAGAAGGTGCCTCTGAAGGCCTGCTATGAGAAGTCCTTCTGCCTCTCCGCCGACGTGACCGCCGCCTATGACCCCAACTTTGCCGACGTGTATGAAAAGCGCAACAGCGCCCGGGTGAACTACGGTATGGGCCTTGCCAAGTATACCGGCGCCCGGGGCAAGTCCGGCTCCTCCGACGCCGCGGCTGAAGTGGTGGCCTATGTGCGCCGTACCCTGGACGACGCAGGCGTCCTCTGGCAGATGGCCGAGCTGGGGAAGGTGGACGCCGGCGGCGGCGGCACCGTGGCCTGCTACATGGCCAACCGGGACATCGACACCATCGACGCCGGTGTGCCTGTGCTCTCCATGCACGCCCCCTTCGAGACTGTCTCCAAGCTGGACTGCTACATGACCTACAAGGGTATGAAGGCCATTTACGAGGCCAAATAAGACATAAAACACAAACGCCCCGCCGGGGACGGACCATTCCGTCTTCAGGCGGGGCATTTTTATGTGGTGGGCTTGTCCGGGTCCTGCTCCCGGGGAAGGGAGTTCCCTGTGACGGAGGAGGCCAGGGCGAGGGCCTCCCGCCCATATTTTTTCCGCACTCCATCCACGGCCTTCTCCAGCCGCTCCAGCTTGTCCCGGCGGGGGGCGGCTCCGGCGGAGAAGAGGTCCAGCTGCTCGGCGGCCTCCCCCTCGGGGATCAGGTTCTGGGCGGTAACGGTGAGGGCCCGCACCGGGGCGCTGGGGCGCCAGGCCGACTGGATGAGCCCAAAGGCCGCGTCCAGAATGTCCCGGGTGACGAAGGTGGGGGCGGAGAGCCGGGTCTGGCGGCAGATATCCCGGAAATCCGGGTCCCGGATGGTGACCTGGACGGTGGTGCACTTCATGCCCACGTCCCGCAGGCGGCCGGCCACGCTGTCGGAGAGGGCGGCCGCGCCCGAGCGCAGTTCTTCCCACCCCACCAGATTGTGGGGGAAGGTAAAGCCGTTGCCCACCGACTTGGGGGGCGGCATGTCCCGCAGTGGGATGACGGGACTATGCTCTGTCCCGGTGGCATAGTCGTGAAGGGTGGCCCCCTGGCGGCCCAGGATACGGACCAGGGCCTCCTTGTCAAAGCGGGCCAGGTCGCCGATGGTGCGCACCCCATAGCCCTCCAGCGTGCGTGCGGCGGCCCGGCCTACGAAAATCAGGTCGGTCACCGGCAAGGGCCACAGGAGCTCCCGGTAATTTCCCCGGGAAATGACGGTGGTGGCATCCGGCTTTTTGTAGTCGCTGCCCATTTTGGCGAAGACCTTGTTGAAGGAGACCCCGGCGGACAGGGTGAGGCCGGTCTCCCGCCGGACGGCGGCACGGATGTCGTCGGCCACCGCTTTTCCATCCCCGCCGAAGAGGTGGAGGGAGCCGGTCATGTCCAGCCAGCTCTCGTCGATGCTGAAGGGCTCCACCAGGTCGGTGTACCGGTCATAGACGGCGTTGACCGCCCGGGAGAACTGGCGGTACTTTTCGTGGTGGGAGGGGAGGAGGATCAGGTCGGGACATTTGCGCCGGGCCTGCCAGATGGTCTCGGCGGTCCTGACCTGGAACTTCTTCGCCGGTTCGTTCTTGGCCAGAATGACGCCGTGGCGGCTGTCCGGATCGCCGCAGACCGCCACCGGACGGTCCCGCAGCTCCGGGTGGTCCAGCAGTTCCACCGACGCGAAAAAGCTGTTGAGATCACAGTGCAGAATGACGCGGTCCATGCCGCCGCCCCCTCTCCATGGTTGGTTCCATCCCCAGTATACTGCAAGCGGGGATGATTGTCAAACATATGTTCTATCCATAAAACAGCAGAAACAGGCCGGAGAGGCGGTGTACATCTCTCCGGCCTGCGTTAACGATCTTAGAAACGGTTGTAAGAGACACGCTCCTCAAAGGACTTGCGGGGCTTGGGGGCGGAAGTCTCGGCCGGGACGCCCAGAGGGAGAATGGTGCGGACCGTCTTGCCCTCGGGCACGTTGAGCAGCTTGGCGATGGCGGCGTTGGCCACGGGGGCCTTGGTCATGCCGTCCATCCACACGGTGGCGTAGCCCAGGGCGGTGGCGGCCAGGAGCATGTTCTCCACGGCGGCGGCGTAATCCTCCACCTCAAAGGACATGCCGCAGGGGGCGACCACATGCTCGGAGAGGACCACCAGGATCACCGGAGCGGTCTGGGTGGCGGGGGTGGAGAGCAGCTCGGA
>JALEZN010000005.1 GCA_022772585.1 Clostridiales bacterium
AGTAAATGTGCAAGCTATCACCATTACTGCGCTTTTGGTAGCTTCAATGTTTGGATATAAGCATTTTGCAAAGAAAAAGCTGTCGCCTATTCTTTTAATTATAATATCCGCAGTAGCGGGCATGGCGGTATACGGAATATAGAATTAGGGTCACAAAATGAGAAAGCCCCATCTTGCTTTTAATGAGGAGGTTTTGTTATGCCCAGACCGAGCGGGAAAGCTGCAATCCGTTTGAAGGGAAATGCCAAGAATCTGCCCGACATTTATTTTCGTGAGTTGGTACAGCTCTATTCCAGAGATTGCCGCACAAGGGGCATTCAGTTGTCACACATGGCATATCAGGAGCATTTCAAGGCCGCTCCGGTCTTCAAGGCGTCTCAGGCCGCAGACGGTGCAGCAGAGCGCGCTGCGCATCCGGTTCATCTTCATATGCCTCTTCACAGACACATTCCAGCGCGGAGAAGGGGCAGGCCTTGACACAGGCGGGCTGCAGCCCGCGTTTTACCCGTTCATTGCAGCCGTTGCATTTTACCATCCTGCCGTCGGACGGACGGAATTGAGGAATGTGATAGGGACAGGCCTGATAACACAGCTTACAGCCGATGCACCCGGCATTATTACAAATAACAAAACCGGTATGGGGATCTCTGACGATGCAGTGCTTGGGACAGGCGTTGATGCAGGCGGCATCCTCACAGTGCAGACAGGACACAGAGCCATAGCAATAGTCCACCGTGCCGTTCCCATCCATGGCCTCCAGAGAAAGGGCCTTCCGGAAGCTGCTTTCCCCTCTGACGGGATCCAGATCGTTCTGGTCGATACACGCGATCTGGCAGGAAGAACAGGCACAGCACAGGTCTGAATGCAGAACAAAGCGGTATCTCATCGTTACACCTCTTGATTTTTCCTGATGCTGCAGCGCAGCCCCTTAAAGCCCGGATAACCGGTGTAGGGATCCAGGTGATCTCTGCCGACGAGCAGGTTCACATTGGCCTCCGTATAGCCGTGGAACATCTGGATGGTACCGGGTTTGGTCCGGTGGGTCAGCGTGACCTTTACCTGAATGCGGCCGCAGGGGCTGGCGAGCTCCACATCATCGCCCTCGGAAAGCGCCAGCGCCTCGGCGTCAGCAGGGTGGATCTCACAGGCGGGATAGGGACGGAGGCTGCGCAGCCAAGGCGTTTCGTGCATCCTGGAGTGGATGGCGGTGGGGATCCGGGCGCCGGTGATCAGATAGAAGGGATAGCGCGCGGCGGTGTCCGGGTCGTTCTGGTCTGCCAGGGAGTCGGTATAACGGGGCAGGGGGTCCAGACCGTATTTGGGATCGATGGCGGCGATGGCGGTGGAGAAGAATTCAAATTTACCCGTGGGGGTCGGAAATCCCTTTTCCAGATACCGGCCCATGGGGACAGGACGGGAGGCGGGAACCTTCAGCGGTTTTCCTGCTTTTTTCAGTTCCCCGATGGTCAGGCCGCAGCCGTCGATGATCCAGTCCATGCCGGCCTCGTAACCCTGCAGAAGAAGATCGTCGTCCAGCTCCATCACCCGGGCCAGTTCACAGAGGATGTCCACATCGGGCTTGGATTGATACAGGGGCTGAATCACCGGCTGCGTGCAGTAGAGATAGTCGCCGGGGTATACTTTGAGCTCGCTGCGCTCCAGGCAGCTGCAGGCGGGGAGAACGATATCCGCGTATCTGGCGGTATGGGTCATAAAGAGATCCACATCCACAAAAAAATCCAGCTTGTCTTTCATGGCACGAAGGAGCGCGTCTGTCTCCGGGAACATCTTTGCATTCATGCCCATGGCAAAGATGGCCTTGATGGGATAGGGCTGCTCTTCCTCCAACTGGCGCAAGAGATCCATGGCCTGGGTATCATTGGAGAATGCGCTCCAGAGTGGGAAACGGTCCTCACCGATACGGGGGACGCCGGTGGGACGCCGGAAGCTCTGATATGCCTCCTCCCGGTTAGGGAAGCCGACGGGCCGGTGGAACAGGGAATAGGCCCCGGGGCCGTTGCCGCCGGGACGGTCATAATTGCCGGTAAGGGCGGACAGACACAAAATAGCCCGGTGGCTCTGGAAGCCGTTGATGTGGTGGACGATGGCGGACGCGGAGAAGTTGATACAGGCGGGGACGTTGGTGGCGAAGAGCCGGGCCGCCTCCCGGATGTCATCGGGATCCAGACCGGTGATGCGGCTGACCTTGTCCAGAGGATACTCATCTGCCAGAGCCTTAAATGCCGCAAAGCCGTAGGTGTATTTCTCCACATAGTCCATATCCGCCCAGCCGTTGTCGATGATGAGCTTGGCCATGCCCAGGGCCAGAGCTCCGTCGGTACCGGGATTGATAGGCAGGTATATGTCCGCCAGATGCTTGGCGGCCGGGGTGTAGCGGGGGTCGATAATGATGACTTTGCCGCCCCGCGCCTTCAGGGCCTGTATGTTTTTTACCGACATATGGGCAGAAAAATAGCCCTCGTAGCACCAGCCCAGAAATGTATTGGCATTGGCGAAGTTGGGAGCTGCGCCGCCTCCGGCGGTAGCTTTGTTGGCGATGACGCCCGCCACGTTGCAGGCGCAGCTGTCGGTGGCACAGTTGATACTGCCGAACACGCTGGCAAAGCGCCGGAAAACAGGGAGATACCACTTGCTGTAGCCGCTGCAGAAGAGCACAGAGTGGGGAGAAAAGGTTTTCTTAATGCTGTTGAGGTTTTCTGCAATGATTTGATAGGCTTCCTCCCATGAGATGGGCTCGAATTTTCCCTGACCCCGCTCGCCGACCCGGCGCAGGGGAGTTCTGATGCGGTCTTCCCTGTAGACATAGTTGCGCAAAGCGGAACCTTTGGCGCAGAGAGTGCCTTTGTTGTAAGGATGGTCAGAGGTGCCCTCCACCCGGATGATCTTACCGTCTTTTACGTAGCAGTCCACGCCGCAGTGGTGACCGGGGGTGCAGATGGAGCAGACAGATTGTCGGATATGGATACCGGTATCATCTCCGGGAAGCTTGGCAGCCAGTTGATCGGTGAGCTCGGCCAACGGGAGTCCCTCCTTTTGCCCGGGCGCTGCGCCTGAGCAATGATTTTATGCATATATTACCGTTGCAAAAACACAAATGTCAAGAGATAGGAAGAGAAAAATAATAGACAAAAGCGATATATAAATAAGGAAATATAATGTAAAATGATAAATTAAGCAACTTTTCGTCAATTTTAAATATTCGATAAAAAATATTGTTCGGAGGAACAAAAAAGTGGGAAAATATGAAAAATAAATTATTCTGATGAATGATGAAAAGACAAAATAGTGGAAGTAATATTTGGATATGGAACTGGTGGGTTATTGCAAAAAAATTTTTTTAATCACCATGGAGGGAAAAGAAAATTATGAAAAAAGCAATTAGTCTGCTGCTGGCAGTGGCAATGCTGGCCGGTCTGCTGGCCGGCTGCGGCGGCAATGGCAAGGGCGGTACAGGTACCGGCGCGCCTGCCGGTACCGGCAGCGGTGCTGCCCATGAGGACATCGTCATCCATATGGCCATGAACTCTGCCTGGGCTGATCTGATCCCATACAACCAGTCCAGCGGCGGCAACTACAGCAATGTGGTCCTGGGACTGCTGTATGACCGGCTCTATACCATCAATTCCGATGGCAGCTATGGCCCCCGCGGCGCTGACAGCTGGGAGATCAGCCCGGACAAAAAATCCATTACCTTCCATCTGAACCAGAACGCCAAGTGGCATGACGGAGAGCCCGTTACCGCTGAGGATTATGTCTTTGCCGTTGAGCTGATCACCGATCCCGCCTGCCCCGCCAACGCGAAGAATTTCTATTATATCCTGGAAGGAACTGATGACAGCGGAAACGCGGACGGGACGCCTCTTGGCGTCGAGGCTGTGGATGCGTATACCGTGAAATATACCTTCAGCGAGGTGATCAGCGAAGCGGTCACCTTTACCCTGTATCTGCAGCACTACATGGCCCTTCCCGAGCATCTGCTGGGCGATATCGATCCTGCGGATTACCTGACTCAGGAGCTGTGGGACAACCCTGTTGGCGCCGGCCCCCTGAAGTTTGAAAGCACCATCGCCGGCAGCGAGCTGGTCCTGACCTGCAATGAGGAGTACTATTTGGGTGCGCCCAAATTTGATAAGCTGAAAATCACCGTTATGAATCCCGACAGCTCCATCCCTGCACTGCTGTCCGGCGACCTGGATCTGATCTACCCCATTCCCAGCAAAGATAATTTCACTGCCCCGGAGAACAGCGATATCCTTTCCTATGTGTACAGAGACTTTCCCACCAACCAGAAGTGCATCTACACCAACAATGTCCAGATCCCGGACGCCCGTGTCCGCAAGGCGATGGATCTGGCCATCGACCGCGGGAGTGTTGCGGCCATGCTGGGCGCCACGCCCATCTCGACCCCTGTCTCTCTGGGCAGTCCCTATCTGGATGACTCGATCCAGGCAGTCTATGATCCCGACGCCGCCCGTGCACTGCTGGATGAGTGTATTGCTGACGGCGCTTACGACCCCAGTGAGCCTCTGATCCTGGCTACCAGCGGTTCTTCCGGTGAGAAGCTGGCCAGCTTTGTTGAGCAGAACCTGGAGGCTGTCGGCTTCAACGTGGAGGTCCAGATGATGGAGTCGGCCACCATGTTTGCAGGCTTTTATGACGGCAGTGTGGATATGGGTACCATCACCAAGCCCTCCGCGCTGAATCCCATGTATATGCGTACCGCTCTGAGCGACAAGCGCCAGTCCTATATCGGCTGGCAGACCAGTCTGTGGGATGACATCGCCGCTGAGTTCATGCTGGCCAAGGACTTTGATGAAGAGATGGCCATCATGAAGGAGTTCCAGGAGACCTGGATGGAGGTCGTTCCTTCGCTGTTCCTGGCGGCTGAGTACGAGAACTACGCTTACAACAAGCGGCTGGGTGACGGCGAGAGCCTGGGCCTGGAGAACGGCGCCTATGGCTGTGTGCCCGTGTGGGAGTGGAACGTGAAGCAGAGCTGATCTGAGTGCGTATTTTGAAGGGCCCGCCGGATGCGCGTGCATCCGGCGGGCTTTCCGTTATCCGGTATACCGGCATCTTTTGACCATCAGAAATTTGTCATATGCACAAAGAAATGAAAAAAATTTAGCGGTATTTCTAAAACTGCTCTGAATATTTAGGCGAAAGACCAATAATTTCAGCGTATTTGGACGATAAAATGTTCCGCCGAAACATGATTTTTTCGTAGAAAACACGTAAAATGTGGACCATAGTATTATGCAAATAGACGAAACGGATGGGAGATCGTATTCTGGTTCAGGAGGTGAACTATCTTTCATGGAAACAGAACTGCTGCACTGGATAGAAGCGTGTTTTTCCGATATCGAGCCGGCTATCTTCGACGCAAACAAAAGAATATGGGGCTTTGCGGAAGCCTCCGGGTGCGAATACCGGTCATCAGAGCTTCTGATGCGCGTGCTGGAGCAGAATGGCTTTTCTGTGAGGAGAAATGTCTGCAGCAGGCCGACGGCATTTATTGCGGAGTATGGCTCGGGACATCCGGTGGTTGGATTTCTGGGAGAGTATGACGCGCTGCCGGGATTGAGCCAGGCTGCCGGCGTCCCGCGTCCCCAGCCCGCGGAGGGCAGTCCCAATGGCCATGGCTGCGGGCATTGTGCACTGGGGAGCGGTTCGCTGGCAGCGGCGCTGATGGCCCGGCGGTATCTGGAGGAACATGCCCTCCGGGGAACGGTCCGGTATTATGGCTGCTGCGATGAGGAAGTGAACGGCGTCAAACCGCATATGGCGCGGGCAGGCGAATTTGACGATGTGGACTGCGTGTTTGCCTGGCATCCCGGCGGCGAGACGGGAGTGCCCAACAATACGCTTTTGGCCATGCAGTCCATGCATGTCACATTCACCGGGGAAAAAGACATCGAAATGCGGTCCCGTCCGGCGCGCAGCGCCTGTGAGCTGATGAATGTCGGCGTGAACTACCTGCGTGAACGCATTATCCCTGAGGCGCGCATCAACTACGCCTATCTGGACGCGAACAAGCCGGAGCCGCCGGATATTTCCCGTATGTCGATGATTTATGCCGTCCGTGCGCCGAAGGCGGCGCTGGTGGATGAGCTCTCGGAACAGGTGAAGGCGTGCGCGGAGGGAGCGGCGCGGATGACCGGGACCAGGGTGGAGATCCTTCCGCAGAACCGGTATGCGGACCGGTTTCAGAACACTGTGGTGGCAAAGATCCTCAGCGATGCGGCGCAGGCGGTGGGACCGCCCAGGTGGGATGCGGCTGATTTCGCACTGGCCAGAGCATTTGTCTCCCACTACGATGAGAATCAGCGGGCGGCCATGATGGACACCATCCGCAGGCGGTATCCGGGCCGCTCCGCCCATGAGATTGCGGACAGGCCCCTGGATACGGTGGTGGAGCCCTTTGATCCTTCCGTATGTAAAAAAGGCTTTGCCTCGTCGGATGTGGGAGATGTGGGATATGCGGCTCCCACGGCGTCCATGCGGGTGGCATGCAGCGCACTTGGAAATCCGGCCCACTCCTGGTTCATGACAGGAATGGCAGCCTCGTCTATTGGGGAAAAGGGCATCGCCTGCGCGGCCAAGATCCTCGGACTGGCGGCGCTCCGCGTCTATGAAGCGCCGGAGCTTCTGGCGGGGGCGCAGGCGGAGCGGGAGATGTCCACCGGCAGTCCATCGGTCTGACTGCCCGTACATAAAAAAGGAGGAGAAACTCATGACAGCAGAAAATGTGATCCATTTTGTAAGTAAGGTAATTGACGAGCGTCAGAAGACCTATACCGATATCAGCGACATGATCTGGGACTATGCCGAGCTTCCCTACCGGGAGCACAGATCCGCCGAGCTGCTGTGCAGGGCCCTGGAGGACGAGGGATTTGCAGTGACCAGGGGCCTGGCGAATATCCCCACCGCTTTTATGGGCGCATGGGGCAGCGGACGGCCCATCGTAGGCATCCTGGGCGAATATGACGCCCTGCCGGGACTGAGCCAGCAGGCGGCCACAGCCGAGCGGTGCCCCGTCACCGAGGGCGGCAGCGGCCACGGCTGCGGCCACAACCTTCTGGGCGCCGGTTCCCTGGCGGCAGCCGTGGCGGTAAAGGAGTACCTGAAGGCCACCGGAAAACCCGGCACGATCATCTACTATGGAACGCCCGCCGAAGAGGGCGGCAGCGGCAAGACCTTCATGGCCCGGGATGGTATTTTTGACGATCTGGACTTTGCCTATTCCTGGCACGGCGGAGCCATCAATCAGGTCCGCTCCCAGCTTATGCCGGCCGTTCAGTCCCGTGTTTACGAGTTCAGGGGCGTGGCGGCCCATGCCGGCGCTGCGCCCCATCTGGGCCGCAGCGCGCTGGACTCCTGCGAGCTGATGAATGTGGGTGCGAACTATCTGCGGGAGCATGTCCCCCAGGAGATCCGGCTGCACTACGCCTATCTGGACGCGGGATCTCCCGCTCCCAACATCGTCCACGACCATGCCGTGGTGAAGTATACCGTGCGGGGGCCCCGTGTGGAGGATGTGATCGACGCTTTTGACCGGATCGACAAGATCGCCCAGGGAGCGGCCCTGATGTGCGGGACCAGCGTCACCTCCAGATGTGTGGGCGCGTATTCCGAATTCGTGCAGAATGTGGTGCTGGCCACCGAGCTGGACAAGGCGTTCCGGGAGATCGGCGCCCCTGTCTGGGATGAAGCGGACCGTGAGCTGGCGCGGAAGATCGCAAAGTCCTACAGTGCCGGAGAGCAAAAGGGCCTGCGCGACACCATCCTCTCCCGCTATGACGCCGGCAGGCTGGAGGAGCTGACCGAGACGCCTCTGGACCAGGTGATCGGCGAGTATGATCCCAAGGTGTGCCCGCTGGTCAAGGGCGCCACGGACCTGGGAGACGTCAGCTACATCACCCCCACTGCCAAGCTGAATGTGGCCACCAACGCGCTGGGCACCGTGCTCCACACCTGGCAGATGACGGCCCAGACCAAGTCCAGCATCGGCCACAAGGGCATGCTGGTGGCCGGAAAGGTCATGGCGCTGGCCACCATCCGCGTTATGGAGGATGAAGCGATCCTCAAGGCCGCACGGGAGGAGTTTCAGCAGAAAAACGGCGGCGTGTACAACTGCCCGCTGCCGGAAGGAGCCGCGCCCGAAGCGACCCTGTGAGGGCAACGTACAACGGAGGCATGATTTATGGTTAAGTACATCCTGAAACGGCTGCTGCAGGCGATCCCCACCTTTCTGGTGATCACCTTCGCGGTATTTATGCTGTCCAACGCCGCCCCCGGCAGCCCCGTGGATATCATCAAGTCCGCCGGTGATCTGACGCCTGAGGCGGAACAGCAGATGCGGGAGTACTACGGTCTGGATCAGCCGGTGCTGGTGCGCTACGCCAAATGGCTGGGCGGCCTGGCGAGAGGAGACATGGGGATCTCCACCCGCACAAACCAGCCGGTATGGAGACTGATCAAGGACCGTATAGGCCCCACGCTGACCTTGACACTGACTTCTCTGGTGGCGTCGCTTCTGATCGCCATACCGTTGGGCATCATGGCAGCCCTGAAACCCTATTCGATATGGGACACAGCCTCATCTATCCTGGCATTTTTCGGCGCATCCACCCCGAATTTCTTCGTGGCGCTGATCTGCCTGTACTTCTTCTCCGTAAAGCTGGGAGTCCTGCCCGCCATGGGCATGTACTCCGGCAACGGGGGAGGACTGGGAGATCTGGCGCTGCACCTGGTGCTTCCCGTGGCTGTCACGGTGCTGCGTATGAGCGGAAGCTACATCAAGCAGACCCGCGGAGCCATGCTGGACGTGATGAACGAGGAGTACGTTAAGACCGCACGGGCCAAGGGCCTTGGCGAGGGGAGCGTGGTCATCAGGCATATCCTGCGCAACGCCCTGATCCCCATCGTCTCCTGCGTGGGCCTGAATATCCCGTATCTGGTGGGCGGCTCCACGGTGACCGAACAGATCTTCGGCTGGCCCGGCATGGGCAGCCTGCTGATCCTGTCCATCAGTCAGCGCGACTATAACACCATCATGGGCATCACGGTGCTGATCGCCGCTGCGGTCCTGCTGGCTACGCTGGTGGTAGATATTCTCTACGCCTATCTGGATCCCAAGATCCGCTTCGATTAAGAAGGTGGTGTAGACAATGATGAAAAAAGACAGCTTTATTTACAAATTTTCCAAGCACAGACTGGCGGTGTTCTGCCTGTGTGTCCTGACGATAGAGATCCTGGCCATCATTTTCCTGCCGATCATCATGGATCTGGACCCCATTACCAGCGATGTGAAGGCCTTCGCCAGCGCTCCCAGTTCCGCACATATCCTGGGTACGGACGATGTGGGACGCGACATCCTGGCCCGGGTCCTCTACGGCGGCCGGACTTCCATGCTCATCGGCGTGGGTGCCACTGCGGTGTGCGTGCTCATCGGCCTGCCGCTGGGCCTGTTGGCGGGCTACTACCGCGGCAAGGTGGAGACGCTCATCATGCGCTGTGCGGACATCTTCCTGTCCTTCCCCTCCATGGTGCTGAATCTGGTCATCGTGGCGGTGTTTGGCTCCAGCATCCCCCTTCTGATCTTCGTGATCGGCGCGCTCCACTGGCCCGCGGTGGCAAAGCTGATCTACGGCAATGTGCTGTCGGTCCGCAAGCGTGAGTTCGTGGAGGCCGAGCGCGCCATCGGCAGCAGCGACGCCAAGATCATTTTCAAGACGGTGCTGCCCAACTCCATCGCGCCTCTCTGGGTCTCTTTGGCGTTTCGTATCTCCAACGCCATGCTTACCGAGTCAGCGTTGAGCTTCCTGGGCGCCGGCGTTCAGCCGCCGCAGGCCTCCTGGGGCAATATCATGCAGGCGGCCATGAATCTGCTGGTCCTGAAGACCCGCTGGTGGCAGTGGGTCCCCGCCGGTCTGATGCTGATGCTCACCATCGTGTGCCTGAACTTCGTGGGCGAGGGCATCCGCGATGCGCTGGATCCCAAGATGAAGCGACTGTAGGAAAGGAGGAAACAAAAATGTCTGATGTCATTTTGGATGTTCAGAATCTGCAGGTAAAATTCCGCGTCAGCAAAACGGACTATCTGACTGCCATCGAGGATGTTTCCTTCAAGGTCCACAGGAAGGAAGTCCTGGGCATCGTCGGCGAGTCGGGCTGCGGCAAAAGCGTCACGGCCAACGCCATCCTTCGTCTTCTGCCGCCCCAGACCAGCCAGATCTCCAACGGGAAGATCATGTTCCAGGGAGAGGACCTGGCCGGGCTGAGCAACAAGGAAATGCGCCGGATCCGGGGCAATAAGATATCCATGATCTTTCAGGAGCCCATGACCTCGCTCAATCCGGTCTACCGCATCGGCGACCAGATGGTGGAGATGTACCGGGCCCAGAACAAGCGCATGAGCAAAAAGGAAGCTATGAAAAAGGCGGTGGAGATGCTGGACAAGGTGGGCATCCCCTCTCCGGAGGAGCGTGTGAAGGATTTTCCTCACCAGCTCTCCGGCGGTATGCGCCAGCGCGTGATGATCGCCATGGCGCTGTCCGCCCGGCCCGAGCTGCTCATTGCCGACGAGCCCACCACCGCCCTGGATGTGACCATCCAGGCCCAGGTGCTGCAGCTGATGAAGCAGCTGCAGGAGGAGATGGACACCGCCGTGATGCTCATCACCCATGATATGGGCGTCGTGGCCGAAATAGCCGACAGCGTCATGGTCATGTATGCCGGAGAGATGGTGGAATACGGCGATGTAAAGACCATCTTCAACCGCCCGGTCCACCCCTACACCAAGGGCCTGCTGGCATCCCTGACCAGAGCGGACCGGGATGTGGACCGCCTGAGCAGCATCGAGGGCACCGTCCCGCCCCTCAGCCGTATGCCGGCCGGCTGCCGTTTCAATAACCGCTGCACCGTCTGCGCCCGGCACAATGGCCGCTGTGAACACGAGCGGCCCGCGCTGGTGGAAGTGGAGCCGAACCATCTGGTGCGCTGCTTCTGCTGTGCAGAGTGATAGGAGGGTAGAGTATGGCAGAACCTTTGATGAAGATCCGCGGCTTGAAGAAGTATTTCCGCGTGGGTTCCGGCCGGAAGGCCCCATGCCTGAAAGCCGTTGACGGGATCGATCTGGATATTTTCCCGGGCGAGACCGTGGGGCTGGTGGGCGAGTCCGGCTGCGGCAAGTCCACGCTGGGCAGAGCGGTGATCAAGCTGCATGATCCCACCGAGGGCGTCGTGGAGTATAAGGGACAGGACATCTCCGGGTTTCGCTCCAGGCAGATGCGTCCCCTGCGCAAGGAACTGCAGTTCATCTTTCAGGATCCCTATGCTTCTCTGGACCCCCGCAAGACGATCTTCAAGCTGGTCAAGGCGTCACTGGACGCTTTCGAGATCGGGACGGAGGAGGAGCGTGAGCGGAAGGTGGAGGATATGCTCCGCTTTGTGGGCCTGGACGACTCCCAGTTCCATAAATATCCCCATGAACTCTCCGGCGGCCAGCGACAGCGCGTGGTCATCGCCCGTACCATGGTGCTGGAGCCCGCCTTCGTTGTCTGCGACGAGCCCGTATCCGCTCTGGACGTATCCGTTCGTGCCCAGGTTCTGAACCTGATGAAGGACGCCCAGGCGCGTACCGGCGTTTCCTACCTCTTTGTGTCCCATGACATGAGCGTGGTGCGCTATATGTGCGATAAGGTGGCGGTGATGTATCTGGGCCGCCTAGTGGAGTTCGGCACAAAGCTGGATATTTTTGAAGATCCGCTGCACCCCTATACCAAGGCGCTCCTTTCTGCGGTCCCGATCCCGGATGTGGAGAGCAAACGGGAGCGGATTATTCTGACCGGAGATGTGCCCAGTCCCCTGCGGCCGCCCGCCGGCTGCCGCTTCAGCAACCGCTGTCCCCAGGCCCGGGGAGAATGCTCCGGCATTTCCGGCGATCTCATCCGGGTATCCGACACCCATTTCGTCGCGTGCCCTTATGCAGCCCGGCAGTAAAGCCGAAAGAATAAGAGCGGTGAGAATATCACAAAGGAGGACAACCAAGATGAAAAAGAACCCGAAGAAGATCATGAGCCTGCTCCTTGCGGTGCTGATGACAGCCGGCCTGCTGGCCGGCTGCGGCGGCAACAGCGAGCCCCAGGGCAGCAGCAATTCCAGCGCGCCCCAGAACGTCGGAACGGACAACCAGGGCAGCGAGGGCAAGGGTGGGGAGATCGTCATCAATATGTCCATGAATTCCGCATGGGCCGATCTGATCCCCTACAATCAGTCCACCGGCGGCAACTACAGCATCGCGGTGCTGAGCCTGATCTATGACCGGCTGTACGGCTATGATGCGGACGGGAACATCGTGCCCCGGGCCGCCGACAGCTGGGAGATCGGCGAAGACAAGATGTCCTGCACCTTCCACCTGAACAAGGACGCCAAGTGGCATGACGGAGAGCCTGTTACCGCAGAGGACTATGTGTTCGCGGCCGAGATGATCACCGATCCTGCATGTCCCGCCAACTCCAAGAGCCACTATTATATCCTGAAGGGTACCGACTCCAGCGGCAACGCCGACGGAACGCCCCTGGGTGTGGAGGCAGTGGACGAGTATACGGTGAAGTATACCTTTGATGAGATCATCAGTGAGGACGTTACCTTCCGCCTGTATCTGCAGGCGTACATGCCTTTGCCCAAGCATCTGTGTCTCCGGAAGGCTGGCGGCTCGATATGACCGTGAAGGATGGCCGGATCCTGTGTGTCAACATCCTGGACAACCGCGGGCTCTCCGGCCCCATGAAGGCCATTGTGCTGAAAAAATTTGCAAATTCCACAGATAAACTGAATGTCAACGAAGTGGTGGCCCTGAAGAACGCAGGTCTGCCCATGGAGATCATTCGGATGATCGAAGGAGGAAATCATGGCAACACTTGATCAGAGGATCGCGGCAAAGATCCCCGGCGAGGACACCGGCATCCGGATCAAAAAGACGGTCTGTGATATCTGCGCGCCGGATCATCACTGCGGGATCGACGCCTATGTAAAAGACGGAAAGCTGCTGAAGGTGGAGGGGTCTCCCGAGCATCCCTACAGTCATGGAAACCTGTGTACCAAGGGGCTGTGCTCCCGGCAGTATGTCTACCGGGAGGACCGTATCCGCACCCCGATGAAGCGCGTGGGCCCCCGCGGCTCCGGCCGGCTGGAGGCCATCACCTGGGACGAGGCGTACCGTATCATCGCCGGGAACCTGAACCGGGTCAAGGAAACGGTCTCCCCCCACTCTGTGGCCTTTTTTTCCGGACACGGGAAATGGTTCCGGCCCATGATGCAGCGCCTGGCCTATGATTTCGGCTCCGTGAACTTCGGCTCCGACTGCAGCGTGTGCAACCTGAGCCTGATCTTCGGGCGCATTCTCAGCGCCGGGTGCAACTTCCGTGAGGATATCCCTCATGCCAACACCTTCCTGGGGTGGGCGTTCAACGGCTATTACTCCAGCTATCCCGAGGTGGTGGAGGTCATGAAGCTGAAGGAGCGGGGCGGAAAGGTCATCATTGTCGATATCCGGGATACCCCTGCCTCCAGGAACCTGGCGGATATCTTTGTGAAGATCAGGCCCGGTACCGACGGCGCTCTGGCCCACGGTTTTGCCAATCTCATGATCGAAAATCAGTGGATCGACCGGGATTTTGTGGACAACCACACCACGGGCTTTGAGGAGTACAGGGAGTATGTGCGGCAGTTCGACCTGGATACGGTCAGCCGTATCACCGGCGCTCCCGCGCAGACCATCTATGAGGCCGCCAAGCTCTATGCCACCAACGGCCCCGCCTGTATCAACGAGGCCTGCTTTAATCTGGTACATAACTACAACGGCCAGCAGAACTACCGCGCCATCACCGGGCTCAACGCGCTCAGCGGCAATTTTGACCGCCGGGGCGGCGCTCTGCCCTGCGGAGGCACCTATAATATGCGCGACGCCGGCTTTGCCACCCGGGAGGGGGCTTTCTCCGGTGCCAACCGGCCCAAGCACCCCCGCATCGGCGAGGGGAGATTCCCTGTGTGGGACCTGTTCTGGCCGGAATACCAGGCCACCACCCTGTTCGGGCAGATCCTTTCCGGAGAGCCCTATCCGGTCAAGGCCCTCTTCGCGTCCGGCCTGAACACCCGCATGATGCCGGACACCGGGCGCACGCTGGAGGCGCTGAAAGCGCTGAAAGCGCTGGACTTTTTTGTGGATATCGACCTTTTCATGACCGAGGCTGCCCAATATGCCGATGTGGTGCTGCCGGCCTGCACCTCTTTCGAGCGGAGTGAGCTGAAGGTCTATCCCGGCGGCTACGCCATGATGACCAGGCCTGTCATCGAGCCGCTGTATGAGTCAAAAAATGATGTGCAGATCTTCTCGGAGCTGCTGCCCTATCTGGGCATCAGGGATGAGCTTCTGGAGAAGGGCTACGATGCCTGCATCGACTGGATCCTGGAGGGGACCGGCCTGAGTGCGGAACGCCTGCGGGCCGCGGAGGGCTGCGTGAAGGTGGAGGCCGCCAGAGACTATGTCCCCGGCAGCTATGTGGCCGGCGGCATGAAGACCCCCTCGGGCAAATGGGAATTCAAGTCCGGCATTCTGGCCAAATTCACGGAGAGTCACGGCCTGCAGCCCCTTGCGGTCTATCAGGACTGCTTTGCCGACGATGAGAAGGGCGAGTATGCCCGGCAGTATCCCTATATCCTTTCTACCGGGACCAGGATCCCCAACGCCATCCACTCCCGCCTCCACGACGTGCCCTGGGCCCGCAGCCTGCGGCCCCGGCCCCTGCTGGAGATCAGCGCTGCGGACGCTGAGAGACTGGGGATCGCCGACGGTGATCTGGTGGAGGCGGCCAGCCCCTATGGCACAGCGCGTGCTGCGGCCAAAGTCAGCGGAAAGATCCAGACGGGCAATGTCCATCTGGTCCACGGTTATGGGGAGTGCGACTCCAGCCGCCTGATCGGCCCCGCGCACCTGGATCCATACTCCGGCTTCCCCTGCTACCGCACCAACCGCTGTACGATCAGGAAAGTGGAGGTATAGCCATATGAAATACTATATCCTGTATGACCCGGAGAAGTGCTGTGCCTGCGGCGCCTGCTCCGTGGCATGTATGGATCAGAACGATATCGACGTAAGCAAGGGGCAGCTTCCCTTCCGGACAGTATGTGAATTTGAGGACCCCGGCCAGATGGAGGGAAGCTGTGAATACCTCTCCATCTCCTGCCGGCACTGTGCCGATGCGCCCTGTGTGGCGGGCTGTCCCACCGGCTGCCTGCAGAAAGACCTGGCGACGGGAATGACCGTGTATGACAGAAGCAAGTGCATCGGCTGCCACAGCTGCGCCATGGCCTGCCCCTTCGGGATCCCCCGGTTTGATCTTCTGGATGGCAAGCTGGTCAAGTGCGACGGCTGCTTCGTCCGGCTGGAAAGCGGCATGGCGCCGGCCTGTGTCCGGGCATGCGCCTTTGGCGCTCTGATCTGCGTGGATGAGGCAGGTTTTGAAAAGCTGGAACAGGAGAAGAGAGTTTCCTCGCTGCTGAAGGCCGTCAATCACGTGTGATGCCCGGCTGCATGTTGAAACAGGCAGGAAAAAATGAGCAGACCCCAAAACAGTGGGGCGGCAAAATCTTTGCCGTCCCACTGTTATTATGAAGGGAGGGCGGTACGCAGCACGTACCGCCTCTTTTCTTTGACGGCCCGGTATGGCCTCACCTGTGGCCCCGGGAAATGGAACAAACAGTAAAAATGTAAAAAATGATGAAGATACTTATTTAAACATTGATTTACCAAGATGACGGAGATATAATAAAAACACTTAAAAACAGTCGATTTTTGAGTTAAAATGTTGGAAAAGATACATAATAAACAGAAAATGCACGGGCAAAACAAAAAATGTAACCTGTACCCGGGAATGGGGCGGAAATGAAGGAGCAAAAAAAGTATGCCGCGCCTCTGGTGATGTTTATGGCCTTTGAGAGCATTGCCGTCGGGCTGTGGCTGTGGCTGGGAAACATCTTTTATTTTTTCAACTTTACCTACATCGGCGGGTGCATTGCCCTGGGCCTGGTGCTGTATATCCGGCATTACAGGTACGCCCGGCTGGTGGTCCAGTTCAGCGTGGGACTGTATATGCTGGTATACCTGGGCCTGATCTGCCGGGAAAACATGCAGATCGAAGGATTCTGGTTTTACCTCTTTTCCGGGGTGTTTGAGGCAGCCACCATCCACTATGCCGTAGCCAAGATCGCCGGCCCATTCTTTTTTGGGCGGGGCTGGTGCGGATACGCCTGCTGGAGCGCCATGGTCTTCGATCTGCTGCCCTACCGGACGCCCCGGGGCCCCCGGAAAAAGCTCGGATACATACGGTACATCGTGTTTTGCGGCTCACTGCTTTTCGTGGCCGGGCTGTTCCTGTTTCGGATACCGGATCTGGAAACGGTCATGTTCCGGAGCTTTGTGGCCGGCAATATCATCTATTACGCGGTGGGGATCATTCTGGCAGCGGCGCTCAAAGATAACCGGGCATTCTGCAAATATGTGTGCCCGGTGACGGTATTTCTAAAGCCGGCCAGCTACTTTTCCCGTATCCGCGTGACGGTGGATACGGAAAAATGCATCTCCTGCGGTATGTGTAAAAGGGTCTGTCCCATGGAGGTGGATATGACCACCAATGCCAGAAGCAGGGAGAACGGGACCGAGTGCATCCTCTGCGGGAAATGCGTGGAGGGATGTCCCACAAAGGCGCTGAAGCTGTAAGCTCCGCCGGTGCGGGCGGTAAAGGCCGCCTGCGGCAATCATGTTGAGACACGGGGATGAGAATATGACGGATAAAGACCTGAGAAAGCTGAGACGGGAAGAGCTTTTGGAGCTGCTGATCGACCAGAGCAGGAAGAATGAAGAATTGCAGGCGGAGCTGACGGAGCTGCGTGCCAGATTTGAGGAGCGCCGGATCTGCCTTCAGGAGGCGGGCTCCATCGCCGAGGCATCTTTGCGCCTCAACGGTGTGTTTGACGCGGCCCAGGCCGCCGCAGAGCAGTATCTGGAGAATATCCGGGAGATGAGCGGCAGGCAGGAGTCGGTCTGTGCCCAGCTGGAACAGGAGAGCCGGGCCCGTGCGGAGCGGCGCATTGCCGAGGCGGAGGAGAAATGCCGCAGCATGGAGCGGGAGACGGAGGAGAAATGCCGGACCCTGGAGGCGGAAGCACGGGAGGAGCACGACCGTGTGACTGCCCAGGCGCGGCAGGAGGCCGAGTCCTACTGGCAGGAAGTCTCCCGGAAGCTGGAGGACTTTTATGCGGCCCACGCCGGGCTGCGGGAGCTGCTGGCCATGCATAAGCCGGAGCAGATGCAGGGATGACGAAAAAAAGGCAGATCAATGACGCCCCCACCCGGGAACAGCTGGAGGCGGAACTGGGGCGGGAGAAATACCGCCGCCGCTATGGCAGGGTCCTGCGCAGCACCATCTACTCGCTGATTACGGTGGCCGCTGCGGCTGTGCTGGTGGCCGTGCTTTTGCTGCCGGTGCTGCAGATTTATGGCTCCTCCATGGCCGACACGCTCCACGACGGGGATATCGTGATCTCGGTCAAGGGGTCCCGGTTCGAGAGCGGCGACCTGATCGCGTTCTATTACAACAACAAGATTCTGGTCAAACGGGTCATTGCCCAGGCGGGCGAGTGGGTGGATATGGACGAGAACGGCGCTGTGTCGGTCAACGGCCGGCCGCTGGACGAGCCCTATGTCAAAGAACCGGCCCTGGGCGAATGCGATATCGAACTGCCCTACCAGGTGCCGGACGGGCGGTGCTTCGTGATGGGAGACCACCGTTCCACATCGGTGGACAGCCGCAGCACGGCCGTGGGCTGCGTGGCTCAGGAGCAGGTGGTGGGAAAGATCGTTTTCCGTGTATGGCCCCTGTCCGCACTGGGTGCGGTGGGCCGATAAGCTCATAGGAAACTGTCCTTGAGAGAGAAGGGGATACTATGAATGCTTCGATGCAGCGGCAGGCTGCGGACTTTCTGAATCAACAAAACCGGCGCCAGAACTGGCAGCGGATTGTGCTTGTTCTGGCCGCTGTGGTGGTGTTTGTCACCACATATATGCTGATCCTTCCGGCCATCACCATGGAGCGGACGCCCCGGTGCGGACTGGAGGAGCATCAGCACGGCGGCGAGTGCTATGAGACAAGGCTCATTGCTCCGCAGCCGGTCCTGAACTGTTCTCCGGAGACGCTGGGCATCCACCAGCACACGGAGGACTGCCGGGACGAGGACGGGAATCTGATCTGCGGATACGCCGATTTTGTGGTACACACCCATGATGACCACTGCTATGACGCGGATGGGGACCTGATCTGCACACTGCCTGAGATCGAGGAACATGTCCACGACGAATCCTGCTATGAGGATGAGCAGGTGCTCATCTGCGGCATGGAAGAGGAGGAGCCTCATGTCCATGAGGAGGACTGCTATGACGTGGACGGCACCCTGATCTGTGACCTGGATGAGACCGAGGGACACATCCACGACGACTCCTGTTATGAGACACAGCGGACGCTGGTCTGCGATATGGAGGAAGTGGAGCTCCATACCCATACCGAGGAGTGCCGCGGAGAGACGGATGAACCGGCTGACGGGGCATCTGAGGAGGCGGACGGCCCCCTGATCTGCGGAAAGCCGGAGGTGCTGGAGCATCAGCACACCGATGCGTGCTTTATTACACCCGAGGGTGATGGGGAAGAAGTGCAGGTGCTGGTCTGTACGCTGGAAGAGCACATCCATACGGAGGACTGCTGGTCCGATGCAGAGGGCGGCGGTACAGACAGCGGGGGCGCCCCCGCTTCCGGCGCGCAGAGCGCGCCGGAATATGTCTGCGGTCTGGAGGAGCATACCCACAGCGCAGGCTGCCATGATGCGGACGGGAACCTGATCTGTGTTCAGGAAGAGCACAGCCATGATGCTTCCTGTCTGACGGCAGCGGAGAGCCCCGTGCCTGAGTATCTCTGCGGTCTGGAGGAGCATACCCACAGCGCAGGCTGCTATGATGCGGACGGGAACCTGATCTGTGTTCAGGAAGAGCACAGCCATGACGATTCCTGCCTGACGGCAGAGAGACCGGCTTTGCATGAGCTGACCCATACCGGCGCGGATTATACAGTCAGCGTCGCCTTCGGGGATGAGGCAGTCCTGCCGGAGGGCGTGACGCTGGAGGTGCGCGAGATCCTTCCTGGCAGTGAGGAATACCAGACCTACTATGACCAGACAGTGGCCGCTCTGGCGGACCGGCAGGCGGAGACGGCGGAGCAGGTGCTCTTTGCCCGGTTCTTCGACATCCAATTCCTGCTGGACGGTGAGACAGTGGAGCCGGCGGCCCCCGTGTCCGTGACCATTACCTATGACGAGCCGGTGGAGACCGGCGAGGAAGTCAATTGCCAGTCCATCCACTTTGCGGAGGAAGGAACGGAACTGCTGGACGCGGAGACGGAATACCCTGCGGAGGGCAGCACCAGCTTTACCCACACCCAGAGCAGCTTCTCCGTGGTGGGCAATCTGGTGACGCGCACCGTGACCAATCCCACGGACGTGGGGCCTGACAGCCTGCCGGTGGACTACTACGTCTATATCGACGGGGCATGGACCTGCGTGGGCGCCACCAAGACCGGCTGGTACGCCCCTGCTGATGCCGCTGGCTGGACAAATACGAACCGCGACTGCATCACCGTTGACCAGGCAGCGTCTATACTGGGCGCTTACGGCTTCGACCCCAGTGCGGCCAACGCGGCCCTGCAGATCGCCTATCAGCGGAAGGAAACGGATAAGGACGCCAATCTGCACTGTGATACACAGTCTTATACCGACACAGCCAAGAGCAACGCGGCGCTGATCCCGCTGGCCAGAAACGAGGATCAGAGGTCCGGCTACAACGTGTATTTCCTGCCTGCCAATACCAACAACAAATTGAGCAGTACGCTGGGCTCTGTGGGTATCAGCGGCAGTGAGTTCTACACCGTCTCTGTCTACGACCCGAACCATCTGGCCTATGCGGAGGGGGATGCCATCCCCGGGACCCAGACCATTCGGACCGGTGGGAACGCCGAAGTCACCGTAAAAGCCCTGCCTGAAAACAGCGGCGCTGTGTGGCAGTGTGTGGATGATGGATGGGGGACCGTTGCCGGCGGTACAGATCATGGCGACGGGACCGTCACATTCAGCCTTACCAACGTCACCCGGAAGCTGCGCGTTATGCCGGTGGCTGATCATTTGGGTGAGAGGGTCAACAAGACCGTTTACTTCATGGTGTTCCTGGATGGCCAGTGGCAGAATGTGGGCACCACCACGCCGTATTACAAAAACCCGGATTTGTTGAAATCGAGTGACAATTATCGCCACTTCATCACCTCTTCCCAGGCAGAGAGCGTGCTGGCGCCCTTCGGTTTCCGGTCTGCCCTGTATTCCAGTACGGTGGGCGGTACCAGCGTACTGGCGCATCAGCTCGGCAGGTATGATTTGGAAAAAGAATTCTGGACAGACGGCGGCGGAGAGCGGCTTTCCGACGGCTCCTGGGCCATTGGCCTGAGCTACGTGACAAGCGGCGATATTGATTACAGCGTTTATTACCTTCCTGATAACCCGGCGGCATTCCAGGGGAAAATCCCCAGTCAGTACACTGCCGGCAGCCAGGAGATGTCCGGCAACCGTTTCTGGTCCGTCAGGGTGGTGGACGATACCCATTCCGTCTACTCCGACGGTGAGCTCAGCGGGATGGTACCACAGTATGCACTGAACGGCGGCGAGGTCACTGTTACCGTGCGCAACGCCGACGGCGTGCTCTGGAGCTGCCGGGGCGTGAACGGGGAACCGGTGGAAGTGGAGAGCACCCAGGCGGGCGGCAACACCACCTTCACCATCAAAAACATCACCCAGCCCATTGAGGTGACGGCCACTAAGGCCAACCCGGGCTTCACTGTGCAGTATTACGCCAATATTCCCCGGTTTGCCACCAGCGGCAGCGATCCTCTTAAGGTCATCGACACGTCTGGAGGTATTTTGCCCACCAACGGCGGCAGCATGGCCACCCGGAACATCTATTTGGAGGGTATTGGCCGGAATACTGACCAGAATGCCGGTGTTGCCACGGAGCTCTACCAGGTCAAGACCACTACTGAGTTGACCCGGATGTATGCGGACGGCACGTTCCGCTATGAGGAATCGCCGGGGCTGTACTACTTCAACAAGCTCAAGGACAACGAGAGCTACACGCTGAAGGAGATCTGGGTGCTCAAGCCCGGAAAGAGCGCTTCCAGTACCAACCGGGCTGACTGGGAGATCTACACCTACAGTGCGGACATCACCTTTACCAACGAGGCCGGTCAGGCAGGGGAGAAGACCATCCTCATCAACGACGGCGCGGTGATCCGCCTGGTGTCCGATTCCAGCACAGGCGATTATTACAACGGCACCACGTTCTACGACTACAATATTTCCAGCGGACAGAACGCTGACGGCCGCTGGCGTACCGGCATCACCGGCATCAACAGCAAGGAAAACTATGGCACCAGCCTGAACGGCCAGCGAACATGGGATTCCGCTGCCGATGTGCTGGCTTTCGGCAACGCCAACTGCGGTACCGGCATGGCCCTTTACCAATTTGATGGCGGTACACTGAATAAGTACAACACCAAAAACAGCAATTATGGCGGTACAACTTTCGGACTTGCGGCGGGCCTGAACTCCGACGGTACCATCCGCTATAATGAGTGGATCGTGGCCCCCAAGCTGTTCAACGATGGCGACGCCATCGGCAAGCAGACCTATGCCGACAGCTCTCTGACCTTTGACCGGGTGGGCGACACCTACACCCTCAGCGCTGCCACGTTGGCAAACTCCAACGGCCAGCAAAACACGCTTAGCGGTCTGCAGTATTTCTTTAATCCCTCGCCATACACCGGAAAAACGCACACCCACATTTATACCAACAACTTCTGGCCGATGGATCCGGCGGCCAGCCGGACTGACGCCCTGTGGGGCGCTTACGGCAATCCCGGCAAGTTTCAGGGTTTTGTGGAGGGCGGCAATCCAACGAGTGGATGGTCGAGCAACGCAGCAGATTTTCCGGTCGGTGACGACGGCCGCGCCCACAACTGGTTCTTCGGCATGAACTTCGCCCTGAGCTTCAGTCTGACGGAGGACTACGTGGGGCCGCTGGAGTACACCTTCTTCGGCGATGATGATCTGTGGGTGTTTCTGGACAATCGGCTGATCTGTGACATCGGCGGCGTCCACAGCTCTGTGGGTGAATATGTGAACCTGCGGGACTATCTGCCCAACGGTTCCTCCGGCCAGCACACGCTGTCCTTCTTCTACACCGAGCGCGGCGATACCGGCTCCACCTGCTACATGAGCTTCACCCTGCCCAGCGTGTCCAGCGCCACCACGGAGCGGGATATCGGCCAGCTGCAGATCGGCAAGACCCTGGGCGGCGACGCCGCGGGCCTGGGCGATGTGGAGTATGAGTTTAAGGTGGAGCTGCTGACGGGTGCAAACGGAAGCCCGCTGAATGGTACTTACAGCTATGAGAGAACGGAAGATGGTACCGTAGCGGGCTATGGAACCGTCAAAAGCGGCGGCGTCATCAAGCTGAAGAACGGAGAGACGGCCCTGATTAAGGGGTTACCCGCCGGAACCTATTTTGAGGTGACGGAGCTGAGCACTGAGGGCTATCAGACTACGGTCAACGGAGAAAAGGGATATATCGCCAAGGGAGCTATTGCAGACGGCGGTACACACCCCGCGGATTTCGTCAACACTCCCTTCTATGAGCTCCCGCAGACCGGCGGGATGGGCACTCACTGGTATACGTTGGGCGGCCTGGGCCTGATGGCGGCGGCCTGCCTGCTGTATAAAAAGAGAGAGACACAGCATCGAAAGGGGGTATCCCAATATCCCCGACCATAGGCAGACCGAACCCC
>JALEZN010000016.1 GCA_022772585.1 Clostridiales bacterium
CCGTACTTCTTGCGCTCCTTCATGCGAGGATCGCGGGTGAGGAAGCCGGCGCTCTTGAGGGCGGCGCGGAACTCGGGATCCACGTTCAGCAGGGCGCGGGCCACACCGTGACGGATGGCGCCGGCCTGGCCGGTGACGCCGCCGCCGGTGACGGTGGCAACGATGTCCACCTTGCCCAGGGTGTCGGTGGTGACCAGGGGCTGACGGACCAGCAGCTTCAGGGTCTCCAGGCCGAAGTACTCGTCGATGTCGCGACCGTTGATGGTGATGGAGCCGGTGCCGTTGGGGAACAGATGAACACGGGCCACGGAGGACTTGCGGCGGCCGGTGCCGTAAACATAAGGCTTCTTGCTCTTATACATGTCTTCTTTACCTCCTGCTTAGTTGAAAGCCCAGGGCTCGGGCTTCTGAGCGGTCTGCTGGTGCTCCGCGCCGCGGTAGATGTGCAGGCGGGTCAGAGAGTCCTTGGTCACGATGTTGCGGGGCATCATGCCGCGGACAGCCAGCTTCATGGCCAGCTCGGGCTTGTCCTGCATCAGCAGGCGGTACTTGGTCTCCTTCAGGCCGCCGGGGTAGCCGGAGTGGGTGCGATAGTACTTCTGCTCCAGCTTCTTGCCGGTGAGAACGGCCTTCTCGGCGTTGATGATGACCACGAAATCGCCGCAGTCGGCATGGGGAGTGTACTCGGGCTTGTGCTTGCCCCGCAGCAGGGTGGCGGCGGCAGCGGCGGTCTTGCCCAGGGGCTTGCCGGCCGCATCGAGGATATACCACTTGCGGACGATATTGCCCTTGTTAGCCATAAAAGTGGACATGGTGAAACCTCCAATTGCTTTTCAAAATCTATGCTGAATTTTGGCTTTACAGAACAGGTGCCCCGCGTGTAGAATAGAACCTACGGGCGGAGCATGTTGCATTATATTACACCGTTTCAGCGGTGTCAAGGCGTTTTTGCAACATTTTTATTTATAAAGTAAAAAGCTCTTGAATTCGGCTGAAAGCTCACTCAATCTCTTGAATGCTCCATTTCGATTTTCAAATTAAAACGCGTGAAAAGTTTGCGCTTGAATGGGGAGGCGTCCCATGGACAAGATATTATCCTATGTCCGCCGCTGCGTGGAGGACTATGACATGATACACAGCGGCGACCGCTTGGCGGTGGGGGTGTCGGGAGGAAAGGACTCCCTGGTGCTGCTGGCCGCCCTGGCAAAGCTGCGGGAGTTCTATCCCCAGCCCTTCACGGTGGAGGCCATCACTCTGAATATGGGCACCGGCATGGATTTTGCCCCGGTGGAGGCCTATTGCCGGAAGATCGGTGTGCCCTATACCGTGATCCGCACCGAGATCGCCCACATTATCTTCGACGTCCGTAAGGAGAAGAATCCCTGCTCCATGTGCGCCAAGATGCGGCGGGGTGCGCTGCACAACGCCATGCTGGAGCGGGATATCCACAAGATCGCCCTGGGGCACCATTTTGACGACGCGGTGGAGACCTTCTTCCTCTCCCTTTTCTATGAGGGGCGGCTCTCCTGCTTCCAGCCGGTGACCTTTCTGGACCGGACCGGAGTGACTCAGATCCGGCCCCTCCTCTACTGCGGGGAGGGCCACATCCGCAACGTGGCGGAGCGGGAGGGCCTGCCGGTACTGCACAATCCCTGCCCCGCCGACGGGTATACCCGCCGGCAGGAGGTCAAGGAGCTGGTGGCCGAGCTGGGCAAGCGATACCCACAGCTCAAGACCCGGGTGTTCGGGGCCATGCAGCGCCTGCCGCTGCCCGAGTGGGGCCCGGTGGAGCGGCGCCGGATGCCGCCGCTGGAGGAGGATGAGGCATGATACGTATGATCCATGGGGCGGACTTCCATCTGGACGCCCCCTTCCGCGCCCTGCCGCCGGAGCACGCCGCCCGGCGCCGGGCCGAGCAGCGGGAGCTGCTTTTCCGCCTGGCCGATCTGGCTAACCGGCAGGAGGCCGACCTGGTGCTCCTGTCCGGCGACCTGTTTGACAGGGCGGAGGTATATAAGGAGACGCTGGAGGCCCTGGAGCAGGCCCTGGGCCGCATCCGGGGCCGGGTGTTCATCGCCCCGGGCAACCACGACTTCTGGTCCGAGCGCTCTCCCTACGCCGGGAGCGGCTGGCCGCAGAACGTACATATCTTCCGGGGCGCTGACCCGGAGGCGGTGGAGGTGCCGGAGCTTTCCTGTGTGGTCCACGGAGGGGCGTTTACCGCTCCCTTCCGGGAGGACCGGGTGCTGGAGGGCTTTTCCGCCCCGGCGGACGGGAAAATTCACATCGGTGTGTTCCACGGCGAGACGGCGGCCGAGAGCCGGTACGGCCCCATCCCGGAGGAGGATATCCGCGCCAGCGGCCTGGACTACCTGGCGCTTGGCCACATCCACGCCCTGACCGGTCCGGAACGGGCGGGGAGCACCGTATGGGCCTATCCCGGCTGCCCCGAGGGCCGGGGCTTTGACGAGCTGGGGGACAAGGGTGTGCTGTGCGGAATAGTGGACCGGGGGAGCGCGGAGCTGACCTTCGTGCCCCTGTGCGGCAGGCGGTATCTGATCCGGGAGGTGGACGTCACCGGGCAGGACCCGGCAGATGCGCTGGCCCGGGCCCTGCCGGAGGGGGAGAGCGGCGACCTGTGCCGCATCCTGCTCACCGGAGAGCGGGGGATGGAGCCCCTGGACCTGAAGGCTTTGGAGGCCATGGCCGCCCCCCGCTATTACAGCGTGTCGGTGCGGGATAAGACCCATGTGCGGCGGGACCTGTGGGACCGGGCGGAGGAGGACACCCTGACCGGCCTGTTCCTGCGGGAGATGCGCCGCCGCCTGGAGGAAGCCGCCGATGACGAGGCCCGCGCGGCGGTGGAGCTGGCCGTCCGCTTTGGGCTGGCGGCGCTGGAGAATCGGGAGGACCCGCGATGAAGATCAAAAAGATGACGGCTGCCTTCGGCAAGCTCAGTAACGAGACTCTGGAGCTGGGGGAGGGGCTCAATATTATCCAGGCCCCCAACGAGGGGGGCAAATCCACGTGGTCGGCCTTCCTGCGGGCCATGTTCTACGGCATCCCCACCAAAGAGCGGGATAAACAGGGCTTCATCGCGGAGAAGAACCGCTACCAGCCTTGGAGCGGCGCGGCCATGGAGGGCCGGATGGAGCTGGAGTGGCAGGGGCGGGACATCGTCCTCCGCCGCAGCCAGAACCGGACGGTGCCCTTTGGAAAATTCGAGGCGGTGGATGCCCTCACCGGAGAACCCATCCCGGCGCTCACCGGGGAGAACGCGGGCGAGGTGCTGCTGGGTGCCCCCCGGGAGGTCTTTGAGCGCTCCGCCTTCGTGGGACAGGGAGCCGCGGCGGTGGACGGCGCCCCGGCGCTGGAAAAGCGGATCTCCGCGCTGGTCTCCTCCGGAGAAGAGGACGTATCCAGCTCCCAGGTGGAGCGCCGCCTGCGGGAGTGGCTCAACCGCCGCAGGCACAATAAGACCGGCCTCATCCCCAGGCTGGAGGAGGAGGTCCAGGAGCTCAGCGGCGACCTGGCCAGGCAGGAGCGGGCCCACCGCAGCGCCGAGGAGAGCGCACGGGCGCTGGAGGAGCTGGAACGGGAGCAGACCCTCCTCAGGCAGGAGCTGGACGCCCACCGGTATGCCGCCGAGGAGAGCCGCCGGGCGGCCTGGGAGCAGGCTCAGGGCGAACTGGCCCAGGCCAGAGCCCAGGAGGAGGCCATCCGCGCCGAACTGGGCCGCCACGGCGAGACACCCGACCGGGAGACCCTGCGCCGTGCCCAGGAGGAGCTGAGCGATATCCGTGCCCTGGACCGGGACGTGCGGGAGGCTGAGGAGCGGCGGGAGGCCGCCAGGGCCCAGGCTTCCCAGGCTGCTGAGGCTGCTGTGGACTCCTGTTTTCCCGATATGGAACCCGAGGAGGCCCGCAGAAGTGCGGAGCAGGCCGTGGAGGAGCTCAGGCAGAAACAGGCCCTGCGGGAAAAGCTGCCTGCCGGCACTCTGATCCCCGGCGGGGCGCTTTTGGCGGCCGGACTTGCACTGATGACCGCCGGCGCAATGCTGTTGCCGGAGTACCGGGCGGTGTGCGCGGCGGCGGGCGGCGCTCTTGTTGTGGCTGCTGTGACCGTCACGGCGCTGCGGGAGCGCGTCCGGAGAAAGCGGCTGGATGAGGAGCGCCGAAGCATTCTCGGCCGCTATGGCGCCGCCGGACCGGAGGACATCCTGCGCCGGGCGGAGGAGTACGCCGCCCGGTGGGACCGGGCGGCTGAGGCCAGGGAAAAGCTGGCCCGGGCCGAGGACGAGCAGGCCCGGCTCATCGCCGAGCGGGAGCGGCGGAAGGGCCGTGTCCTGGCCCAGGTGCGCAGCTTCGCCCCCGACGTCCGGGACGGGGCTACGGTGTCGGCCGCCCTGTCCAGAGCGCTGCTGTTCCGGGAGAAGCTGGAGCAGGCGGTCATCCGGCGGGAGGGAGCGGAAAAACTGGCCAGCCGGCTGCCACGGCCCCAGGAGCGGGGCGAGGCGCCCCTGGTCACCCCCCGGTACGACGCGGCCTACACCGCTGCCCGCCTGTCCGCCGTGGAGGGGGAGATCACCCGCCTTGCCAGCGTACAGGCCATGGCCCGGGGAGAACTGAAGACCCTGGGGGACCCGGCTCAGGCCCGGGAGCGCCGGGAGGAAGCCCGGGAGGAGCTGGAGGAGCGGCGGCGGGAGTACGATGCCATTTCTCTGGCGCTGGAAGGACTGGACCGGGCCAACCGGGCGCTGCAGGAGCGGTTTGCCCCCGGCCTGAACCGGAGGGCGGGAGAGCTGATGGAGCGGCTCACCGGCGGAAAATACGACAAGGTCACCCTGACCAGGGAGTTTGAGGCCCTGGCCGAGGAGAAGGGGGCCATGCTGCCCCGGCGGGTGCTCACCCTGTCCCAGGGCACTGCCGACCAGCTCTATCTGGCCGTGCGGCTGGCCATCTGTGAGCTGGCCATGCCCGGTGCGGAGCCGGCCCCTCTGGTGCTGGACGACGCCCTGGCCAATTTTGACGACCGGCGGATGGCCCTGGCCCTGGATACCCTGCGGGAGCTGGCGCAGCGGCGGCAGATCCTGCTCTTCACCTGCCATGGCCGGGAGGGCGAATATCTGGCGGAGGACGCCTCGGTCCGGCGGGCCCTGCTGGATGGATAAGGCGGAGAGGAGGACCGGCATGGAGGAAGCAAAGGCTCCGGAGCAGGAGGAAAAGCTGGGGGACGGGGAGGCGCTGAAGCTGGACCTGTACTTCTGGCTCCAGGCGCTGGTGATGGCCCTGGTGCTGCTCATCCTTACCTTCTCCCTGGTGGGGAGAGTGGTGGGGGTGGAGGGCAGCTCCATGGTCCCCACCCTGCGGGACGGGGACATGCTGCTCCTTCAGAGCCTGGGGTATACCCCCAAACAGGGGGATGTGGTGGTGCTGACCAAGCCCTTCGGCAGGGTAACGGGGCCCATCGTCAAGCGGGTCATCGCCATAGAGGGACAGACAGTGGATATTGACTATGACGCCGGCACTGTGACGGTGGACGGCACGGTACTGGACGAGCCCTACCTCAACGAGCCTATGGAGCGGCCTGCCGATCCCAATGAGTCCATCACTTCGGTGACCGTGCCTGAGGGGCATATCTTCGTCATGGGGGACAACCGCAACCACTCCTCCGACAGCCGGGATGAGCGGCTGGGCGTGGTGGACCGGCGGTGTGTGCTGGGCCGGGCGCTGCTGGTGCTGCTGCCCGCCCGGGACTTCGGCCCTGTTTCATAGCGATAAGTGCGAAAAAGCCCTGATGGGATATCCCATCAGGGCTTTTTGATCCATGCAGCGGGATCTTTATTCGGCCGCCTCCACCGCGGCGGCAATGGACTTATCGCCGGCCTCTTTTACGTGTTTGGCCACCTCTGCCTGGTTCTTGGGGCTGCGGACCAGGATGCCGGCGCCCTGGACACAGCCGCCCTCGCAGGCCATACCCTCAATGAGGTTCACATCGCCGATGCCCTTGGACATCTTGAACAGAGCGGCCTTGCAGGCGTCGATGCCGCTGCAGGCGGCGGCGTTGAGCTGAAAATCCTCCGGCTTGACGCCCAGCTCCTTCAGGGCCTGGGCCACGGCGGCGGCCACGCCGCCGCTGCTGGCGAAGGCGCGGCCGTAGCCGCTGGCCTCGTCCAGCGGGGCTTCCTCCAGGGTGGTGATGTCGATGCCCCTGGATTCCAGCAGGGGATAGAGCTCCTCAAAGGTGAGAACGCAGTCGATGGCGCCCATGGTCTTGCCCAGCTGGAACTCCTTCTTCTTGGCCACGCAGGGCCCGATGAAGATGACCTTGGCCTTGGGGTCCTGCTGCTTGATGTGCCTGCCGATCATCACCATGGGGGAAGGAGTGTGGGAGACGCGGTCGGCGATCTGGGGGAAATTCTTTTCCACATAGTCCACGAAAGCGGGGCAGCAGGAGGTGGTGAGGACCTTTTTCTCCAGCAGCTCGCTGGCCTCGGCCTGGGCGGTCATGTCGGCGCCCAGGGCCACCTCCCGTACGGCGTGGAAGCCCACCTGCCTGAGTCCGGTGACCAGCTGGCCCAGAGTGGCGGGAGCGATCTGCCCCATGATGGCAGGAGCCAGAACGGCGTAGACGCGGTAGTCCCACTTCTGGGCGCCGCGCAGGGTCTCGATGGCATCCACGATATAGGACTTATCCATGATGGCGCCGAAGGGGCACTGGTAAGTACAGGTGCCGCAGGAGATGCACTTGCTGTAGTCGATACTGGCCTTCCTGTCCTCGCCCATGGAGATGGCGCCCACCTTGCAGCCCCGCTCACAGGGCCGCAGGTTTTTGATGATGGCGCCGTAGGGACAGGCGTTGAGGCACTTGCCGCACAGAATGCACTTGGAATGGTCGATCTCAGCCCGGTGGTTCACCACGTGGATGGCGTCCTTGGGACAGGCGTGGACGCAGCGGGTGGCGATGCAGCCGCGGCAGGCGGGGCCCACCGTCATCTGGGTGACAGGGCATTCGTCGCAGGCCACGCTCATGACCTCCACCACGCAGGGGTTGGTGTGGTCGCCGCCCATGGCCATCTTGACACGGCTGGAGACTACGGCCCGCTCCTTATAGATGCAGCAGCGCATAGTGGCCTTGGGACCGGGAATGATCTTCTCGGGGATATCCAGAATACCGGAGGCCAGGCGGTCCTCCCAGGCCAGGGAGGCTACCTCCCGCAGAACGCTGTCCTTGAGCTGCTGTACGTTAGTTTCAAAAACCCGCATAGCGAAACCTCTCTTTCAATTTGAAACGGAAGATCGTTATTTCTTTAACAAGGATATTCTACCTTATACACCGCGGGCATGTCAATGGATATAACGTCTGATTTATAACAAAGCGAGAGGTAAAATGCCGGTAAACCCGAGAGTATTTATATGAATTTGAAACAAAAAATGTACTTTTGCGTTTAAAACAGACAGTTTACATCTTGAGCAGCAGATGGATATAGCTCAGCTGCCGTTCGATCAGGGTCTGGTTGTCCAGCGCGTGGCCGTATTGGATCTTCTGGGTCAGCAATTCCTTGAAGCAGTAGAGAATGATCTCGTTGATGTAGGCCCGCTCCTCGGCGGTATAATTCCCTTTGGCCAGAACGGGACGCAGCGCGCCCCAGTTTCGCTCCACCAGGGAGCCGCAGGTCAGCATCTCCAGCACACTGTCATCCAGCTCACCCAGCTCCTCGGGAAAGACTTCATAGTATTCCTGAATGATCTCGGTGAGCTCGCCGCTGTACTTTCCGTAAAAAAGGTTATAATAGGCGTGAGGATGGCGGAAGGCGGAGGCACAGAAAAAGCGCCACATGAACAGGAAACGCTGAAAGTCATCGGTCTCGTCAGCCAGGTAGCGGGCCAGATTCCGGTTATAATCCTCAAAGTACTTCATGGAGGCATATACCACCAGGTGGTCCAGGTCTTTAAAGTAGTTATAGAGCGTGGCACTGTTGTAGCCCGCTTTCTTGGCCACGCGGCGGAGCGTCAGAGCTTCCATTCCCTCGTTTTCCATAATTTCACTGGCGGCGTTGATAAAGCAGGCAAAGATCTGGTTGCGCTGCTCGGCACCGTAAGGGGGCCTGGACATAGCGATTCCTCCTCTGAAAATCCATGGTTGGCGGACAATGATGCGGCAGAGCGCACATTATGCAGCACGAACAAAAATTGAACTAATAAGTCTATAAAAGGGATCCAAAATATTTTCAAACTCATTATACCTTCCCAATCAAATATAATCAAGATGATTATTCATTTTTCTTTTTAATAACCGTGATTTGAGGCTTGTTTTTCCAGCTTCTGACTCAAAAATCCTCTTGACTTTCCGACGAAAGCATTATAGAATCACCACGAAAGATAGAGCGTTTCAATAAAGGCGTGTGGCGGGGGAAAATTCTTTTCAGGCAATTTGACTGCTTTTATAAAGAATGTCATGTCCGCCTCCCACATACCTGCCCGCGGCATGAGATAAGAAGAAATTTGATAGGAGGTACGAATCAAAATGGACAAGATCTATGACGTAATCATCCTGGGTGCCGGCCCTGCCGGCCTGGCCGCCGGCCTGTACGCCGGCCGCAGCCGTCTGAGCACCCTCATCATCGAAAAGGGCAAGGATGGCGGCCAGATCGCCATCACCGACGAGATCGAGAACTACCCCGGCCAGCAGGTGGAGGGCGAGAGCGGCCCCAGCCTCATCGCCCGTATGACCGAGCAGGCCAAGAAGTTCGGCGCTGAGCGCGCCAGCGACACCATCATCAGCGTGGAGCTGGACGGCGACGTGAAGGTCCTCAAGAGCGCCAAGAACGAGTACAAGGCCAAGGCCGTCATCGTGGCCACCGGCGCCTTCCCCAAGCCCATCGGCTGTGAGAACGAGGCCAAGTTCATGGGCAAGGGCATCTCCTTCTGCGCCACCTGCGACGCCTCCTTCTTCGAGGATTTCGAGGTCTATGTGGTGGGCGGCGGCGACTCCGCCGTGGAAGAGGCCATGTACCTGACCAAGTTCGCCCGCAAGGTCACCATCATCCACCGCCGCGACGAGCTGCGCGCCGCCAAGAGCATCCAGGAGAAGGCCTTTGCCAATCCCAAGCTGCACTTCATGTGGGACACCGTGGTCACCAAGGTGGACAGTGATGACGAGCTGCTCAACAAGATGACCGTGAAGAACGTCAAGACCGGTGAGGAGACCGTCATCGAGGCCGATCCCGACGACGGCCTGTTTGGCCTGTTCGGGTTCATCGGCTACAACCCCAACTCCAAGCTGTTTGAGGGCATGCTGGACATGGAGCGCGGCTATATCAAGACCGACGCCGACATGCACACCAATATCCCCGGCGTCTTTGCCGCCGGCGATATCCGTGTCAAGAGCCTGCGCCAGGTGGTCACCGCCGCTGCTGACGGCGCCATCGCCGCCATGCAGGCTGAGAAGTATATCAACGAGTAAGAACGTCCTACCGCTTTATTGAATTTTTGAATAAAAGGCGACAATTATATTGAAAGGGGAACACAATTATGTTAGAATTAACCAAGGAAACCTTTGAGGCTGAAGTGCTGAAGGCTGAGGGCAAGGTCCTCGTTGACTTCTACGGCGACGGCTGCGTGCCCTGCCAGGCGCTGATGCCCCACGTCCATGCTCTGGCCGATCAGTACGGCGACAAGATCAAGTTCTGCGCCCTGAACACCACCAAGGCCCGCCGCCTGGCCATCGCTCAGAAGGTCCTGGGCCTGCCCGTGATCGCCATCTACGAGAACGGCGCTCAGATCGCCTCCTGCGTGAAGGACGACGCCACTCCCGAGGCCGTCAAGGCCATGGTGGAAGCCAACATCTAAACTGAATAAGGTTTCCCACACCGCTTGTTAGTAAACGGAACCACCGTTCTACTATATAAATCTTAAAAGGAAGGAGAGAAACACCATGGGAATGCTGGAAGGCAAGAAGGCCATCATCATCGGCGACCGTGACGGTATCCCCGGTCCTGCTATCGCTGAGTGCGTGAAGACCGCTGGTGCTGAAGTTGTGTTCAGCTCCACCGAGTGCTTTGTGTGAACCAGCGCTGGTGCAATGGATCTGGAGAACCAGAAGCGGGTCAAGGACTTTGCTGAGGAATTCGGCCCTGAGAACGTGATCGTTATTCTGGGCGCTTCCGAGGCGGAGGCCTCCGGTTTGGCGGCTGAGACCGTCACCGCAGGTGACCCCACTTTCGCCGGTCCGTTGACTGGAGTCTCGTTGGGACTCAAGGTTTATCATGTGTGCGAGCCCGAGATCAAGGATGAAGTTGATCCCGCCGTATACGACGAGCAGGTCAGCATGATGGAAATGGTGCTGGACGTGGACGAGATCATCGGTGAGATGACCTCTATCCGTGAGCAGTACTGCAAGTACTAATTGCGATGCTTAACACAAAAGTGGTGGCTGGGACGCGGCGCGTTCCGTCACCACTTTTGTGGACTTTTCTCCATCTCCCAGAGGTCCTCTTATTCCAAAGCATTATTGAAGCAAGCGAAACCGTGCAAGCGGAAATATAGAAGAAAACGATAGCCAATGAATGGAAAGGCGGTTATTTAGAATGAACAGTGTTGTCAAGGGTACCGGCTACATCCTGGTGCACACTCCCGACATGGTCATCCACAATGGCTCCACCCAGACCACCGAGCGGGTGGTCAACCCCGACAGCGAGTACCTCAAGGAACTGCCCAGCCACCTGCGCAGCTACCAGGACGTGCTGGCTTACTGGCCCAACCAGACCTATATCGGCAACAAGACTCCCGCCCAGCTGGCGGAGCAGGGTTCCACCTGGGTGGACCTGAAGTGCGACGTCACCGACCGTTACGGCAAGTACGGCGAGATCATGCCCCAGGCCGAGTTCCTGCTGCTGATGCAGATCTGCGACTGCTTCGACGTGGTCAAGCTGGAGAAGTCCTTCGTGGCCGAGCACAAGCAGGCCGTGGTGGATCATCCCCTGTTTGACGCTGAGATGACCGGCCGCATCGTGGATGGTGTGGAGCTCTCCGAGATCGAGCATCTGGTGAACGAGGAGCACGCCGAGGGCCTCTATCACAACGACAAGTTGGTGGGTTGTGTCAAGCGCGCCCACGACATTGACGTGAACCTGTCTGCCCACGTGATGCACGAGAACCTGGTGTCCAAGTCCTCCAGCGTCCTGGCCCTGCTGCACGCCGTGAAGAACGCCGGCATCGACAAGGGCGAGGTCGAGTACGTCATCGACTGCTGCGAGGAGGCCTGCGGCGACGTGAACCAGCGCGGCGGCGGCAACTTCGCCAAGGCGGCCGCTGAGATCGCCGGCCTGGCCAACGCCACCGGCTCCGACACCCGCGGCTTCTGCGCCGGCCCCGCCCACGCCATCGTGGAGGCCGCCTCCCTGGTGGCCGCCGGCACCTACAAGACCGTCGTCGTCACCGCCGGCGGCTGCACCGCCAAGCTGGGCATGAACGGCAAGGACCACGTGAAGAAGGGCCTGCCCGCTCTGGAGGATCTGCTGGGCGGCTTCGCCGTGGTCATCAGCCAGAACGACGGCGTCAACCCCGAGATCGACCTGTCCATCCTGGGCCGCCACACCGTGGGCACCGGCTCCGCTCCTCAGGCCGTTATCGGCTCCCTGGTGGCTGATCCTCTGGCCCGCGCCGGTCTGAAGATCACCGACATCGACAAGTACTCTCCCGAGATGCAGAACCCCGACATCACCAAGCCCGCCGGCGCCGGTGACGTGCCCCTGGCCAACTACAAGATGATCGCCGCCATGGCCGTCAAGAACGGCGACCTGGACAAGAAGGCCATGCCCGAGTTCCTGACCAAGCACGGTCTGGTGGGCTGGGCTCCCACTCAGGGCCACATCCCCTCCGGCGTGCCCTTCATCGGCCCTGCCCGTGACGAGATGCTCGCCGGTGAGCTGAACACCGCCATGATCATCGGCAAGGGCTCCCTGTTCCTGGGCCGCATGACCAACCTGTTTGACGGCGTGTCCTTCGTCATCCGCAAGAACAGCGGCGAAGTGGACGAGGGCGGCGTCTCCACCGAGAAGGTCAAGAAGCTCATTGCCGAGTCCTTCCGTCAGTTCGCCGCCACCCTGGCCGCGGACGGCGAGTAAGGAGGGGGACACAATGGCTGACAAGACCAAGAAGCTGATTGCCGATACCTTCCTGGCCATCGCTGAGGGCCTGGAGACCGGCACGTTCGGCGCCAAGCCCAAGATCGCCGTCACCGCCATGGGCAGTGAGCACGGCGAGGAGACCGTGATGGAGGGCGCCGTCAAGGCTGCCCGCGCCGGCGCCGACGTGTATTTCATCGGCACCATCACCCATCCCGAGGTTACCACCGTGGCCGTGGCCGACGAGGACGAGGCCCACAAGAAGATGGAAGAGCTGCTGGAGACCGGCGCTGTGGACGGCGCTGTCACCATGCACTATCCGTTCCCCATCGGCGTGTCCACCGTGGGCCGCGCCGTCACCCCCGGCAAGGGCCATGAGATGTTCATCGCCAACACCACCGGCACCTCCTCCACCGACCGGATCGAGGGCATGATCAAGAATGCCATCTACGGCATCATCGCCGCCAAGGCCTGCGGCGTGGCCGACCCCACTGTGGGTATCCTGAACGTGGACGGCGCCCGCCAGACCGAGGGCGCGCTCAAGACCCTGAAGGAGAACGGCTATCCCATCACCTTCGCCGAGTCCGCCCGTGCCGACGGCGGCTGCGTCATGCGCGGCAACGACGTGCTCATGGGCTCCGCCGACGTGATGGTCACCGACTCCCTCACCGGCAACATCCTGTCCAAGATGCTCTCCTCCGCCTGCACCGGCGGCAGCTATGAGGCCGTGGGCTACGGCTACGGCCCTGGCATCGGCAAGGGCTATGACCGCCTGGTCATGATCATTTCCCGCGCCTCCGGCGCCCCCGTCATCGCCGGCGCCATCAACTATGCCGCCCAGCTGGTCCGCGGCAAGGTCTTTGAGGTGGCCGCCGCCGAGTTCGCCGCCGCCGAGAAGGCCGGCCTGGAGAAGCTGCTCTCCGAGCGCAAGGCCGCCGCCAACAAGGCCGCCGCCCCTGCCGAGGACGTGGTGGCCCCTCCCAAGGAGATCGTCACCGCCCAGATCCCCGGCATCGAGGTCATGGACCTGGAGGATGCCGTCAAGGCCCTCTGGAAGGAGAAGATCTACGCCGAGGACGGCATGGGCTGCACCGGCCCCATCGTCCGCGTGTCCGAGGACAACAAGGCCCGCGCCCTGGAGATCCTCAAGGCCGGCGGATTTGTGTCCTGATCAAAACGTCATATGAAGTAAGAAGGCCCGCAGGCGATCGCCTGCGGGCCTTTTTTGTCTGCCGCCTCCCCTCCCCGGACTGCCGGAGAGGGGGGGCGGTGCTGTGTTGACTGTTTTTGTGCAAATGGTATAATAAAGAAAAGAATAAAGACCATTTATGGGGGGCAACCAGCGGTTGCCCCCCATGGAAACAGCCTGCGGCATGGGATGCAACCGCGGATTGACACCATGTAAACCGGATGTGGTTTACTTTTGGCCGGCCCCGATATAGATTAGGAGTGAATAGAATATGAAGCTGGAAGAAAAGCTGACCTGCCTGCGGCAGAAAAAAGGCCTGTCCCAGATGGAACTGGCGGAGACGCTGGATGTCTCCCGCCAGGCCGTCTCCAAATGGGAGATGGGAGAGACCAGGCCCACCACCGAAAACCTGAAACGGCTCAGCCAGCTGTACGGCGTCCCCATGGACACCCTGCTGGACGACGGGCGCTCGCTGGAGGACTGGTGGGCGGAACAACAGAAGGACCCGGCGGAGAGGAACGGAAAGCCCTTCCATAAAAAGCGCTGGGCTGCCGCCATAGCAGCTGCGGCGCTGCTGGCAGGGATCGGGATAGGAATTTTGGCAGGCAGGGTAGCCCCGCCACCCAAAGAGAAAAACTGGGAAATCCCCATTGAAGATACGGAGCAGGAGAAAGTGGAGCTTGATAAAGACGAAAGCTTTTCGTTTGTTGACTGGCCGAAATAGACATACAGACGGAGTAAACGCTGATCTGAGCGCAAGGGCAGAACGGCGGAAAATATATAGATCGTCCAGCAAGGCCGCTGGCGAGCAGGAATTTACCGGTCAAGCCGGCCTGCCAGGGAACGCGGGCATATCCGATCAGCGTTTACTTAAAATAAAGAGAGAAGGGAGGTGAATATCATGCGGATGAAAAAAATGCTCTGCGCGGCGCTGTCCTGCGCGCTCCTGGCCAGCGGGGCCTGCGTGGACGCGCAGGCCGTGGAGCCAGCGGCGGCTCAACGGGCGGCAGGCATTGAAATCCAGAGAGCAACGAACCAGTTTATTGTTTCCGTTCCCGCAAAGAAAATCAGAGGGGCGGATATTAGCTTCTCCATGGCGGCGGGTGAGTCTGTTAGCATCAACGCCACTTACCTTCCCCAAACAGCCAGTGTGGACTTCGGCCTGGTGGACTCAGATGGGATTTTCCATTTTATCAATGTGACAGGCGGCAGCATCAATAGGGCCATAAAGATTAAAGACTCCGGGTACTACACGCTGGCAATCCGGAACAATTCCTCCAGCACGATTGACGTATCGGGATATGTAAACTATTAAGACCAATGTAAAAAAGAAAGGGAAAGTAAAGATGAAAATGAAGAAAATTGCAAGCCTGATTTTGGCTGGGTGTATGATGATGGTCGGTTCTGCTCCGGCCTTTGCGGCGCAGGGGCTGAAAGAGGTCCATATTATGACGGTGCAGGAGAGAGCGGCAATTGCGCCCCTCTCCACCGTTACCGGCCGTGTTCTGCTCCCCAAGACCGTTGCCGGCAAGACCGGTAATCCCTGCGCCCAGTTTGTGGCGGATGCTTCCCACGTGTCCTTCACCATCACCACCGCCGCCACCGCCAGTACGTATAACGTCCAGCTCTATCAGGGCACAATCGCTGACGGGGGCTCGCTGGTATCCAGCTATAACACGCTGGACGTGGGCGTCGGCGTTTCGATCTCCGATCTGGAGATCGGTCAGAGCTACTATTTCGTGGTGAGTTCCCTGGACGCCCCGGCCAAGGGCTCCAACGCTACTTATGAACGGATCACGTTCTAAAAAAACAGCGGGATGAGTTCTCTCTATTTTCTATATCAAGAGAGAGGGCGGCTGTGTGAGGGCGGACTCCTGCACAGTCAACGTTTCTCCCTACGAGTATTAAGATATACCGACAATCAAGCACGGAACCCCCGGGGTGATCCCCGGGGGCGTTCGTGCAGGATATAAGACACAGAAAAAAGGAGCGATGAGACATGAAACGAAGCATGAGGAGGATTTCCGCGTGCTGTCTGGCGGCGGCTATGGCCCTGCCGCTGTGGGGCGGGGCGTGGCTGTGTACGGCAAAGCACACGGTTAATCTGAATGATGAGTTGGATGTAGCCCTGCCTGTCGTGCTGCATGTGGATGAGAATGGGATGGGAGAGCGGAGCATCCGCACCGTGAGCGGCAGGGCGGTAGGCGGCGTACTGCTGTACAGCGGCACAGGCGAGACGGCCGCACAGTATTTAAGCGAGGGAATATCACAGGAAGTATCGGATGAACTGCGCCGAATGATCACTGGAGATGAAGATATTTCGGCGTATTTATGCCAGACAGGACAGTATGGGACTCGGAATCTCCTGCTGTCCGTGACAGATACACAGGGCAGGGAAGAAGAACACAACCTGTTCCTTCTGGAAGCGGGGCAAATCTGCGATGTGTGGGTGGAGCGGTCATATCAGAAGAGTCTGCGTTTTTTATTTAAGGGAGATTCATAGCGAAAGCCCGCCGGATCCCCGGCGGGCTGGAAAAATTCCTCCAGTACGATTAAAGTATCGGGATTCGTGAACTATTAAAGTTGATGTGTGAGCTATTGCGTGAGGAGGTAATATGAAAAAAAGCCATCTATTCTTTCGAATCCTTTTTGATATGCTCCTGCTGCTAGTATTTATTATCGGACTTATTACAGTTACACGCGCTCATGAGGTTGCAGCCGAGATTATGCAGACTACTTACAGACATGAAACTAATTTTGTAACGTTAAGATACATATACATCGCATCAGCATCACAAATATGCGGAGTTATGTTGTCTATCGGCAGTCTTGTGGTATATGCAGTACATAGTCGGAAAAGAGAGGATGAATATAATAAATGAAACGGTTTATCTCCATTTTGATGTTGCTGTGTTTCAGTACATCCATGCTTTAGGCCTCCGCATCTACGGTGTCCAAAGAGGCAAACACACATATTTTAGACATTCGAAATATAGAAGCCAATGAGCAATGTCAAGTAAGCGATGCTATGACCTATGACGAGATGTGGGCGCGGTGCGCTGAGATTTCGGGAATTCCTTATATCCCGACAGAAGAGTGCAGAACGGAATCTATTCTCAGACGGGAACCGGGATATCGGGAGGTAACGATAAGGCTGGATGTGGCCGATGAATATAAACCGTCCCTTGTTCTCTATTTTGAAACAGAACAAAATGGACAGTATTGGGCAATCAAATCCCTCTATTCTGTTCAGTTAAATCGGGAATATCGATTTTTGAATGCGGATGGAGAGCTTGTGAGCATTGTTAAGCAATTCAGCGGCGACATTGAGATTTGGGTGCGAAGCTTGTATGAGGTAGAATATGTTATTAACGGAGATTTCTATAATTACGGTACGACTACGAATAGCGGTGGCGCCGGCTTAGAAGTTAACATTGGAGAAGCGGCAAAGATTTCTTTCTCTGCTTCGACGACAACATCAAATAACCATTATAAATACTTTTATCGGCATAGAACAATAGCAGTTCAAAACTGAGCGAATCAATTGAGGCTACCAAGTTTACGTACTAAAATTTTAATCAGGGTCAACACGAGCTCCATATAGAAGATAAAAATAAATAGGTTGGCCCAGTAGTGCATAACACAGTTTGTCCATCTGAGCCAGGACGGATCGGGGCTACGTGAGGACGGACTCCTGCACAGTCAACGTTTTTCCCTACGAGTATTAAGATATACCGACAATAAAGCACGGAACCCCCGGGGGCTGTCCCCCGGGGGCGTTCGTGCAGAATATAAAACACAGAAAAGGAGCGATGAGACATGAAACAGAGCATGAAGAAACTCCCGGCCCTCTGTCTGGCGGCGGCCATGGCCCTGCCGCTGTGGGGCGGGGCCCGGGCGGCGGAGAAGCAGACGGTCCACGGCGCGCTGTGGAACCACTATACTCGGGTGGAGGACGTGTAGGGGGCGTTTTTTGACGGCAATGGCAAGGAGCGCATCCCCATCGCCTGGAACAACACCATGTATATCCCCCTGCGGACGGTAGGCGCATGGCTGGGCGGCGACGTGGAGTGGGACCAGGCGGCCATGACGGTCCGCCTGACCAGCGGAGTGCGGGAGGCGTCCTACCCCACCCTGGCCGACGTGGCAAAGAACCCCTCCACCGCGGAGGATCTGGCCCAGTTCCAGAAGGACTTGGAACAGGGCGTGGATGTGGAGCTGCGGCCCGACATCAAGGTGACCCTGAACGGGGAGGAGCAGCAGTTCCGGAACGCGGCGGGGGAGACCGTGTATCCCATGCTGTTCCGGGAGTGCGTCTATCTGCCGCTGCGGAACATCGGGGAGCTGAGCGGCAAGCGGGTGCTGTGGTATGCCGGTGAGGAGGAGGGCGGACAGCTCTATCTTTACGCTCCTCCCACGGCGGCGGAAATCCAGGAGGCCCGGGCGTATTTTGACCGCTGCGAGGTTCTGCTGGACGGCATGGCCGGCCAGGCGGCGGAGCTGAAAGGGGCCGTGGCGCTGAATGACGATACCCTGCGCCAGAAGATCACCGGGATCAAAGCGGAGCTGGAGGAGCTGGCCGGCCTTACCCACGCGCTGATCCCCCTGAAAGAGGGAATGAGCAGCGTGCGCATGATGGCCTGGGATATCATCAACGATTGGAACGCGTCCCTCCTGCTCCCGGAGGATCAGCTGTCCGTGCCGGCGGGAGAGTACGAGGCGGGCACCTGGCAGGAGCGCCGGGACCGCTGTGTGGAGGATCTGGAGCGGGAGCTGCCCCGTATCCGGGAGCGGGTGACCGAGGGCCGGAAGCTGCTGAACGCGGTGGCGGCGCTGGAGGGATAAGGCCGCCAGCGGCAGACAGTCCGGAACAATTCCTCCGGTACTATTGAAGTATCAGGACTTGTGAACGATTAGGGCCAATGTGAGAAAGCGAGGAAGCGCGAAAATGGAAACGAAGAAGATCGCGGGTCTGATTTTGGCGGCGGCGCTGGCCACCGCCGCGATATGGCTTGCGCTTTCCCCTATAGCGGGACGGACGGTGGATGAAACCACCGGAATGACCATCCCTGAGGAAGCCATGTTTTCCGAAGCGCCTCCCGCCGGAACAGATGAGGTCTTTGACATATCCTTCACCTATGACGACACGAAGCCGCCGGTCACAGCACAGGGGAGAATGTGGCAGCCCATCCGGTGGACGCTGCGTGTATTCCCAAAGAAAGGGATAACGGCCGACGGCGTCTACTGTACCCTGATCCTGAATGACTGGATATTGGAGCGAAGCTCCTCCCCCAGTCTAAAATATATGGGGATGGCAAAGGGGTACGCGGGGGACATGCCGGAGGACTCGGAGGGAATTGAGTCCGTGATGGAAAAAAGCGTTGCCTCAGAAACGCTGAACGAGCCGGGCTATGAAGAAGCCATGACCGCTCCTGTGAAGATCATGCTGGCCTATGATGGGCAGGAAAAATACTATGTTGTAACACCGGTAAAAGCGGCTGGCTGAGAGCGTGCCCCGGCGGTCTGGAAAAATCCTCCAGTACGATCGAAGCATCGGGATTTGTGAATTACTAAGACAATAACAGGTAAAAAGAAGGTAATAGCAGGATACATATGGAAGTCGTTGAGTTGCTGACGCTGTATAAAATATCCTATAACAACAGGAGAATTGTAATGAAAAAAATCATAAGTCTATTCCTATTTCTTTGTTTTGTGTTGCCTGTCCCCTGCTCTGCTGCCGCCGATCCTGTAGATAAAAAACTGCAAGTGCTGGAGTATGAAATTGGCGTCCCTGCGCAGTATCTCAACCGACTGGAGGAATATGAAATTGACCGCCTCTATGCCTTATCGCAGACCCGTTCTATTTCATTTGGCGGTGGAGAATATACCTGTTTATCCGAAGCTGGAACGGCTGAACCGTATGGCACGATACCAACCTCCGATATGATATTGGATACCTTTTCGATTATTGTCGAGTCAGATAGAAAAGTAAATAATCGAAATGTTATAGACTATATTATTGTTTATGTTGATTATGAATGGACACTGGGCCACCCGATTATTCATAAAGAAGATGCTATCTCTGTAAATTGGGACTCTGACTTATTTATGTTTGAGCCAGATTCTTTTAAAAGTTCGGATTACTATTACAATACCAATACGAAAAGATGGGAAGGGGGCCCTGCATTCAGCGATCCAGCGAAACTGAATCAGGGCGGCTTGGGATATTTCGCGAATTTATCAAAATATACAATGCCTGAAGCCTATATCGGAGGCTTTAAAGGCAGCGCCACCTTTACATTACTGCCTAAGAGTAATATATTCAGCGGAAATGACTGTAAGACTGCGATTAATATTGAATATGTTCATAATAAAACTGCTGCATTGGGTTCATTATCATTTGTCTATAGCGGATTTGGTGTTTCTATTACAACATCAATGTTGACTGACAGCGTTGGAAAAGCTCTGGCAGTTCATTATAGTAAGTAAATGAAAAAAGTAAAGCAAATCCTCTTCGGAATTGGACTTCTTCTGTTCTGCATATTGACTGTGATGGTGGATACGGCGACACATGGAGGATATATGTCTGTGATTGCGTGGTGGATTGGCGTGGGAGGACTAGCGGTCGCTTTTTTTGGATTGTTTTAATTATGCTTGAGGCGGAAAACTGCAGAATGGCAAAAGCCAAGGGCCTCAGGCAGCGAAGAAAGGGGAAGCAATAGGAGAGAGTGAACTAGACAGCCAAAGGGCCCCCGGCCTAGCCGGGCGGCCCTTTGTGCATGGGGAGCTTCTTTTATACCTTCTGAGCCTTGATGAGATTGGTGGAGCCGGACTGGCCGATGGGGATACCGGCGGTGATGACCACGGTGTCCCCGCTCTGGACGGCGCCGCCGCCCCGGGTGACTTCCACAGCCATGGAGAACAGGCGGTCGGTGGAGTCCACCACGCCGGTGAGGTAGGTGTGAACGCCCCACACCAGCGAGAGCTGGCGGCGGCTGCGCTCGTCCTGGCAGACGGCCAGGATGGGGCAGGCGGGGCGGTAGCGGGCGATGACCCGGGCGGTATAGCCCGACTTGGTGGGGGCCAGGATGGCGGCTGCGTTCAGGTCCATGGCGGTGAGGCAGCAGGAGTGGGAGATGGCGTCGTTGATATCGGTGGTGTTGCCGATGGTCATATAGCGGTCCCGGAAGCGGCCCCAGTAATCGATGGCATCCTCGGCGGCGGTGACCGTGTCGATCATGGTCTCCAGCGCCTCAACCGGGTATTTGCCGGAGGCAGTCTCGCCGGAGAGCATCACGCAGGAGGTGCCGTCAAACACGGCGTTGGCTACGTCGGACACCTCGGCCCGGGTGGGGCGGGGATTGCGGATCATGGAGTCCAGCATCTGGGTGGCGGTGATGACCGGAATGCCCTTTTTGGAGGCGGCCTTGATCATCTTCTTCTGAAGGATGGGCACCTCGTGGGCGGGGATCTCCACACCCAGGTCGCCCCGGGCCACCATGATGCCGTCGGCGGCGGCAATGATGGCGTCCAGATTGTCCACGCCCTCCCGGTTCTCGATCTTGGCGATGATGCGGATGTGGTCGCCGCCGCACTCGTGCAGGCAGGCGCGGATGTCCTCCACGTCGCTGGCCTTGCGGACAAAGGAGGCGGCCACGAAGTCAAAATCGTTCTCCGCGGCAAAGCGCAGGTCATCCCGGTCCTTCTCGGTGAGGGAGGGGAGCAGGATGTGCACGTCGGGGATGTTGATGCTCTTGTTGCTGGAGAGGGGGCCGCCGTTCTCCACCCGGCAGATGATATCGCGGCCCTCCACCTGCTGGACGTGGAGCTCGATGAGGCCGTCATCCACCAGGATGCGGCAGCCGGGGCCCACCTCGTTATGAAGGTTGGCGTAGGTCACCGAGACATGGCTGCTGTCGCCGGTGATATCGTCGGTGGTGAGGGTGAAGGTCTGGCCCCGCTCCAGAAGGACGGGGGCCTGGGCAAAGCCCTTCACCCGGATCTCGGGGCCCTTGGTGTCCAGAATGGTGGCTACCGGCACGCCCATTTCATCCCGTACCCGGCGGAGCTTGAGAAGCTGGGCGCGGTGGCTCTCATGGGTGCCGTGAGAGAAATTGAACCGCGCGGCGTCCATACCGGCCGCGATCAGCTTGCGGATCATCTCCTCGTCATCCACCGCGGGACCGAGGGTGCAGATTACTTTCGTCTTTTTCAAAACAGGTTCCCCCTATAAAAATCGGCTGTCATGGTACTGCGTTCTACATTCCCTATTATACCGGGAAACGGGGCGCGGGAGAAGCGGCAAAAGCCACAAGAAAGGGGTGCAGGCCGGAAAAACTGAATGATAAGTTTCCAAACAAAGACCGGGTCAGGGGGCCTCCAGCCCGAACTGGAACAGGGGCTGGCTGCCGATGGAACTGACGGAGTAGAGAACCATGACCAGGTCGGGCCGGAGCCCCTCAATGGTCTCCAGCAGGTCCCCCTGGAAGGAGCGCAGGTCGATGGTGGTCAGCTCCGAGCAGGACAGGGCCAGGAAGGGGGTCATGGCGCAGGCGAAGGATTCCCGCAAGAGGACCACCCGCTTTCCATCAGGGTTCCGGTGGTTGACGATGGTGGCCTGGGGATAGTCGCCGCCGGCATAGAGGGTGTAGGGATTGCCGTTGAACCAGTCGCGCTCTGCCACCCGCTCCGGGAAGAGAAGGGACTCCTCAAAGGGGCCGCTGCGGTCAATGGCATAGAAGGGACAGGTATAGGTAAAGTCTGTCTCAAAACGGGGAATATATGCGGTGATATCGTCCACTCCGGCGTAAAGGCTGCCGCAGCGCTTGCCCTGGCTGCCCAGGAACCAGTCCTCGTAGACGACCTTGTCATACTGGCTCTCATCGGTGCAGAGGGGATCGGTGATGATGCCGTAGTCCTCCTCCAGTACCCGGGTCAGGTGCTGCCAGGCCAGGAAGGCGGCCTCCGGCTTCCAGTGATGGTCGGTGCGGAAGAACCAGGAGGAGTAGTCCTCCGTGGCCTCGAACAGGGGACGCAGGTCCAGGGTATCGGTCCCGGCCTCGTCCAGGGCGGCAAGCAGACGGTCGCCGTTGTCGTTGCCGTACTCCCGGAGACCGGTGGGGAGCAGGTCGGCGCCGGACGGGATCTTCTGGGGGGCGGCCACGTAGAGGAAGGGAATGTCCCGCGCCTCCAGCGCCTGGCTCAGGCCGTTGACGGCGCCGGCCTGGGGAGCGATATCGATGGGCTCTACTGACAGGTAGGCAAAGTTCAGCGCTCCGTTTTTCAGCTTGACCACCCGGGCGGACAGGTCCACATCCTCCAGTACCCGGCGGCCGGCCAGGCGCTGGAAGCCGCCGTAGAGCTGAATGAAGCCGTGCTCCCGGTCCAGGTCCTCGTTGAGCTTGCCCTCGGCAGTGCTCACAAACTCGGTGACATAGCCCGGGTCCCGGCGCAGCAGGCCCAGTTCCTTCCGGAACGCGCTCTGCCCGGTGAGGGCCAGATAACCCACATAGCAGAAGGCCAGCAGGGTGGCGGCCAGGAAGAGAAGGGCGGTGATGGTTTCCTTGCGATGTTTCACGGCGGCCTCCTTAAAAATTGGAATAGATGAAGGGATTGTAGGTGCCTTTGATGATAAAGCTGGCGCACACCAGGTAGAGGGCCATCAGGGCCAGGGGATAGATCACGTCCCGGGCCGCGGCGGCCGGTCCCCTCAGGGACTGTGCCCGGCGGGAGACCCACCGGGCCACCGGAAAGGCTGAGACCACGGCCGCGGGCAGGACGAACCTGTTCTCCGTGAGGAAGAGGGTGGCGTAGTCGCTCCACCAGCCGGCGGCGGGGGTGAACATGGCCCGCAGATAGCTCAGGGCGGCTCCCAGGCTGTCGGCACGGAAAAAGACCCACCCCAGGTTTACCATGAAGATGGTGTAAAGCCACCGCAGGGCGGTAGGCCAGCCACGGCCCAGATGGCCGTACTTCTCCAGCACCAGGAGAACAAAGTAGAACAGCCCCCAGAACAGGAAGGTCCAGTTGGCCCCGTGCCAGACGCCGGTGAGGAGCCATACTACGAAGAGGTTGCGGATGTGTTTGGCGGCCGAGTCTACCCGGCTGCCCCCCAGGGGAAAATACACATAATCCCGGAACCATGTGGAAAGAGAGATGTGCCACCGCCGCCAGAATTCCGTGATGGAGGTGGAGAGATAGGGGTAGTTGAAGTTCTCCAGGAAGTGAAAGCCGAACATGCGGCCCAGGCCGATGGCCATGTCGGAATAGCCGGAGAAATCAAAGTAGATCTGAAGCGTATAGGAGATACAGCCCAGCCAGGCCATGCCGGTGGAGAGCTGATCGGGGGACAGGGCATAGGCGAAGTCCGCGATGACCGCCAGCTGGTTGGCCAGGAGGATCTTTTTGCCCAGGCCCACCAGAAAGCGGCATATGCCGGAAGAGAAGTCGGCCCAGTTTTCCCTCCGGCTGTCGATCTCCTCCGCCACCGTCTCGTACTTGACGATGGGGCCGGCGATGAGCTGGGGGAAGAAGGAGATATACAGCCCCACCTTCAGGGGATTTTTCTGCACCGCGCCCCGGCCCCGGTTCACGTCCAGCACATAGGAGAGGGCTTGGAAGGTGAAGAAGGAGATGCCCAGGGGCAGGCGGATGCCGGGGATCAGGAACTGGAAGCCCAGGCGGTTCAGCTGGGTCAGGACAAAGACCAGGTATTTGAAGATGAAGAGCAGCCCCAGATTGCAGACCAGGGCGCACACGATGGGCAGACGGGTGCTGCGGCCCCGGCCCTTCCGGGCGTGGACCCACAGGCCGAAGCCGTAGTTGGCCAGGATGGAGGCCATCATCACCAGGACGAACCAGGGCTCCCCCCAGGCGTAAAAGAGCAGGGAAGCGCACAGCAGCAGCAGGTTCTGCACCGGGCGGCGCAACCGGCCCAGGGGGGCGCACAGTCCGTAATAGCCCAAAAGCACCAGCGGAAGAAAGAGAAAGAGAAAAACAGAGCTGGAAAACAGCACGGCGGAAACTCCTTTGCAAAACCCCAGGCGCAGTACGCCCGGGGCGATGATTTAGGTGAGATATCTCCCTGCCAGGGGAATTTTGGAAATCAGCCAGGCCAGCGCCGCCGCGCACAGAAAGACCCCCAGGGAGAGCAGGGGCACCGACAGCGCCGGGGCAAAGGACAGTGTGGACACGCCGAAATGGCGCAGCAGCATGATGAACAGGTCGTGGCACAGGTAGATGCCGAAGGTGATGGAGGACAGTCCCACCACCCGCTGGCGGCGGGAACGCTCCTCGCTGACCCCCAGGACATAGCGGAAGAGCACGAACACGGCCACCGCCATGGCGGCCACGTTGGGGGCAAAATAGTCGTACAGGGAAAAGACCGACTCCCCCGCCCGGCGGGAGAGCAGAGCGGTGCCCCACACCGTGACGGCGGCGCCCCCCAGGCCCAGGGCGTAGATCACGAACTCGGCAATGCGGCCCAGGGTATAGGTTTTCAGATAGTACCCCGCCACGTAGTAGCCCACATAGCCCAGCACCAGACGGACATTCAGCCGCCCAAGCCAGGTGGTCAGGGTCTGGCTGGGACGCAGGGCCAGCAGAGTGGGGAACACCATGGCGAACAGGAACACCAGCAGGAAGAACCAGTGAAAATCCCCCCGGCTTGCCCCCCGGACAAAGGCCCGCAGCACCGGGGTGACCAGATAGAGCCCCACGATCATGGGCAGGAACCACAGGTGATAGTGGAGCTTGCCCCAGAGCACGTCCCGCAGGGCGGAAAGGAAGGCGTTTAGAGAAAAGCCGCCGCCGAGCAGCAGCCCCGCCGCCGCGTATACCGCGCTCCACACCAGCAGGGCGATGACGATGCGGGGGATATGACGCAGGAGCAGAGAACCGGGGGTCACGCTCTTCTTGGGGTCCAGCAGGAACATGCCCGAGAGCATGACGAACACGGGGACGCACCAGCGCATCAGGCTGTCGTACACGTTAAAGACAGCCCAGGCCTGGGACGTGACGGGCACGGACGCGATCCAGCCGGCGGAGATGTGCAGCGTGACCACCGCCAGGGTGGCGGCCACCCGCAGCAGGTCGGCGTAGAGCAGCCGGCCCCCTTCAGACCGGGCCACGGTCAGCGCCCCCGCATGAACTCGGCCACCCGGCGGCCGGTGGGAGTGGCAGCCAGGCCGCCCTCGCCGGTCTCCCGCAGGGCGGCGGGCAGGCTGGCGCCCACAGCGCCCATGGCGTCGATGACCTCGTCACAGGGGATCTGGCTCTCCAGACCGGACAGGGCCATCTCGGCGCAGGCGAGGGCGTTGGTGGCCCCCATCACGTTGCGCTTGATGCAGGGGACCTCCACCAGGCCGGCCACCGGATCACAGGCCAGGCCCAGCACGTTGGACAGGGCCATGGCGCAGGCGTGGGCCATCTGATGAGGCGAGCCGTCCAGCAGGGCGACAATGGCCGCCGCCGCCATGCCGGAGGCGGCGCCCACCTCGGCCTGGCAGCCGCCCTCGGCCCCGGCGATGGAGGCCCGGGCGGCGATGACCTGGCCGAAACCGGCGGCCACGTAGAGAGCCTGGGTCATCCGGTCATCGTCAAAGCCGAATTTCCGCTGGATGGGCAGCAGCACGGCGGGGAGCACACCGCAGGAGCCCGCCGTGGGGGCGGCCACGATGCGGCGCATACAGGCGTTGCACTCCCCCATCTTCAGGGCGGTGGAGATGATGTCCCGCAGGAAGGGGCTGCACAGCCCCACGCCATCCCCGGTCATTTTGGCGCCCTCGCCTCCCACCAGGCCGCTGGGAGAGCGGCGGGAGGGATCGTAGTCCCGCTCGGCGGCCGCCATGGCCTGCCAAAGCGTGAGCATTTTTGCCCGGGAGGACTTTTCCGTCTTGCCCCGGTCCTTCAGATCATCCTCCAGGATCACCCGCCAGAGGGGCTTTCCCTCCCGCAGGGCGACCTGGATCATGGTATCAACAGAATTGAACATAGGCTTATTCCGCCCCTCCTGTCTCCAGATAAATGACCCGCTCGAATCCGTCCCGCTGACGGATGATCTCCACCGCGGCGGGGGCGATGGGATCGTCGCTCTCAATGATCAGAATGGCCTCCCCGCCCCGGGCGGTGCGGAAGAGCTGCATGGAGGCGATGTTCACGTTGCAGGCCGAGAGCAGGTCTACGATGACGGCCACCTGCCCCACCCGGTCCTGATGGCGGATGATCAGGGTGTTTTTCTCGGCGGAAAAGACCGCGGGGAGCCCGTCAACGGAGGTCACCTTGATCCGGCCGCCGCCCAGGGAGGCCGCCACCACCGTGATACGCTTGAAGTCCCGGTCCATGGCCCGGATCTGTACCGAGTTGGGGTGGGCGTCCTTGAGCACGCCGTTGCAGAAACGGAAGGTGAGATTCTCTTCCTCCGCCAGCTCGTAGCTCTGGGGGATGCGGGGATCGTCCGGCTCCATGCCCAGCAGGCCGGCGATGAGGGCCCGGTCGGTGCCGTGGCCGCTGCCGGTGGCGGCAAAGGAGCCGTGCAGGGTCAGCTCCGCGCCGATGGGCTGGCTGCCCAGCAGCCTGCGGGTGATGAGACCGATGCGGACCGCGCCCGCCGTGTGGGAACTGGAAGGTCCCACCATGATGGGACCCATGATATCAAAGATGGTCATGGCACACAATGCCTCCTCATTTTTCTGTGGAGATGCCGCCGTGGGGGGCGGGGCGGTCGTTGGCCTTGGCGTTGATAAACTCGGGCCGGAATTTGCTGTAGAGGATCTTCTGTTCACTGTACAGGCCGTAGTAGCCCGAGAGCATGTACGAAACGGCAATGGATGCGGCAAAGAGCCCCAGGCTCTGGCCGGTGAACATGCCGCCGCTGCCGCCGGCAAAGAGCTCCAGCGCCAGCAGCAGGGAGGTAAGAGGGCAGTTGGTCACGCCGCAGAACACGCTGACCATGCCCAGCCCCGCGCCGAAGGAGGGGTGCAGTCCCAGAAAGGGGGCGGCCACGCAGCCGAAGGTGGCGCCGGTGAAAAAGACGGGCACGATCTCGCCGCCCTTGAAGCCGGCGCCCAGGGTTACCGCGGTAAAGAGCATCTTGAGCAGGAAGGCCTCCGGCCGTGCATGACCGCTGATGGCGCCGTGGATTATTGCCTCTCCCGCGCCGTTGTAGTCGAAGGTAAAGGGGTTCCACAGCCATACCGCCAGAGTCAGCAGGATGACCAGAACGCCGCCCACCGCGGCCCGGACCATGGGGTTGGGAAGATACGTTCCGTAGAGGTGGGAAGCAGTGTGCATGATCTTACAGAAGAGGATGGACAGCAGGGCAAAGAGCACCCCCAGCAGAATGACCCGCAGCAGGACAAAGGGAGTCAGATCGGGAACGCCGGTCAGGGAGAAGGCGGTGCCCGGCACATGGAAGAGCTGGGCCAACCACAGCCCTGTCAGGGCGGAGAGCACGCAGGGGACGATGGCGGCGTAGTACATGACGCCCACGCTCACCACCTCCATGGCGAACATGGCGGCGGTCAGGGGGGTGCCGAAGAGGGCGGAAAAGGCGGCGGCCATACCGCACATGGTGATGACCCGGCTGTCCTTCTCGTCCAGATGCATCCAGCGGCCGATGGAGGAGGAGATGGAGCCGCCGATCTGGAGAATGGCCCCCTCCCGGCCGGAGGAGCCACCCACAAAGTGGGTGATGATGGTGGAGAGAAAGACCAGCGGGGCGGTGCGCAGGGGGAGGGGGGCGTTCTCCCGCACGGCCACCAGCACAAAGTTGGTGCCCCGGTCCTTTTCCATGCCGCACAGCCGGTAGAGCAGCACGATGGCCACGCCGCCCAGAGGGAGCAGCAGCATCAGCCAGGGGCAGGCCGAGCGGGCCCGGGTGGCAAGCAGGAAGGCGTAGTAAAAGGCGGTGCTCACGCCGCCTACCACAATGCCGATGACGCAGGAAAAGACGAGCCATTTGAGAAACATGGAGCCCTGTTCCAGAAGAACGGACAGCGGCGAATGGATGTGGTCCACGAAAGACCCCTCCTCTTGATCTGACGGGATAAGATGGAATCCACCTTAGTATATCATATAGAATGGGAAGGTAAAAAAGTTTTTTGCGCTTTTTCGTGAAAAATTTCCCTATATATGCTATACTGAAAAACAGATGAATTCGATTGCACCGTCTGCAAGGAGGAATTGGTTTGCAACCGCACATATGGACACTGATCCTGTTGACGCTGGCAGCGGAGATCCCGCTCTCCGCCTGCTCCGCCGCGCTGGACGAGACCAGCCCGGAGAGCCTCAGCCGTCAGGCGGAGGAGGGAGAGCCCCGGGCCGCGAAGGTGCTCAGCAGCCTGAAGCATTATACCGCGTTCCTGCGGGGCATCGCCCTGTGGCGGATGCTCTGCCTGGGAGCGGCCGGCGCCGCCGGGTGGAGCTTGTGCCAGGCGCTCTTTCCGGCCAAGAGCCCGGTGCCGGAGTACATGGTGTTCAAATATGACGCGCTGGCTCTGGGGAAGCAGGCCCTGTTCCTGCTCGTGCTGCTGCTGTGTTTTTATGTTCTGGCCTGGCTGCTTCCCCGGCGGGTGGCCATCAACGACCCGCTGGGCGTACTGCGGACCCTGTGTCCGGTGCTGCTCCCCTTTGTCACAGTGGTGCGGCCCATCACCGGCAGCCTGGCCTGGCTGGTGCGGCAGCTGCTGCGGCTGTTCCATATCGACCCTAACGCCGAGGGCGGGGCCGTATCTGAGGAGAACATACGCCTGATGATGGATATCGGCGAGGAGCGGGGCGCCATCGACTCCACCGAGAAGGAAATGATCGAGAACGTATTCGACTTCAACGATCTTACCGCCGAGGACGTGATGATTCACCGCAAGGAGATGACCACCCTGTGGGCCGACGACCCGGAGGAGGAGATCTTCCATACCATCGAGGAGACCGGATTGTCCCGGTTCCCGGTGTGCGGGGAGGACCCGGACGACATCATCGGCGTGCTCTACAGCCGGGACTTTTTCCTCAACGCCCGGCAGGAGAACCCCCGCCCGGTGCGGGAGCTGCTGCGCAAGGCCTACTTTATCCCCGAGTCGGTGCCCGCGGGGGACCTGTTCCGGGATATGCAGAGCCGGAAGATCCACATGGCCATCGTGGTGGACGAGTACGGCGGCACCTCCGGCCTGGTGACCATGGAGGACCTGCTGGAGGAGATCGTGGGCAAGATCTATGATGAATTTGACCCCCAGGACGAGCAGGAGATCATCCGCCTGGGAGAGAACCAGTGGCGGGTGGCGGGCTCCGCCGAGCTGGAGGATCTGGCCGAGGCCCTGGACATGGAATTCCCCGAGGACGAGGAGGCCGAGACTTTGGGCGGCCTGGTGTTTGCCCAGCTCTCCGTCATCCCGGAGGACGGCAGCCGTCCCCAGGTGGAGGCCGACGGGCTGCGCATCCAGGTGGAGTCCATGGCCGACCGCCGGGTGGAGTGGGCCCTGGTATCCAAGCTGGAGAGCGAAGAAGAGGAAAAAAATTAAAACAGATCAAAACATGCACAGCCTCAGGCTGTGCATGTTTTTTATTCCAGAACAAGGCGCGGGAATAATGCCTGGGCTTGCCGGCCGCGGGGACAGCGGCCCCACACGCGTAAAAAACAGTGCAAAGCAAGGCTTTTTATGGCAGGATTGCCGGTTGACATTTGGGGAATAGCCTGTATAATAGGACAACACAGGTGTCTTTACACATGATACGACAGAAAATCAAACAGGAATGAGGTCCTTCCAATGGCAAACTGGAAAGAATTTCTCGCGCGGAAAAACATCGTCATCTCCGCCAGGCGCTACGGCATCGACGCCCTGGGCGCCATGGCCCAGGGGCTGTTTGCGTCCCTGCTCATCGGCACCATCCTCAATACCATCGGCACCCAGTTCGGCATCGGATTTTTGACCGCCAAGATCATCACCATCAACGAGGTGGGCTATACCGTGGGCGGTTTGGCCTCCTTCATGAGCGGCGCGGCCATGGCGGTGGCCATCGGTTACGCTTTGCAGGCGCCGCCGCTGGTGCTCTTCTCCCTGGTAACGGTGGGCTACGCCTGCAACGCCCTGGGCGGAGCGGGTGGCCCCCTGGCAGTGCTCTTCGTGGCCATCCTGGCCGCCGAGTGCGGCAAGGCCGTGAGCAAGGAGACCAAGGTGGACATCCTGGTCACCCCCATCGTCACCATCCTGGTGGGCGTGGGCGCGGCCTGGGTCATCGCGCCCCCCATCGGTAAGGTGGCCAGCGCCTT
>JALEZN010000022.1 GCA_022772585.1 Clostridiales bacterium
TCGGTCTGGGGCAGCACGGAGGCGATGGTCTCACGGTTGCAGAACATGGTGTCGATGGTGCCCTTGTACTGGTTCATCAGAGTACGCAGGATGCCAACGTTGATGTCCATGACGGTGCACTTGGCCCCCAGTGCGTGGAGGACCTGAAGGGCCGCCTGGCCCACGGTGCCCGCGCCCAGGATGAGCACGTTCATGCCGGGCGCGCCGGCGAAGCCGCCCACGTATTTGCCCTTGCCGCCGTTGACGGTCATCATGGACTCCAGGCCCAGCAGCGCGCCCGCCTTGCCGGCGGCCTCGCAGTTGGGGGAGCCGTAGCGGTGGGCATCCTCCGCGGTGAAGGCGATGCAGCCGCTCTTCAGCAGGGCGTCCACCTCCTCCGGGTGGGCGGCGGGATGGATGCAGCCCAGCAGGATCTGGTCCTTGCGGATCAGGCCGAATTCAGGGGTCTGGAACTCCTTGACCTTGGCAAGCATGTCGCAGCCGGCGTACATCTCCTCCATGCTCTCCACGATCCGGGCCCCGGCGGCGGCGTAATCCTCATCGGAGAAGCCGGACAGCTTTCCGCAGTCATGCTGGGCCCACACCTCGTACCCGGCGGCCACGATGCTGCGGACCTCCATGGGAGTGCAGATCACCCGGCACTCCCCTTCCTTAATATCCTTCAGAATGCCAAAAACCATAGTTTTGCACCCGTTCCTTTCACGGCGCGCCCTGTGCGCCCTTTTTTGCAGATAAAGGATAGCACTTGTCCGCAGGAAATGCAACGGCTCTTTGCGGTTCCTGCACTTTTTTGTAATTCCCGGCACATTTCATTTCCTTTTCTCTTATTCCCTTTATAAAAATGGGAAAAATTCAAATTACAGAGCGGTATATATTGACACATGACTGCATATTTGATAAAATTTTTACAAATGTTTTATTGTTTCAGCGTGCAAAAGTATCTGGAGCAATGATGCAATGGTAGAGGCGCGGAACGGATCAGTAGCCGGACGCAGGGGCGGGCGCCCCCCGGCGAAAGGACGCTCCGCCGAAGGGCCGTCCACCGCCCGGGGGACGGTTGCCTGGGCTGCGGGAGAATATCCCCCAGACTGCCACATTCGTGGAGCGTTATCATTGACTGTTTTTATGGGCCGCCGCCTGTATTCTGCCATGGATGTTCCGCCGGCGTGGGATCATCCGTGGCTTTTATTTTATGTAAGGAGGAACCAACCATGCAAAAGACCCCCATTCGCGTACTCAGCGCCCTGATGGCGGCCGCCATGCTCATGGGCGTTCTCAGCGCCTGCGACGGCGGCGGCAACCAGCCCCAGCCCAGCAGCGGCGCCGCTGCTCCCGCCGCCTCCGCTTCCGGCGGCTTTGTGGAGGGCACCGGCGATGACCGGCTCGGTCAGGACAGCACCGCCGAGGAGGCCAAGTACGGCGGCACCATGAAGCTCAACTTCAACGGCGCCACCAACTCCCTGGACCCCGCCCAGTTCAACACCAACCAGAACTACACCCCCGGCTATCATATCTACGAGTCGCCGGTCCAGGTGGCCGACGACGGCTCGGTCTGGGCCAGTGTCTGCACCTATGAGCTCAGTGAGGACAACCTGCAGCTCACCCTCACCGTGCGGCCCGACGTAAAGTTCCACAACGGCGACACGGTGGACGTAAACGACGTGGTGGCCTCCATCCAGCGCTTCCTGGTCTACTCCACCAGCGGACAGGCCAACTTCGGCGACTACATCGCTTCCACCGACGTGAAGGACGATATGACCGTGGTCTACACCCTGAAGGACGTGGCCCCCATGGCCCTGCTCACCATCGGCGAACTCAAGGGCGGCTGCAAGGTCATGCCCGCCGAGATTGCCCAGGCCCACATGGACTCCTACATCACCGACGACGCGGAGATCGTGGGCACCGGTCCCTACATGCTGGAGACCTGGAACCGCGAGGTGGACCTGACCCTGAAGCGGTTTGAGGACTATGTGCCCTACGAGTCCGGCGGCACCGGCCCCGCCGCCGCCAAGAAGGCCTACTTCGATAAGATTTACTGCAGCGTGGCCAGCGACCAGACCGCCCGCACCAACGGCATGATCGGCGGCAACTTCGACTACTCCACCTCCATCCTCACCGACATGGCCCCCCAGCTGGAGGCCGCCGGCTGCTGGAGCGACAAGAACTGGAACGGCTGGTCCCCCACCATCGTCTTTAACCTGAGCGCCGCCAACTCCGGCAGCATCGTGCAGAACGTGGACTTCCGCCGGGCTGTCCGGGCCTGTCTGGACGCGGACCAGATTCTGCTCTCCACCAAGACCGATCCCAGCCAGTATGAGGTGGGCTCCTGCCCCGTGATGCCCTCCAGCGCCTACTACAATGAGCTTGCCGACGCCAACATGGGCCAGGATCTGGACAAGGCCAGGGAGTATCTGGCCGCCTCCGGCTACAACGGCGAGACCATCCGCTGGTGGTGCGCCGACTCCGATTCCTACTACACCACCGCCCTGCCCGCCTCCGAGATGCTCAAGGCCATCGGCGTGAACGTGGACCTGCAGGTGAAGGACGTCACCACCTACGAGACCAACTACAATGACCCCGCCTGCGCCGACTTCGACATCTGCTGCCGCGAGACCCAGAAGTCCTATCTCCACCCCCTGCTGAGCCAGTTCGTGGCCAGCTACGCCATGTGGGACACCCCTGAGCGCACCGCGCTGGTCAACAAGCTGGGCACCACTGCCGCCGGCAGCGAGGAGAGCATCCAGGCCTTCGCCGACTTCTGCGCCCTGCTGGACGATCAGGTCCCCTACATCATCCTGGGCGACTTCGGCACCGTGTGCTGGTACTCCTCCGACATCATCCCCGACCGCCAGGGCGTGGATGTGTACTGGTGGAACTCCTACTTCAAGGCCCAGTAAGGCTTCACACCATACCGCTCATTTCAGGCAGGGGAGGCGTCATGCCTCCCCTGCCTTCCCGGTAATACCAGGCCGGTCCGAAGGCCGAGAATTTCCCCATAAGGGAGGAAGGTATCCCGTGTTAAAATACACCGTCAAGCGCATCCTCTCCGCCATCCCCGTGCTTCTTATCGTGGTGTTCATCACCTTTTTCCTGATGCGGATGCTCCCCGGCGACGTGGCCGTTCTCATTCTGGGCAAGGACGCCGCCCCCGGTGACCTTGCCATCCTCCGGGAGACCCTGGGTCTCAACGAGCCCAAGCTGGTCCAGTTCGTCCACTACATCCAGGACCTGCTGCGGGGCGACTGGGGCGTGTCGCTCTACAACAGCATGCCGGTGTTTGACAACATCCGCGCCAGCCTGGAGCCCACCATCCTCATCATGGTCCTCAGCGTCCTCATCTCCATCGTGGTGGGCATCCCCGTGGGCATCATCAGCGCCGTCAAGCGCAATTCCATCTGGGACTATCTCCTGATGAGCGTGTCTGTGCTGGGATTGTCCATCCCGGTGTTCTGGAGCAGCATCATGCTGGCCTATTTCATCGGCGCCGTCCAGGGCTGGCTGCCCAGCATGTACTACACCCCCATCGCCCAGGCCGGCTTCTGGGGCGCGCTGAAGTGCGTCATCCTGCCCTCAGTGGCCTTGGGCTTCCAGAGCATCGCCTCCATCGCCCGCTACACCCGCTCCACCATGCTGGACGTGCTGGGAGACGACTATATCCGCACCGCCCGGGCCAAGGGTCTGGCCGAGCGCGTGGTCCTCTACCAGCACGCGCTGAAGAACGCCATGTCCCCCGTCATCACCCATGTGGGCACCAATGTGGCCTCTCTCATGGGCGGCGCCTGCGTGTGCGAGACCGTGTTCAGCATCAACGGCATGGGCAAGCTGGCCTACGATTCCCTGATCCGCCGGGACTATCCCCAGGTCCAGGCCATCATCCTGGTGGTGGCCATGGTGTATATCGTGGTCAACCTGGTGGTGGACCTGCTCTACAAAGTGTTCGACCCCCGGGTCGAGCTGAATTGAGGGAGGTTGGAATATGCGTCGTCAATCACAGCTTTCCGCCTCCCAGAAGCGGCCTTTCCGCAAAAGGGCGGCTGTTTTCCTGCGAAAATACGGCCGCATCCTGCTGGGCGGTGGCGTTCTGGCCGCCATCCTCTTCGTGTCCATCGCCGCCCCCCTCATCACCACCTACGACCCCAACGCCGTCAACGCCTACGACCAGAAGCTCTTCCCCAGCGCCGTCCACTTCATGGGCACCGACCGCTTCGGCCGGGACATTTTCTCCCGGGTGCTCTACGGCGGGCGCGTCTCCCTGCTGGTGGGCTTCTGCGTGGCCGCCGTGTCCACCGCCGGCGGCATCGTACTGGGCCTGCTGATGGGCTATTACAAGACCCTGGACAAGATCGTCATGCGGATTTTGGAGGGCATGTCCGCCTTCCCTGAGATGCTGCTGGCCCTGACTCTGGCCTGCATCTTCGGCAACGGTGTGGACAAGGTGATCATCGCCCTGTCCATCGTGGGCACCCCCAGCGTGGCCCGCATCGTCCGCAGCCAGGTCCTCTCCATCAAGGAGAGCGAGCATGTGGAGAGCGCCCGGGCCATGGGCGCCACCGACCTGCGGATCATGTTCCGGTACATCCTGCCCCTGTGCGTGTCCCCCCTCATCATCCGCTTTACCACCACCATGGCCAGCGCCATTCTGACCGAGGCCTCCCTCAGCTTCCTGGGCGTGGGCGTCTCTCCCACCATCCCCACCTGGGGCGGCGTGCTCAGCACCGCCAAGACCTTTGTCATCTCCCACCCCTATATGGCCATCTATCCCGGCCTCGCCATCGTGATCACGGTGCTGAGCATCAGCATCCTGGGCGACGGCCTGCGGGACCTGCTGGACCCCAAAATGAAGTAAGGGAGGTGGACCATCCATGAACGACGAGAATATCGCCCTGCGGGTACAGGACCTGCGGGTACAGATCGAGACCGATACCGCCACCCTGGACATCCTCCACGGCGTCAGCTTTGACATCCACAAGGGCGAGACCCTTGGCATCGTGGGCGAGTCCGGCTGCGGCAAGAGCATGACCGCCCTGTCCATCATGCGCCTGACCCAGAAAAACGCCAAGGTCACCGGCCGCATCGAGCTGGACGGACAGGACCTCCTCTCCATGCCCATGAAGGAGTTCCGCAAGATCCGGGGCAACCGGGTGTCCATGATCTTTCAGGAGCCCATGACCTCCCTCAACCCCGTCTTTACCGTGGGCCACCAGCTGATGGAGGTCTTTCGCCTCCATCAGGGGCTGGACAAGAAGGCCGCCCGGCAGCAGGCCATCGAGGCCCTGCGGATGGTCAACGTCCCCATGCCCGAGAAGCGGGTGGACTGCTATCCCTTTGAGCTCTCCGGCGGTCTGCGCCAGCGGGTGATGATTGCCATGGCCCTGGCCTGCCGGCCGGAGCTCCTCATTGCCGACGAGCCCACCACCGCCCTGGACGTGACCATCCAGGCCCAGGTGCTGGACCTGATGTGCAAGCTGCGGGACGAGCTGGGCACTGCCATCGCCTTCATCACCCACGATCTGGGCGTGGTCAGCGAGCTGTGTACCCGCACGGTGGTCCTCTACTGCGGCGATATCATGGAGCAGGGCGCCACCGAGGAGATCTTCACCGAGCCCCTCCATCCCTATACCCAGGGCCTGAAGGCCTCTCTGCCCCAGCGGGGCAGCCGGGAGAAGCTCCACGTCATCCCCGGCGCGGTGCCCTCCGCCCTGGACTTCCCCAAGGGCTGCGTGTTCGCCCCCCGGTGTCCCTACGCCACCGAGCGGTGCCAGTGCGAGAAGCCCCCGCTTTACGATTTGGGCAACGGACACACGGTCCGCTGCTTCCGGTATGAGGAGGTGGCCAGGTAATGGAACAGACCGCCGGCCGCAAGATCCTGCTCCAGGCCAGGGACGTATGCAAATGGTTCCCCATCAACGGCTGGTTCTTTGAGAAAAAGCGCTATGTCCAGGCCGTCGATCACATCAGCTTTGACCTCTACCAGGGCGAGACCCTGGGTCTGGTGGGGGAGTCCGGCTGCGGCAAGACCACCCTGGCCCGCACCGTGCTCCGGCTCATCGAGCCCACCGGCGGCCAGATCCTCTTTGACGGCAAGGACCTGATGGCCCAGAGCAAGACGGAGCTGCGCGCCCTGCGCAAGGACATGCAGATCGTTTTTCAGGACCCCTACAGCTCCCTTCATCCCCGCATGAGCGTCCGGCAGATTATCGAGGAGCCCATGCGCATCCGTGGCCTCTACACCGGCCCGGGAGAGCGGGAGAAACGGGTCAAAGAACTTCTGAATATGGTGGGCCTCAACGAGACCCACATGGACCGCTATCCCCACGAGTTCTCCGGCGGCCAGCGCCAGCGCATCGTCATCGCCCGTGCCCTGGCCACCGAGCCCAAGCTCATCATCTGCGACGAGCCGGTCTCCGCCCTGGACGTTTCGGTCCGGGCCCAGATCCTCAACCTGCTGCGGGAGCTGCAGGAGAAGCTGGGGCTCACCTATCTCTTCATCAGCCATGACCTGAGCGTGGTGGAGCACCTGTGCGACCGGGTGGCCATCATGTATCTGGGCCAGATGGTGGAGCTGGGCAGCACCGACGCCATCTTCAGCCGCCCCCTCCACCCCTACACCAAGGCTCTGCTGTCGGCCGCCCCCCAGGTGGGCCGTTTCGGCCGCCGGGACCGGATGCTGCTGGAGGGCGATATCCCCAGCCCTGCCGATCCTCCCTCGGGCTGCCGCTTCCGCACCCGGTGCCCTTACGCCACCGACGCCTGTGCCCAGCTCCCCCAGTGGGAGGAGGCCGAGAGCGGCCACTCCGTGCTCTGCCACCGCTTCCGGGAGCTGGAGGACATCCATTGACCCCATTGAAAAACGCCTGTGTCTCTAAGGGAGACACAGGCGTTTCTGTTTTGTTATTTCTGATACTCAAATTCCAAGTTGTAGAGGGAGACGATATCCCCGTCCTGGATCCCCATCTCCTCCAGCCGGTCGTACAGGCCGGACTGGCGCAGCATCTTGTCAAACCAGCTCCGGGACTCGAAGTCGCCGAAGTTGACGTTGGCCATGAGCCGCTGGAGCCAGGGTCCCTCCACAATCCAGGTGTCGTCCTCGTGGGTGATGTCCAGCGGGGCGCTGGTGTCCACCTCCGGGGGCCGCTCCACATAGGTGGGCTCGTACACCGTGATGGGGGGCAGGTCCTTCAGCCGCTGGGCGGCGGCCATCACCAGCTCCCGGGTCCCCTGGTGGGCGGCGGCCGAGAGCTCGAAGAAGGGCATCCCCAGCCTCTCCACATGGGCCTTCAGGGCCTCCAGTCCGGTCCGGTCGGCGGCAATGTCCACCTTGTTGCCCGCCACCATCATGGGCCGGGCGGCCAGCTCGGGGCTGTACTCCTTCAGCTCGGCCTGGATGGCCTCGAAGTCGGCCACCGGGTCCCGTCCCTCGGAGCCGGACACATCCACCACGTGGATGAGGAGCCGGCAGCGGTCAATATGGCGCAGAAAGTCGTGGCCCAGGCCGGCGCCCTCGCTGGCCCCCTCGATGATGCCGGGGATATCGGCCAGCACGAAGGAGACCCCCTCCTCCACATACACCACGCCCAGGTTGGGGAAGAGGGTGGTGAAGTGGTAGTTGGCGATCTTGGGCTGGGCCTTGCTCACCACCGACAGCAGGGTGGACTTGCCCACGTTGGGGAAGCCCACCAGGCCCACGTCGGCCAGGAGCTTGAGCTCCAGCAGCACATCCCGGGTCTGGCCGGGCAGGCCGGCCTTGGCGAAGTTGGGTACCTGGCGGGTGGGGGTGGCGAAGTGCTTGTTGCCCCAGCCGCCCTTGCCGCCCCGGGCCAGGATAAAGGGCTCGCCGGAGGACATGTCGCAGATGATCTCCCGGCTCTCGGCGTCCCGGACCACGGTGCCCCGGGGGACCTTGATGACCAGGTCCTCCCCGTCCCTGCCGGTGCAGCGCTTGCCGCTGCCGTCCATGCCGTTGCCGGCGGTATACTTGCGCTTATAGCGGAAGTCCATCAGGGTGGAGAGATGGTCGTCCACCTGGAGCACAATATCTCCCCCCCGGCCGCCGTCGCCGCCGTCGGGTCCGCCGGCGGCCACGTACTTCTCCCGGTGGAAGGCCACCGCGCCGTTGCCGCCGTTGCCGGAGCGGACGGTGATCCGGGCGGTATCAATAAA
>JALEZN010000054.1 GCA_022772585.1 Clostridiales bacterium
CCGGGCTTCCTGGCCCTGTAGTGTGTGCCTCGGGGCTTACGCCGTGGCGCACAGCGCCCCGGCCTGCCGAAAAAAACCGGCTTTTGGGAGCTTTTTATAGCGCGAAGCGCGTCAGGTTTTTATGAGACGCCGTGACGCACGTATGTGCGGCACGTATGTGCGGCACGAGCGTGCGCAGCACGCGGGATTTCAAATAAAGCATTTTATTTGAAATCAGTATCAGACCTCCACCGCCCGGCCGCAGGAGAAGAACCACAGCACCCGGCGGACCACCGGCCGCCCGGTGATCTCCTCCAGCGCCTTGCTGTAGGCCATGAGCTGGGGACGGTATTCCTCCGCCCGGCGGAGAACATTCTCCTCCCCTACACGGTCGGTCTTGAAATCCACCACGGTGATGCCCTCCAAAGTCTCGAAACAGCAGTCCACCACGCCCTGGAGCAGCACCTGTTCCTCTTCCCCGGCCTGGGACCAGTAATCCTTCGCCGGGACGAGGATGGAAAACTTGAACTCCCGCCGCAGGGTGGGGGCGCTGCGCACCTCCCGGCCCAGGGGGGAGGCGAAGAAAGCCGCGATCTTCCTGGGGTCTACCGCCTTCCCCTGCTCCGGGGTAATGAATTCCTCACGCACCAGCCGGTCGATCTCCCGACCCACCTGGGCGGCGGAATTGGCGCGCTCAAAGTCGATATACTGCATCACCAGATGGAGGGCAGTGCCCTTCTGAGCCGGGGTCAGGCCAAACTCCTCCTCGGCGAACCGGGGCCGCCGCAGGGCGCCTCCCGCCGGCTCCGGCGTCCCGCCCCGGGCGGACTGGGGGGTATCCTCCGCCGCCTCAGCGTCCAGGTCCCGGCCTTTGAGCTGGGTGGCGGTGAGCTTGGAGGGCAGTTCCACGTCCCCGGCGTGGGGATAGACCCAGGCCAGCCGCTTCAGGAGGGCCGGGTCCGCCGGGCGCTTCTCATCTTCCGTCTCCTCGGCCAGGCGGGACCGTGGCGGGACAGACAGGTCCTCCCGCACCCAGCGGATGTCCCAATCCGGTCCCCAATCCACCGGCACCGGCGGCAGGTCCGCCCCGGCGGCAGCACGCAGAGCGTGGGCGTCTGGCCGGGCCAGCACGGGCAGCAGCACCCACTGCCCCACCGACTGGCAGGCGGCCAAGGCCTGAGGCTCCGCCGGGCAGAGCGCGTCGGGCATCAGTCTGGCGATATCCCGCCCGCCGCCGGTGAGGGAGATGAGCAGGATCAGCTTCTCCCTGGCCCGGGTCATGGCCACGTAGAGCAGCCGCAGCTCCTCCGCCATCATCTCGTACTCCAGCTGCCGGGCCACCGCCCGCCGGGCCAGGGTGGGATACTCCACCATGCGCTCTGTGTCCAGCCGCTTGGGCCCCACGCCCAGTTTGGGGTGGAAGAGGATGGGCCGCTGGGTGTCCTCCCGGTTCAGGCGGCGGGACAGGCCGCACAGCAGCACCACCGGGAACTCCAGGCCCTTGGAGCGGTGGATGGACAGGATGCGCACGCCGCTCCCCTCCCGTCCGGAGGCGGGCGGGGCGATGCGCTCCCCCCGCTCCCGCAGGCGGGTCAGGTAGGACAGAAAGCCGAAGAGCCCCCGGTGGCCCGCCCCCTCGAATTTCCGGGCCAGCTCAGAGAGCAGGAGCAGGTTGGCCTGCCGGTCCTCACCGTCGGCCATGGCGCCGAACACCCCCATCAGGTTGGTCCGGTCGTAGAGCCGCCAGATGAGCTGGTGGCAGCTCTGATCCCCCACGCCGAAGCGCAGCTCCTCCAGTTCAGCGAGAAATGCGGTACTGGACCGGTCCCCCGCCTCCCGTCCGGCGCAGAGGGCGTCGTAAAAGTCCCCCTCCGGGCACCCGGCGCGCAGCAGGGCCAGCTGGTCGGCGGTGAAGCCGTACACCGGGGAGCGCAGCACCGAGATCAATGGCACGTCCTGCCGGGGATTGTCGATGATCTGAAGGAGGGAGAGGGCCACGCTGACCTCGGTGGAGTCAAAGAAGTCCCCGCCGCCGTCGGCCTCCCAGGGGATACCCCGCTCCCCCAGCGCCCGGGCGTAGTGGTGGAGCACCGTGCCCGGCGAGCGGAGCAGAATGACGATGTCGCTCCCCCGGACGCTTCCGGTCCCTCCTTCTCCGTCCGACACCGGGAAGCCCCGGTCCAGCAGCTGCCGGATGCGCTTTGCGGCAAAGCGGGCCTCCTGCAGATCCCTGGCCGTTTTGGCCGCCTGCTCCTCCCGGGGGAGCGCTCCGTCCTCCCCGCCGTCCTCCGACAGGTCCAGGGCGTCCAGCTCCACCGCATAGTCCCCGCCCTCCGGGAAGGAAGCCCCGGCGTACAGGGCCTGGTCGTCGGTGTAGTCCATCTCACCGAACTCCCGTGACATCAGATTGCGGAAGAGGAAATTGGCCCCCTCCAGCACCTGGGGCCGGGAGCGGAAATTTTTGGACAGGGTAATGCGACGGGGCTCTCCCTCCGCAGCTTCTCCGGCAGGGCGGAAGGTGCGGTACTTTTTCAGAAAGATGGTGGGATCGGCCAGGCGGAAGCGGTAGATGGACTGCTTCACGTCCCCCACCAGGAAAAGGTTCTTACCTTGGCGGGACACGGCGGAGAAAATGGCGTTCTGCACCTCGTTGGTGTCCTGATACTCGTCCACCATGATCTCGTCGTACCGGCGGGCGATCTCCTCCGCCAGTTCGGTGGGGCCTCCCTCCCCTGCCAGCAGGCTCACCGCCATGTGCTCCAGGTCGGAGAAGTCCAGCACCCCCCGGCGGGCCTTCTCGGCGGTATAGGCGGCCTCAAAGTCCCGCACCAGGGCGAAGAGGCCCCGCACTGCCGGGTACACCGCCCGCAGATCGTCCAGCAGGTCGGCGCTGGAGTCGGCAAAGCCCTCGGCCAGCTTCTCCATCCGCTTTTTGCAGCGGCTGCGCAGGTCCTTGACCCGCTCAGTCTCGGGCAGGCCGGCGGGGACTTTCTTCCGCCCCGGCGTGGGGAAGGGGACGGGCAGGGCGGCCCTGGCCCGGTCCCAGCCCTGTCCTGCACCGTCCCGGAGGGAGCGCAGCCCGTCCAGAGTGGCCGAGAGGCTGGGGGCGTAATTGCCATAGAAGGTCTCGTCGCAGGCGCACAACTCCAGCGCCCGGGCCATCTGGCCCATCCAGTATTCCGCCTGCCGGGCGGCGTCGGCAAGGAGCAGTGCGCCCCAGGCGGTGTCCTCCGCCCCGCTCACTCCCTCCAGCGCGAAGGCCCGCTCCTGCTCGGCAAGCCATTCCTCCGGCCGGGGGTGGCTCTGGACCCGGCCCCGGATGTCCAGCACGATCTGGATGAGGCGGCTGTCGTCCCGCCCGGCGGACATGGTGTCCACCAGCCGGGCAAAATCCCCTCCGGCCTCGATATCCTCGTACCGCCGCTCCAGCACCTCGTTGAGTACATCCAGCATGATGAGCCCGGCCTCGCTCTCGTCCAGCAGGCGGAAGTCCGGGTCCAGATCCAGCAGATGGCCCTGCTCCCGCAGGAGCTGGGCGCAGAAGGCGTGGACCGTGGAGATCTGGGCCTTGTACACCAGCGTGGCTTGGCGGCGGAGGTGGCCGTCCTCCGGGCTGCGCGCCAGCCGCTCCCCCAGTTCCTCCACGATGCGGGAGCGGAGCTCGGCGGCGGCGGCCTTGGTATAGGTGATGACCAGGAAGCGGTCTACGTCCAGACCCTCCCGCTCCACCCGGTCCAGCAGCCGCTCCACCAGCACCCGGGTCTTGCCCGAGCCCGCCGCCGCCGAAACCAGCAGCGCGCCGCCCCGGTCGTCCACCACCGCCTGCTGCTGCTCCGTCAGTTGAAACGCCATACCCTTCTCCCCTTTCTCCCGTAAAAGCTGCAAAAGCCGGAGCAAGCGGCAATCCTGCTTGCTCCGGCTCAAAAAGGACAGCCGCGTGCGTATATTTAGATGCTCCAGACCGCAGCCCAGCACCAGCGGGTGCGGTCTGAAAGAGAAGAAATTCCCTGTCCGGCGGCGGAGCCCCGCCGCACAGGCGGGACTTCGCGCCAAACAGGGAATTACTGAGCTGGCGCAGAAGGAGGGATTTGAACCCTCGCTGCGGTTTCCCACACTACTCCCTTAGCAGGGGAGCCCCTTCGGCCACTTGGGTACTTCTGCATGCCGAATGACATTCCTGTCAAGTGAACTGCTGCTGAAAAATGTGGCGGAGAGAGTGGGATTCGAACCCACGGCTCTTGCGAGTCACCGGTTTTCAAGACCGGCTCCTTAAACCACTCGGACATCTCTCCACGTCCGACTCAGTCACAGTGCGAAAATTATATTACCACAGTACACCTGTTTTGTCAACCCGAATTTTGTCAGCCCTTTCACAGGAAAAACGCGGGACCCGGTGGGGTCCCGCGTCTGCAGTGCTTAAGCGAAGAAAGCGTGGGCGCCGATGGTGGCCACCCGGGTACGGTTCCGGCAGGCCCAGCTGTTGGGAGACACGCTGGGATTGACGAAATACAGGCTGTTGCCCACAGTATTGGCGCCGTCCAGGCACAGCTTGGCGGCAATGACGCTCTCGGCGTTGGGAGTACGGTTGATGCTGCCGCTGCTGGCGGGGGTAAACTGGTTCTTCTGGAAAATGACGCCCTTCACCGTGTTGGGGAACTTGGAATTGGCCACCCGGTTGAGCACCACGTTGCCAACGGCGATCTTGCCGGTGAGGGGCTGGTTGCCGCTCTCGGCGCTGATGATGCGGGAGAGCCAGTACAGGTCTTCGCCGTTATAATACGTGTCGCCGGACTGGATGGGACCGGTCCCCTTCTGGAATACCACGCTGCTGCTGGCCTGGTCCCACTGGACCTGGGCGCCCAGCGCCTTGGCCAGCACCCGGGCGGGGACCAGAATATTGGCTCCCTCGGTCTGAACGGCGTCGGGGACATAGAGATAGCGGCCATTGGCCACGATATACCTGGCATTCGGACAGACGCTCAGGCAAAGTCCCTCGGCCCGGGCCACGGACTGGCCGTTCTCCCAGGCAACGGTGGCGTCCGGATAGAGGGCGCACACCACAGGCCAATAAGACACGTAGGTATTCCGGTCGATCACTTTCGTAACTGTGGTCTCGGGCAGCGTTACGCCGTCCACTACCACGCCGACACTGCTCTCTGCGGCGGCCGCATGGGCGCTCAGGGCCACGAAAAGGGCCAGACAGAGCACCAGGCAGGACACTCGCTTCTGCATGATGAGGATACCTCCTGTTACTTTTTCGTTTACAATCTGTTACTCATTTTTCACTGGATTGTAACCACATTGTAACTTATTTTTGTCTCAATTGCAAGCAGAACTTTTGTCGAACGCCTGAATTCATTGCGGTGCAATGGATATAACTATCTGTACAAACCTGTTTCGATCCCGATTTTCTACCATTTTCTTCTAAAGTAGTGACAATTCGTTACTAACTGTAAAACTGGTGGCACCCGATGGTCATCACATAGGTCCGGTTGCCCGAGATCCACCGGTCGCTGGTCAGCGCGGGGGCGAAAAAGTACAGGCTCTTTCCCGCCACGTCGGCCCCGCCCAGGACCAGCCTGGCGGCAATGACGCTCTGGGCGGTGGGCTCCTGGTAGATGGTCCCGTTGCGCACCGGCGTGAACTGCCCGCCCCACCTGGAATCGAAAATGACCTCTTTGATCGTATTGGGGAACTCACGGCTGGCCACCCGGTTGAGGACCACATTGCCCACGGCGATCTGTCCCTCCAGCGGCTCGCCCCGGCTCTCTGCCGAGATGATGCGGGAGAGCCAGTACAGATCCTCCTCCGAGTAGCCGGCAGCCGGAGCGGCCTCTCCCCCGCCTGCCGTCACGGTGACCGCGGCGGAGGAGGGGTCCCACGTGACACCGGCGCCCAGGGCGGCAGCCAGTACCCGGACCGGCAGGAATACCCGCCCATCCCGGGCCAGTACGCCGTAGGGCACATACAGGGGCTCTCCGGCCGTCTCCACATACTGGGCACCCGGCCGGGCGGTCAGGCGGGCCGTCCCGCTCCGGAGCACCGCCTGTCCTCCCTCCCAGGAGATCTGGGCTTCCGGCGCCAAAGCCGCTCCGGCGGCCCGAAAGGCTACATATGTAGTGGAGCGCAGCGTTATGTAGTCCTCCTGCGCCAATTCCCTCCCGTTTACCCGCACGCTTTCCGTACCCGCGGCCGACGCTGTGCCCTGTGGAAACAAAATCGTGCAGCATAATAGGGCCGCCATGCAAATTCTTTTCATTTTGGTCACTTCCTTTCTTCTTTGTTACCGGATTGTAACCTTTTTATCCAGCCTTTTCAAGCTGTAAACTTTTCCATACCTGTTGAAATCCAATCTTTCCCAATATTTTTTCTTGTTTTTGTCCTTTTCCCTCTTGACGAATCCGCAAAATCTGCTATAATAATCTCCGTTGCTTGCGGCAACGAAGCGTAGAGCGGCTTGGAGAGATGGCTGAGCTGGTCGAAGGCGCACGATTGGAAATCGTGTAGGCGTTGATAGCGTCTCGAGGGTTCGAATCCCTCTCTCTCCGCCAAACCGGAGTCTGTTATTTGGCAGGCTCCGGTTTTTTCCTGCCCTTTTACGGTGTCATATTATGCTTTAGGGGGTACATATCAAATGAAGCATCTGTCCCGGAGGTCGGTGCTGGACCTTCTCCTCCTTCTCCTCGGCAGCGCAATCTTCGCCCTTAACATGAACACCTTTATCGCGGCCGGCGATCTGGTGCCCGGCGGCTTTTCCGGCCTGTCCATCCTGATCCAGGGCATTGCCCGCAAATTTTTCCATGTCTCCATTCCTTTCTCGGTTCTCAACATCGGCCTCAACGCCATTCCGGCCATCCTCTCCTACCGGCTGGTAGGCAAGCGGTTCACATTGCTCTCCTGCTTTAATATTTTCTTCTTCTCCCTGCTGGTAGACCTGCTGCCCAAATATGAGATCGTGGATGATCCCCTGCTGGTGGCGGTGTTCGGCGCCATCCTGGGCGGAGTGGCCATCTCTCTGGTGCTCAACAGCGGCGCCAGCAGCGGCGGCACCGACTTCATCGCCATGTCTATCTCGGCCAAATACAAGACCACCAACGCCTTCAATTACATGCTCTATTTCAGCGCCGCCGTCATCCTGACCTACGGCCTGCTCTTCGGCATGGACAAGGCTCTTTACTCCATCATCTACCAGTTCTGCTACACCCAGGTCATCAACGCCCTCTACCGCCGCTATAAGAAAAAGACCCTCTTCATCGTTACCGAGGAGCCGGAGAAGCTCTCTCATGCCCTTATGGAGCTGACCCACCACAGCTCCACGGTTCTGGAAGGGTACGGCGCCTATACCCAGAAGCGCAAATATGTGGTGTATACCGTCCTCTCAGACAACGATATCCGGAAGATCAGTCACTATATTTCTCAGGACATGCCGGGGACCTTTGTCAACGTCCTCAATTCCACCGAGGTCATCGGCAACTTCTTCATCAAACCCCTGGAATGAGCTTCCGCTGTGCAAAAAACTCCCTCCGCGCTTTGGGCGCGGAGGGAGTTTTCATTGTTCCGGTCAATCCACTGTACGCCCCTTGGTCACCGAGTCCAGAAGCATCCGGGCTCCGTGGCGCAGGAACGCGCTCTTTTCCGTCTTGAGGGTCCGCTCGATATAGCGGCTCTTGCTGCCGGCCATCCTTACCATGCCGGACAGAGCCGCCCACAGCAGCAGAACAGTCTCGGTGGGAGGCAGTTCGATGCGCACCACACCCTCGGCGGCCCCTTTTCTAAGGAAGTCAGCCAGCAGCTCGTTGGTCTCGTCGCCCACCTTCAGGATGTCCCGTACACTCTTGTCCATGGAGGCACCCTCCAGATCGACCGGCTGCTGGCTGTCAATGGCCTCAAAAGCCGCGGGATTTTCTCCGTAGAACTGGATGATGGCGTCGCATACAGCATCATAGGCCTGGAACCAGTTGGCATTGTTCTGGATCGCATCCCGGATCTTCTTCTGGAGCAGGACCATACTGCTCAGCAGGATGGCGTTGACAATCTCCTCCTTGCTCTGGAAGTAAACATACAGCGTGGCCTTGCTGTACTCCGACTCCCGGGCGATATCGTCCATAGTGGTCTTTTCCGTGCCCTTCTCTGAAAACAGCCGCTCGGCCGCCGCCAGGATGGATCCTCTGTGGAATTCGGTCAATGCCTGCTTTTTACTCAACGCAACCACACCTCTCGGTATTATTAGTGAATATCCGGTTTAACCAATAATACCACGCTCTTATTTTTTTGACAATGAGTTTTGTTTATTTTTTCACAAATTTTTCTGAGCAAAAAACGCAGGCCCGTCAATCCTCCTGTTTGAGGGTATAGCATACGGTGTTCTCTCCCTCCAGGCAGATAACGCCGTAGGTGGCCCCCGCCCATCCGCCCCGGATGGTGCCGGGGTTCATTACCCACAGTCCCTCGTGATACTCGCAGAAGTCCTCATGGGTGTGGCCGAAGAGCAGGATATGGGCCTGGGCCTCCCGGGCGGCCCACACTGCCGCGCCCATCCCCAGCTTGACGTGCCGGGTATGGCCGTGCATCATCAGGATGCGGCGGCCCTGGATCTCCAGCACCCGCTCCTCCTCCAGGTCGCTCCGCCGCCCGTCGCAGTTGCCGCAGACCCACTCCATGGGCACATCCGGGAAGCGCTTCTTCAGGGCCCGGGCATCCGGGTTCACGTCCCCCAGATGGAGCACCATATCGGGCCGGTCCCGCCGAACCGCCGCCTCCATATGGCGCACATCGCCGTGGGAATCGGAAAAAACCAATAGTTTCATGGCAAGCACCTTCTCTGTTTCTTCACATATACTGGTGACAGGAGCGGCCGCCGCCGCCCAGTCTTTTATCCGGATATCGTGCATATCCTCAAATAATGGAGGGAAACGCCATGGCAAATCAACCGCAGAACAATCTGGACGCTCTGATGAAGGACCCCAAGGCCGCCAGTCTGCTCAGGGACCGGGAGGCCCTGTCCGCCCTGCTCCGCTCGCCGGACACCCAAAAGCTCATGTCCATGCTGGAACAGAACGCAGGCGGCGGACTCAAGCAGGCCGCCGACGCCGCCGCCAGGGGGGACACCTCCGCCCTGATGGGGCTGGTCAACCAGGTAATGAGCAGCCAGGAGGGGGCGGCGGTGGTAGACCGCATCCAGAAAGCGGCCCCCAAAAAATAAGGCGCGGGGCACAGCCGGGCCGGAAAGGAGCGAGGTATGGCTGAATTTGAAGAGAAGCTCAACGCCATCCTGAGCGATCCGGAGGCCATGGGGCAGATCGTGTCCATCGCCAAAGCCCTCACTGGCGGAAGCGCCCCGGACAGCAGCAGCGCCCCTTCCTCTCCGGAGGAAGCAGCCTCCCGGCCGCCGGAAGACGCCGCGCCCTCCCCAGCCGCCCCGGAGACCCTGGAGGCCGGGCCGCCGGACCTGTCGGCCCTGCTCCGCCTGGCGGGCTCCCTGTCCGGCGGAGGGTCCGATCCCCTTTCCGCCCCGGGCGGCCTGGACCCGGCCATGGTACAGAAGGCACTGCGGCTCTTCTCCGAGTACAGTGCCGCCGACGACCGGAAGATCGCCCTTCTCACCGCCCTCAAGCCCTTTCTGAAAGAGGAACGGCTGGCCAAGGTGGATAAGGCTGTCCAGATCGCCAGGCTCTCCCGGGTCATCCGGGTGGCCTTCCAGCTCTTTCAAAAGGAGGGAAACGGCGATGGCGCTCTATAACCGTTATATCCACAACGGTGCGGCTTATACCCGGGTGCTGGAGGAGGACGCTCCTCCTCTCCGGCCGCCGGAACCCCGGCCTTCGCCATCCCCGCCGTCCGATCCCCCCCTCTCCGGGGCGCCGGAGGAACCGGAGGTCCCAACGGACCCGGCCCGGGACAAGAGCGGCCTGGGCGGGCTTCTGAAAACCCTGAAGCTCGACAAGCTGGACACCGGTGACATCCTGCTCCTGCTCATCCTGCTCTTTCTCTTTCTGGAGGGAGATGACCTGGAGCTGGTCATCACTCTGGGTCTGCTCCTGCTGATGGGGCTGGAGTGACCTTATCCCTGTACGGTATGGAGCACCGTACCGTCAGGCAGGATGAAGCCGGTCTGGGCGGGCACCGGGCGCTCCACTGCTGTGGAGGTCATGGAGAGGACCGTCTCCTCCCCCGTCACCCGCCGGGCGGCCGAGAGCAGGCCGCTGTCCACTCCCACCCAGTATTGGGAGACGCTGTTCAGCTCCTCGTCCTTCACCGCTACATAGATGCAGGCCGTCCCGTCCAGATCCACATAGTCTGCTTGAATGATATGCTCCGGATTTTCCGAGAGCACGTCCTCGTAGGTGGGGATGCGGGGTCCCTCCAGGTCGGCGGAGTTCTCATCCGCCGGGGCGCTGGCCCAGGTACGGTTCCCGCCGTACCAGTAGTACACCGTTCCGTCCCCCACGATGCTGTGGCGCACCGTGCCGCCGGGCAGGACGGAATCGGTCTTGGTCCAGCCGTTGTCCGCCCAGATCTTGGACCGCACCGCGCCGCCGGTACCGCTGTACTCCACCGTCACCTCCCGGTAGTAGCTGGCCGGGCGTGCCAGCGTGGCAATCACGTTCTGAACGGTCTCCGGCGTCACACTGACCCGGATCAGGTCGCCGCCGGGACCGGCAGGGGCGCCGCTGGTCCCCGGCTCGGCCGTCTCCAGGACCGGAGGCGGAGTGATGCGGGGGATACCACCGGAAAACAGGTCCATCCCAAAGCTGGAAAACACCGCCACCGCGATGACCAGCGCGATCAGAACCACCAGAATATTTCGGCTCTTCCCCTCCATGCCGCCGTTCCTCCTTTGTTCCGAAATAGAATACTGCAGACCGATCCCCTGTTGAAAAGCGGGGCGGGGACGGCTGTCCCCGCCCCGCCGGGCTCTTATTTCACGTTCACGCCCCGAACTCCTCAGGCGGCTCCTTCCGCAGCCCGAAGCGCCACTCGATGGCGTCCACGATGCGGCGGCAGGCAAAGCCGTCGCCGTAAGGGTTCACCGCATGGGCCATGGATGCGTAGGCCGCCGGATCGCCCAGAAGCTCCGCCGCCAGACGGTAAACGCTCTCTTCCTCCGTGCCGGCCAGCTTGACGGTACCGGCTTTAACCGCCTCGGGCCGCTCGGTCTCCCGCCGCAGGACCAGGACAGGCTTGCCCAGAGCGGGCGCCTCCTCCTGAAGGCCGCCGGAATCGGTCATCACCAGATAGACCCGGGCCATGAGATTGTGCATCTCCTCCACATCCAGCGGGTCGATCAGGTGGATACGGGGGTGGCCGGACAGGTACTTCTCCGCCGCCTCCCGCACCACCGGCGACAGGTGCACCGGGTAGACCAGCTCAGTATCCGGGAAATCGTCGGCGATGCGGCGCAGGGCAGTCATGATATGGGCCATGGGCTCGCCGTAGTTCTCCCGGCGGTGGCAGGTCACCAGAATGACTTTCTTCCCCTCGTAGTCCAGATGGTTGAGCAGGCCGGTGGAGAAACGGTAGTCCTCCCGCACGGTGGTCCTGAGGGCGTCGATCACCGTATTGCCCGTAATGAACACGCCCTGGCGGATATCCTCCCGCTCCAGGTTGTTCCGGTTGGCCGCCGTGGGGGCGAAATGCAGGTCGGCGATGTCTCCCACCAGCTTCCGGTTCATCTCCTCCGGGAAGGGGGAGTACTTGTCCCAGGTCCGCAGGCCGGCCTCCACATGTCCCACACTGATCTGGTGGTAGAAGGCGGCCAGGGCCCCGGCGAAGGTGGTGGAGGTGTCCCCGTGGACCAGCACCAGGTCGGGTTTTGCCTGGGCAAAAACCTCCTCCATGCCCAGCAGGCACTTGGTGGTGATGGTGGACAGGGTCTGCCGGGGCTCCATGATGTTCAGGTCATAGTCCGGCTTGATCCGGAAGATATCCAGCACCGAGTCCAGCATCTGCCGGTGCTGCGCGGTAACGCAGCAGATGGATTCGATCCCCTCCCGGCTCTGGAGCTCCTTCACCAGAGGCGCCATTTTGATGGCCTCGGGCCGGGTACCGAAAACAGTCATAACACGGATGCTCATTTTGCGTCATCCTCCTTCTGTTCAACAGTGCCGGACGGCTCTCCGGCGTGCTCCTGCCCCTGCTCCCCGCTGCCGTGCAGGAAAATGCGGGCGGCAATGGCCCCCGTCACGCACAGCGCGAAGAGGAGCAGCATGGCCCTCAGGGAACCCGCCGTGGTCAGCACCACCGCGGACAGGCCCAGGATGGCGGAGATCACGTAGAGCACCGCCACCGCCTGCTTCTGGCTCAGGCCCATGTCGATGAGCCGGTGGTGCACATGGCTCCGGTCGGCGTGCATGGGACTCTGCCCGTGGGCAACGCGGCGGATAAAGGCAAAGCAGGTGTCAAAGATGGGCAGGCCCAGCATGAGGAAGGGCACCACAAAGGAAATGACGGCGTAGTACTTGAACAGGCCCTGGATGGACACCACCCCCAGCACATAGCCCAGGAAGGTAGAGCCCGTGTCCCCCATGAAGATCTTGGCCGGATTCATGTTGTAGGGCAGAAAGCCGATGCAGCCGCCGGCCAGGCAGGCCATGAGCACCGCCACATTGGGCTCGGCCACCGCCAGGGCGATGACCAGCATGGTCATGGAGCTGATGGTGGACACGCCGCAGGCCAGTCCGTCCAGGCCGTCGATGAGGTTGACGGCATTGGTCACCGCCACGATCCAGATCACGGTGAAGGGCACGGACAGCCAGCCCAGCTCCCAGTAGGGATTGCTGGAGAAGATGTTGGGATTGGAGATGACCTCGATCACATTGCCGCTCCATACGGCAATGCCGGCGGCGGCGATCTGTACCAGCAGCTTGGGCATGGCGGGCAGGGCGTAGATATCGTCAAAGATACCCAGGATCACGATGATGACCGCCCCCAGCAGCATCCCCTGGAGCGGCCGCGTCATGCCGTCCGGCTGGATGAAGCGGATAAAGACGATCACGCTGAACAGAAAGCCCAGGAAAATGGCCAGGCCGCCCATGCGGGGAATGGGGTGGTCGTGCATCCGGCGGTTGTCCTTGGGCACGTCCACCGCGCCCCACTTCTGGGCCAGGCTCTTGACGATGGGCGTGGTGATGAGGGCCACCAGGAACGCGGTCACCAGCGCGCCGGCCACCAGGCCGATGGTCTCGATTGTCATTGGCATAGGAAAGCTCCTTTACCGGGCCGGGCCTCAGCGGGCCACGAAGCCCACCTTTTTATAGACTTTCCGCAGGGTCTTGTTGGCCACGTAGGAGGCCTTTTCCGCGCCCTGCTTGTAGACCGATTCCAGATAAGCCTTGTCGCCGAGGATCCGGGTGGCCTCCTCCCGGATGGGACGGAGCAGGTCCACCACGGCCTCGCCCACCGCGGGCTTGAACACGCCGTAGCCCTTGCCGTCGAACTCCCGCTCGATCTCCTCATAGCTCTTGCCGGTGCAGGCGGAGTAGATCTGCATCAGGTTGGCCACGCCCGGCTTGTTCTCCCGGTCGTAGCGGACGCAGTTTTCGGTGTCGCTGTCGGTGATGGCCCGCTTGAACTTGCGCTGGATGTCCTCCGGCTTCTCCATGAGGAATACGCAGCCCTCGGGGATGGACTTGGACATCTTGGATTCGGGGTTGGTCAGGCCCATGACCCGGGCGCCGGCCTTGGGGATGTAAGGCTCGGGGAGCTTGAACACATCGCCGTAGATATTGTTGAAGCGCTGGGCCACGTTCCGGGTGAGCTCCACGTGCTGCTTCTGGTCCTCCCCCACCGGCACATAGTCGGGCTGGTAGAGCAGGATGTCCGCCGCCATCAGGGCGGGATAGGTGAACAGGCCGCCGTTGATGTTCTCCTTGTGCTTGGCGGACTTGTCCTTGAACTGGGTCATGCGGGAGAGCTCGCCGAACATGGTGTAGCAGTTGAGGACCCAGCCCAACTCCGCGTGCTGGTGGACGTGGGACTGGATGAACAGAGTGTTCTTCTCCGGGTCCAGGCCGCAGGCGATGTACTGGGCCAGCTGCTCCAGAGTGCGCCGGCGCAGGTCCGCCGGGTTCTGCCGCACGGTGATGGTGTGCATATCGGCCATGAAATAGTAGCAGTCGAACTCCTCGGCACGGGCGCTCCAGTTTTTGATGGCGCCCAAGTAGTTGCCCAGGTGCAGGTCGCCGCTGGGCTGGATGCCGGAGAGCATGACTTTTTTCTGAGTATCCATAAATAAAACACCTCGCTGTGTATCATTTCACATCTGGATAGTATATCATAATCGCCTCCGCTTGACAATGCCGGAGCATACTCCTGAAGCCTCAATTCTGTCCGGTTTCTCTTGTCAACCGCACCGAAACCCTCTATAATAGATATACTGCATATTATCCCGCCGAGGGCGGGCTGGAGGAGTTTAAATGGATCTGGACATGAAATGGTTTGACGAGATGGAGGCCCGCATCCCCAAGGGTGAGGTGCGCACCCGGTTCGCCCCCTCTCCCACCGGCTACATGCACGTGGGCAACCTGCGCACCGCCCTGTACACCTGGCTCATCGCCCGCCACTACGGCGGCAAGTTCCTGCTGCGCATCGAGGACACC
>JALEZN010000085.1 GCA_022772585.1 Clostridiales bacterium
GGCGATTACGACGAGCTGCTGCCCAACGCCATCGAGGTGGTGGTGGAGACCGGCATGGCCAGCGTCTCCATGCTCCAGCGGCGGCTGAAGCTGGGCTACTCCCGGGCCGCCCGTCTGGTGGACCAGATGGAGGAGAAGGGCGTGGTGGGCCCCTTCGAGGGCTCCAAGCCCCGACAGGTCCTGATCACCAAGGCCCAGTGGCAGGAGATGCAGTACCGCCAGTCCATGTCCGCCCTGCCGGACGATATGCCTATCTGTGACGAGGGCGTGCCCGAGGAGCTGGAGTTCGAGGGAGACGCCATTCCCCAGAGCCGGGACGTGCCGCCCTTCGATTTGGATGATTGAGGGAGGAAGCGCCCATGACGTGCAGAGAGTGCCGGGAGGAGGACCGGAGAGCGGTATTTGAGGGACTGAAGGAGTATAATAGCGCCTACATCCGGGTCCGGGACCTGTCCTATTGCATCGAGGAAGAGGGACGTGTGGCGGCGGGGATCCTGGCCCGCCTTCTGGAGGACTGCATCTATGTGGAGATGCTCTGGGTGGACGAGGCGTTCCGCCGCCGGGGGCTGGGGCGCCGGCTCCTGGCCCGGGTAGAGGAAGAGGGAAGAAAATGGGGCGCCAGGCGTATCGAGCTGGATACATTTTCGTTCCAGGCTCCTGACTACTATCCAAAGCTGGGCTTCCGGGAATTTGCCCGGGTAGAGCCCTATTCCGGAACATACGGCCGTTACTATTTTATCAAAGAGCTGACGTGATCATCCCATAAAAGATGAAAGACGTCCGGGACCTGATGGTCCCGGACGTCTGCTTTTTAAATGAAAGATCAGCGCTTTTTGACGGGGGCAGAGTGGATGCTCATGCCGAAGGCGGCCTCCACCGCCTCGCTGATGCCCTCTACAAAGGTGGGGTGGGGGCGGACGGGGCTCATGAGCTGCTCGGCGGTGAGGCCCAGGGTGACCGCGGTGTTGAGCTCGCTGATGATGTCGGTGGCCCGATAGCAGAAGAGCTGGGCGCCCAGAAGGACATGAGTGTCGGCGTGGAATACCAGCTTCATGAATCTGCGCCCGCCGCCCTCAATGACGGTGCGGCCGTTGCCGCCCATGACGTACTTGCCGGTGAGGACGGGGATGTCCTGAGCTTTGGCCTCGTCGGCGGTGATGCCGGTCTGGGCGATCTCGGGCGAGGTGTAGACGCAGGAGGGGATAGGGGCGTTCACCCGTCCGGGCTGGTGGCCGTAGAGCAGCTCCACGGCCCGGACACCCTCGGCCTCGGCCTTGTGGGCCAGCTGGATGCCGCCGATGGCGTCGCCGATGGCCAGGATGGAGGGCACGGAGGTCTCATACTTCTCGTTGACCACCAGCATGCCCCGGTTCATCTCCACCTCCACGCCGTCGAAGAGACCGGCGGTGTTGGCCCGGCGGCCCATGGCGGCCAGCACGGTGTCGCCGGCGGCCGACTTCTCCTCGCCCTTATAGGTGAAGTGGACGGTGACCTGATCGCCGTCCCGGGTCAGCTTGGAAACCATGGCGGAGGTGTAGATCTCCACGCCCTGCTTCTTGAGCTGCATGGTCATGGACTGGGAGATCTCCCGGTCCAGGTTGGCCAGGATGCGCTCCAGAGCCTCCACGATGATGATATGGGCGCCCATGGCCGACCAGACGGTGGCCAGCTCCACGCCGATGACGCCGCCGCCGATGATGACCATGGTGTTCCGGGGGGAGATATCGTCCAGCAGCTCGTCGCTGGTGACCACGCCGGGCAGGTCCAGCCCGGGGATGGGAGGACGGGAGGGGATGGAGCCGGCGGCCACCAGGATGTGCTCGCCCTCATAGACCTCATCGCCGGCCTTTACGGTGTGGGGGCCGGTGATCACGGCCCGGGCGTTGATGGAGTCGATCTTGTTGGATTTGAGCAGGGAAGCCATACCGCCCCGCAGGGTCTCCACCACCTCGTTCTTGCGGGCGGCCAGGGAAGCCCAGTCGGGTTCCACGCTGCCCAGGGCGATGCCGGGCACGCCCTCCTTCAGCTCCTGGAAGAGCTGGGAGGAGTGCATCAGGGCCTTGGTGGGGATGCAGCCCCGGTTGAGGCAGGTGCCGCCGGGCTCCCGGGCCTCGAATACGGCCACCTTCTTGCCGAGCTGAGCGGCCTTCACCGCGGCGGCAAAGCCGCCGGGGCCGCCGCCGATGACGAGCAGATCATATTGCATGTTATTTGACCTCCAGAGTGGTTGAAATGAGATATCCCCGGTGGGATATCCGGAAAAAAGCGGCGTCCGCAGGGAACGGACGCCGCTTTGCGGGCAGGATCACGCGAATTCGTAGCGGACCACGGGATGGCGGGCCGCCTTGGTCTCGTCGGGGCGGCCGATGACGGTACTGTGGGGCGCGGCGTGGCAGGCCTCTGCGTCCTCATAAGCGGTCTTGAGGATCCTGGCCATGACTTCGCAGGCCTCGTCCAGAGTCTCCCGGGACTCGGTCTCGGTGGGCTCGAACATAAGTGCCTCGTGGACGATGAGGGGGAAGTACATCGTGGGGGGATGGATGCCATGGTCCAGCATGCTCTTGGCCACGTCCAGCGCGGAGACGCCGGTCTCCTTCTTCAGCTGGGCCAGGTCCAGCACGAACTCATGCATGCAGACGCCGGGGTAGGCGGAGACATAGCCGGCCTCTTCCATCTTCTTCTTCATGTAGTTGGCATTGAGAACGGCGGTCTGAGCGGCCTCACGCACGCCGGAGTTGCCCAGGGTCATCAGGTAGGCCAGGGCCCGCAGCACCACCAGGAAGTTGCCGTAGAACATCTTGACCTGGCCGATGGACTGCTCGCCCACGGTCTCGCCCAGGGCGGAAGCGGGGAGGAAGGGCTTGAGGATGTCCTTGCAGCCCACCGCGCCGGAGCCGGGGCCGCCGCCGCCGTGAGGCGTGGAGAAGGTCTTGTGCAGGTTCAGATGGCACACGTCAAAGCCCATGTCGCCGGGGCGGGCCACGCCCATGACGGCGTTCAGGTTGGCGCCGTCATAGTAGCACAGGCCGCCGGCGTCGTGGACGATCCTGGTGATCTCCAGGATGTTCTTGTCGAACTTGCCCACGGTGTTGGGGTTGGTGAGCATGAGGCCGGCGGTGTCGGGACCCACCACGGAGCGCAGAGCGTCCAGATCCACCATGCCGTCGGGGGTGGAGGCAATGGAGCACACCTCAAAGCCGCACATGGCGGCGGTGGCGGGGTTGGTGCCGTGGGCGGAGTCGGGGACGATAATCTTCCGGCGGGCGGTATCGCCCCGGGACTGATGATAGGCCTTGATGAGCAGCACGCCGGTAAACTCGCCGTGGGCGCCGGCGGCGGGCTGGAAGGTCATGGCGTCCATGCCGGTAATGCCGCAGAGATACTTCTCAGCCAGGGCGTACACCGTCTCGCAGCCGGCAACGGTATGTCTGGGCTGCAGGGGATGGATATCGGTGAAATGAAAAAGGCTGGCCACGACCTCATTGATCTTGGGATTGTACTTCATGGTACAGGAGCCCAGAGGATAGAAGCCGTCGCACACGCCGAAGGAACGGCGAGCCAGAGCGTTATAGTGCCGGGAGAGGTCGTTCTCACTGACCTCGGGCAGCCGGGGCGCGCTCTTGCGCCGGAACGCGGCGGGGATCTCCAGAACGGGTACGGAATCGGCCTCGGGGTCCATGGTGGGGGAGACGTGAGGGACCAGGACCTTATTGCCGCGGCCGGGGCGGCTGAGCTCAAAAATCAGTTTCATTCTCCGTACGCATCCTTGATGATGGCCACAGCCTCGTCCAGGTCGGCCTTTGTGCAGAACTCGGTGACACACCACAGCACGCCGTCCTTGACGGGCAGGCCGCCCAGGATGCCGTTGACCTCCAGCACGTTGAGGACGCGGCCGGCATCGGGAAGGGTGGTGACGAACTCGTGGAAGAACTCGCCCTTGTGGACCAGTTCAACGCCGTCGATCCTGCACAGCTCGCTGGCCAGGTAGTGGGCCTTGTCATAGCACTGCTGGCTCACCTCGGCCAGGCCGGCGGGGCCCATCTCGGCCAGATAGACGGAAGCGGTCAGGGCGCAGAGGGCCTGGTTGGAGCAGATGTTGGAGCTGGCCTTCTCCCGGCGGATGTGCTGCTCGCGGGCCTGCATGGTGAGAACAAAAGCCCGCTCGCCCTTGTCATCGGTGGTCTCGCCTACGATACGGCCGGGCAGCTTGCGCATCATGGCGCTGGTGCAGGCCATGAAGCCCAGGTAGGGGCCGCCCCAGGACAGGGGCATGCCGAGGGGCTGGGCCTCGCC
>JALEZN010000095.1 GCA_022772585.1 Clostridiales bacterium
CGACATCCCGGAGGCCCTGGAGGCCATCACGCTGAAGGCCATGGCCTCCGACGTGAACAAGCGGTATATCTCGGCCGACGCCATGCTGGAGGATCTGGAGGAATTCCGCAAAAACCCCAGTATCAACTTTGATCTGCCGGATAGCCTCATTTCCGCGTCCGACGAGGTGGACGAGCCCACCCGTCCCATCGGCGCCAACACGCCCAGTGTGGCCACCGGCGGACGGCGGGTCTCCCAGCCGGACGCGGGCAGCGCCACCCGCCGTATCTCCCGGGAGGAGATCGAACAGGAGCAGCGGGAACGCTATCCGGAGGAGAGCCGGGAGCACGGCGGCAGGCGGGTGTCCCGTGAAGCGCCGCGGGAGGAAGAGGAACGTTCCAATCCCTGGCCCATTGCGGCAGCGGTGGCCGCTATTCTGGTGTTTCTGGTGGGTATCGGCTATTTCCTTTATACCATCTTCCTGGGACCGCTGCTGCAGACGCCGGAGGACATCAAGGTCCCCAGCCTGGTGGGCTGCACTTTGGAGGAAGCCCGGGCCCTGCCTGAGGTAACGGAGTACGGCTTTATTATTGAAGAGGGGGAGCCCGTGATCAGTGACTCCTATCCAAAGGATACCATTGCCAAGCAGAGCCCCGAGGCAAATAAGACCATACGGGACAGCGATACCAACCGGACCATTACCGTGTATTTGAGCCTGGGCAGCGAGACGCCCAAAATGCCCGACCTGACCAAGGCGGAACGGGCCCTGGCCGAGGAGCAGCTCAAGCGTTTTGAATTGGCGCTTGATGTCAAATTTGAAGAAGAGGCCAGTGACGAGATCCCATCGGGCTATATCATCCGGCAGGAGCCCCAGGCCAATACCGACCTGACAGAGGGGCAGACCGTCACCCTCTGGGTGAGTACCGGACCCGAGAGCGTCCCCATCACCATGCTTCCCTTCATCGGCCAGCCCTTTGAGCGGGCGGAAAAGCAGCTGCGGGAGTGGAAACTGGACGTGGAGATCAAGGAGGTCTTTGACGATACCGTCCAGGCCGGCTATGTCATTGACCAGACCATCCCCGCTGGTACCCAGGTACAGGAGGGAGCCAAGATCACGCTGACCGTCAGTAAGGGGCCCGAGCCCGAACCCACGCCGCCTCCCGCGGTGGAGCCCACGCCCACGCCCACACCGGGTACCCCCGACACCCCGGTAGTTCCTGTGACCCGGCATATCTCTATCGTGCTGCCCGATGACGGGCCCGATATGGTCCAGGTACGGATCCAGACCTCCGGCGGCACCATCCTCTATGACCAGCCGGTGGAGACCAAGCTGGGGGAGATCAGTCCATCTTTTTCCCTGACCCAGACCTCTGAGGTCTCGGTCTACATAGACGATGTATTCCAGTTCAGTAAGATAATCGAGGTATGAGCCCATGGCGGAGGGAACCATTCTGAAAGCACTCAGCGGCTTCTATTATGTGGACACCGGCTCCGGTCTGGTCACCTGCCGGGCCAGGGGAAAATTCCGCCATAACCGGCAGACCCCACTGGTGGGGGACCGGGTGGCTATCACCGAGCTGGGGGACGGCACCGGCGCACTGGACGCCATCCTGCCACGCAAAAATGAGTTTCAACGCCCGGCGGTGGCTAACATCGACCTGCTGGTGGTCATCGCCTCGGGGGCCACGCCGGTGACCGATCCCTTTCTCATCGACCGGGTGGTCTCCATCGCGGAAGGCCGGGACTGCGAGAGCATCATCTGCTTCAACAAATGCGATCTGAATGACGCAGAGGAGCTCTTTCAGGTCTACCGCCGGGCGGGCTTCACCACCCTGCGTATGAGCGCCGAGACCGGCGAGGGGGTGGAGGACCTGCGCTGCGTCATTGCCGGCAAAGTGTGCGCCTTTACTGGCAACTCCGGCGTAGGTAAATCCAGCATTCTCAATGCCCTGGAGCCCGGCTTTGGCCTTCAGACCGGCGCCGTCAGCGAGAAGCTGGGCCGGGGCCGCCATACCACCCGCCACGTGGAGCTTTTCCGCCTGTCCAACGGGGCCATTGTGGCCGATACGCCGGGCTTTTCCTCCTTCGACACTGAGCTGATGGAGCTGCGCCGCCCGGAGGAGCTGCAGTACACGTTCCGGGAGTTCCGGCCCTACCTGGACCAGTGCCGCTTCCAGGGCTGCGCCCACGTGAAGGAAAAGGGCTGCGCCGTCCGCGCCGCCGTAAAAGAGGGCCGAATCGCCCCCAGCCGCCATGCGAGCTATGTGCGGCTCTATGAGCAGGCCAGGGAGGTGCCGGAATGGAAGCGGAAATAAACCGCTCGCTGCCTTTTGCCGCGCAGGCGCTGGTCATGGGCTCGGTCCCCTGCGGAGACTGGAGCTTTCTGCGGGACTATCTGCTCCCGGAATGTCAGATCTTCTGCGCGGACGGCGGCGTGAAAAACGCCATTGCCGCCGGGCTCCCGCCCGACTTTGCCATCGGCGACTGGGACTCCGGCGGCGCTCCGGTGGAAGGCGTCCCCAGCGTCAGCCTGTCCCCGGAGAAGGACATGACCGATCTTCAGGCCGCCATGGACGCGGCCCTTCAGGCTGGACACACCCGGCTGCTCCTCTGCGGCTGCATGGGAGGGCCACGGCTGGACCACACCGCCTCCAACCTGGTCATTCTGGAGTGGCTGGCTTGCCGGGGCGGGCAAGGTATGATCCTGGACAGTGACAACGAGGTCCGGCTGCTGGAGGAGGAGACCGTGGTCCTTGATAACACAGCCGGCCCGCGTTACCGCTATTTCTCCCTGGTCCCGCTGGACCGCCGGGTGACCGGCGTGTTTCTGGAGGGAGCCCGATATCCCCTGAGCAACGCCACGCTCGTCCGTGGGGACACCCTCTCGGTGAGCAACGAGCCCCTGGGCCCTGAGACCCGCATTCATGTGGGCACGGGCCGGGTCCTGCTCATCCGCAGTCAGCGGCTGTGAACGCCCCCTGTCCAAGAAAAAAACGGAACCGACGGCCGCCTCCCGCGTATACTGGATTAGACAGTGACGAAGGGGGGCGGTCGTTTTGCCGTCTTGGCTGAACAAACGAAACCTGGGACTGGCGGCGGGGGCGGCAGGCACGCTGGCGCTGCTGCTCTTTCCCGGCAGTGTGATCACGCTGGGCATCGGTGCGGCGCTGGGCTACCGGGGCCGGGAGTGGATGGAACAGCTGGAAAGGAGTGTGGAGACGTGAAGATCGTGGTGGTCCGTTCCCCCAGGGCATTCCGGGGGCTGCTGCGTACCCTGTTCGGCCTGCGGTAGGGCGGGCGGTGATCCATAAGGACATGGGCGGAGCCGGGAGCGATCCGGCTCCGCCTGTGATTTTCTCCCCGGCAGGGCGCATATTTGCCCGGTCCGGGGACATATATTGTCCCAACAAGAAGGCGGCATGCCTTTCCAAAGGGAGTGGAACGCTATGGAGCTGGAATTGGAACAGACTCAATTGAGCGGCTATGAGGCTGTATTGGATACCACAGTCTTTCAGGAAGAGACACTGGAGATGATCGTTCCCGACGCCTGTCCGGATATCCTGAATATCGTGGATACCGAAGGCTGGGCGGAGCTGGGGAGCCGCGAGGCCATGGAGGGCCGGGCAGAGGTATCCGGCACCGTCCGGGCCGCGGTACTCTATCTGCCTGACGGTGCGGATGGAATGCGGCGTCTGGAGGTAGCGATCCCCTTTGCCTGCGCGATGGAGGAGCGGCGGGTCAACGGCCGGTGCGGCGTCACCGCCGTTCCCCGGGTGGAGTGGGCCGAGACCCGGGTCCTGAATCCCCGAAAAGTTCTGGTACGGGTCAGTCTGGCGGTGGACGTTCAGGCATATGCGCCGCTGGAGGACAATGTAAGCTCCGCCGTAGTCTGCCCGCCCGAGTACGGCGTGGAGCAGCTCTCAGAGACCTGCCGCAGCTATGGAGTAGTCTGCGTCCAGGAAAAGCCTTTTACGTTCTCCGATGACATTTCCCTCCCCGGGAACCGGCCCGAGGCCGCTGAGCTGCTCAAGCAGCGTCTCTCCCTGGTGTGCAGCGAATCCAAGGTGATCGGCAATAAGCTCATTTTCAAAGGGAGCGCCAACCTGCAGATTTTTTACCGCAGCACGGACAACAGCCTCTGTGACAGCTCCTTTGAGCTGCCCTTCTCCCAGATCATGGAGGTCAGCGGGGCGGGGGAGGAGTGCGACTGCACGCTGGACGTGGTGTCTGCCGGAACCCAGTGCGCGTTGGAGTCCGGCGACGGCCGGACCATCCATGTCAGTCTGGAGCTGCTGGCTCAGACCGTCCTGCGGGAGGAGCGGAGCTTCCAGGTCCTTACTGATCTTTACAGCACCGCCTATGCCCTAGAGGCAGCCGCCGCGCCCCGCCGGATGGACCGCCTCGTGGACTGCGGCGCCAAGACACTGGCCCTCCGCGAGGTACTGGAGGACGTCGGGATGGCCGACCGTATTCTGGACGCCTATGCCTCCATCGGCCGGGTGACCCAGAGCAGGGAGGGCGGCAAGCTGACCCTGGAGGCCGAGGCTGTAGTCACTGCGGTATACCAGCGGGAGAACGGCGAGATTGGCTGTGCCGCCCGCCGTTTCCGGATGCCCTGCGTTCTGGAGCTGCCGGCCGGATGTACCTGCTCATGCCGCTGCCGCTGCCCGGAGCCCGTGTTTGCCTCCCCCACCACCGGCGGGATCGAGGTGCGGCTGCCGGTGGAGTTCCGGTATCTGGCCCTGCGGCAGGAGGAGGTCCGAGGCGTGGCCTCCGCATCTCTGAACACGGAGGCGCCCAGAGGCGGCGAGGACCAGCCTTCCATCGTACTGCGCATGGTGGAGCGGGGGGAGCGGCTGTGGGATATCGCCAAGTGCTACGGTACCACCGCCGCTGAGATCCGTCGGGCCAATGCTCTGGAGGAAAATGCCGCGCCGGATGGACAGCTTCTCCTCATTCCACGTAAACGCGCCTGAACAGGGAGCCGCGGTCCTGTGCTGGGGGACCGCGGCTCCCTCAGGTTGCTGTCATAAATTACAGCTTATCCCCATAGCTATATAGCGAAAACGACCGGCTCTCAGGGCATCGGAATGGCCATGCCCGGCCGAAGGAGGAATTGCAGTTGGAAGAGCGCAAGATCTATGAGGATATCGCCCTGCGTACCGAGGGAGATATCTACATCGGTGTGGTTGGGCCGGTGCGGACAGGGAAGTCTACCTTTATCAAGCGGTTCATGGAGACCATGGTCATCCCCAACATCGACAATGTATACCGCCGCGAACGGGCCAGGGATGAACTGCCCCAGAGCGGCTCGGGCAGGACAATCATGACTGCCGAGCCCAAATTCGTTCCCGAGGAGGCCGTGGAGGTCACCATGGAAAACGGAGCCGCCTTCTCTGTGCGGCTCATCGACTGCGTGGGCTATATGGTCCCGGGGGCTACCGGCCAGTTTGAGGATGACAGTCCCCGGATGGTCACCACACCCTGGTTCGACTATGAGATCCCCATGACCGAGGCCGCCGAGATCGGCACCCGCAAGGTCATCGCCGAGCACTCCACCATCGGCATCGTCATCACCACCGACGGCACCATCACCGACATCCCCCGGGAGGACTATTTAGAGGCGGAGGAGAGAGTCATCTCCGAGCTGAAGGAACTGGGGAAACCCTTCCTGGTGGTACTCAATTCGGCCTATCCCAATTCGGAGCGGGCCCAGGCCATCCGGGCCGACCTGTCCTCCCGCTACGATGTGACCTGCGTGGCAGTCAACTGCCTGGAGCTGGATGAGGACGATGTGACCGGCATCATCAAAGGTGTACTCTATGAGTTCCCCGTGAAAGAACTGGACCTGTTCCTGCCGCCCTGGGTGGACGCGCTGAGCTATGACCATCCCATCAAAAGCGGACTGTACGCCGCCATCCGGGAGGGAGCCGAGGGGATGCGCCGCATCCGGGACGTGGAGCAGGCGGTCACCGCCATTGGCGGCTGCGAGAACGTCAGCAGCGCACGTATCACCAACATCAGCCTGGGCACCGGCCTGGCCTGCGCCACTTTGGAACTGCCCCGCAGCCTGTTCTATGATACCATCTCCCAGCAGTCCGGCTTCCTCATCCACGATGACGGGAACCTGCTGGGCCTTCTGACCGAGCTTTCCCACGTCAAAAGTGAGTACGACAAGGTGGCCTCCGCTCTGGAGGATGTGAAGAGCACCGGGTACGGTATCGTGATCCCCGGCACCGATGAGCTGGTGCTGGAGGAGCCCGAGATCGTCAAGCAGGGTGGGCGGTACGGCGTGCGCCTCAAAGCAAGTGCTCCATCCATCCATATTGTATGCGGCAAAGAGAAGCTTAGAACTCATTCGCAGGCGTATGCGCCGTGTGGCCGGGAAAGAAGGCCCGGAAACTTTGTCTTGCAAACAGGGGATGACAATGATAGAATAGCGGCAAGTGAATAGAAGCGCGGTCCGTTTAATACGGAATGGGGTGAGATGCCCCGCGAGTGGGTCACTGTGATACCTTCCCGGAAAGGTTAAGTCAGATACGTTGGACCGTCTGAAGCGTCTGCCGTCACTGGGCGCTTTGCCGCAATATGGTATCATTGCGCCCACACGGCTTTGTGTGGGCGCATTTTTTGTCTGTAGGGACCCGTTTTTGCCGTGAAGGTCCATGAAAAAACACCGCGCTTTTACGCCTGAGGGCGATAAGATATAATCTTTGATTGGGAGGAATCACGCATGAAAAAACGAATCTTGTCCTTGGTTCTGACGGTAGCCATGCTCCTGGGCATGCTGCCGGCCTCTGTCGCACTGGAAAAAGATGACATAGAAGTCACGTTTAGTTTTGCCTATGGGGACGGATTTGAATTTGTTCCGCAGAAGATCCAGGTCCGGGCCGGTCTGGCTGCAAGCTACGGCATCGGACAGGAATCAGCCGAACCCACTGTGCTGGATGCCATCGTTGCCGCGCACGAGATCAAATACGGCGAAGATTTTACTGCCGCCACAGCTGATACCTACCTTGACAGCAGCTTGACAACAGTATTTCAGCATGAGGGCTATTATGCCGGCCACGCGATCAACGCGGGCTACAGCAGCGATTATGCTTCTCAGGCCGTATTGCACAGCGGCGATTATGTGGACACCTTCGTCTATGAGGACAGCGCGTGGAGCGACCATTTTTCTTACTTTACCCAGGACGAAGAGATCATTCACAGCCTGAACATACAGGCGTCTGACACGGTCACCGGGACTGTTTCCGGATTCAACTATATGATGAACGGCACGCCTCAGCCCCTCTCCGGCCTGACCGTCAGCGTGCTGGATACGGACGGTTCCGTCGTGACTGCCAGTGCCGCGGTCACAGATAAAGACGGCAGTTTTGATCTGACCATCGATGAGGCAGGGGATTACCTGCTTGCTGCCTCCGGTACTGCCAACGGCAGCCGTGTGATCCCGGCCTGGTGCATGGTCCATGTGGCTGCCGCGCTGACGGAAGAAGAGGCCGCGGCGGCAGTAGCGGCAGATAAGGAGGCCCTGAACGTCGCTTACACCGATGGACAGGATCTGGAGCTGCCCACCCGGGGAGCCAGCGGGAAAACGTCCATCACCTGGTCCTCCAGCGACGAGTCCGTGATTTCCAAGTCCGGCGTTGTGACCAAGCAGACGGAGGAAAAGCAGGTTACGCTGACCGCCGCCATTCAATGTGGAACTGCCAGCGGGACGAGGGAGTTTCCGATTACTGTCCCTGCTCTGAATGACGAGGAACTTACACAGCGTTTGGCAGCGGCGAAGAGCGCGCTGAACCGGCTGAATGCTTTGGACCCCGTGGAATACAGCGGCGGCAGCGGCGGAATGTACAGCTATGAATCCGTTGCTGTCGATACCAATATCGTTACCAAGGCGCAGCAGGTAGTACGTGCTGCCGCTCCCGGCGTCTCTGTGGCGCTCAGCAGCAGTTTCAGCGGTAACGAGTATATTTCGACTGATGGAACCATCACATACCCCAGCGGGTATACGAAAGGCACTGTCAATGATCTGCCGTTTGTGCTGACGTTGGGTTCCAAGCAGGAAAATGTCAGTGTCAGCGGAATCGTGATCCCAACCCACGACACCACAAAGGCTGAGGCCATTGCGGAAAAAATGGCCGAGGTGACCGAGACGGTCATCCTCAATGGACAGGAAAAAGAGCAGGTCACCGGAACACTGAAGCTGCCTGTGGGCAGCAGCTACGGTCTCGCAATTACCTGGACGTCCGACAACGCGGCGATCACCATTGACAGAGGGACCAGCTCTTCCACCGGCCAGCTGCACACCATTACGCGCCCCGTCCTGGGCCAGCCGGATGCATCAGTCACCCTTACCGCCACGTTCGACTATTCGGACATGGCGAAAAACTACGGGCTGTGTGACGCAGGTCCCATGCCCAGCGGGAACACCAAGACTTTCACTGTAACGGTCCCCGCCTATACCCAGGCCGAGGCCGACACGGCCAAAGCTGCGCTGGCGGAAGCCCTGGAGACCATCACCGCTAACAAGATCACCGCCTATGACGCGCAGACGAACACCGATACCGGCACAGCCGCCGATCTGGCCAATGTGGTCTATGACCTGCACCTGTATGACTTCAAGAGCAGCGACCAGTATTGGAAAGACGGCATGCGCCTGAGCTGGTCCACCACCAACTCCGCCATCACCGTCAACACCCTGCGTGCCAAGGTGACCCGCCCGGTGGGCGGAAGCGATGCGTCCGGCAAGCTGACGGTGACGGCGACCCTAAATGGCGTGAGCGCTTCCAAGGACTTTGAGGTGACCGTCAAGGCCGTGAGCGCCGCTGAGGTGATGCACAACATCGCCGCCAAATACGCAAAAAACGGTATCGCCGGCGATAGTAACTATCCCTGGCTGGCGGCGGATCTGGCGGCCTATGCCCAGGCGTTCCCCGACACCGCCAACAGACTGACTCAGGAGCAGATCCAGGCTGTGCTGGACAAGCTGATCAGTGCGGCCGACAAGGCGTCCGCTCCCGGCGATCTGGCCAAGTATATTGTTGCCCTCCGTGCCCTGGGATATGACGCCAGGAAGGTGGTCACCGACAACGCCCGGGAGCTGGACGTGGTGAAAAAGCTCACCGATCTGGTAGACGCCCAGACGACAAGTGTTTCCAATGAATACACGCTGCCCTATGTGATCATCGCCCTTCAGCAGGGGACCGGCTATGCCACCCAGGCGGAGATGGACTGGCTGATCGGGAAAGCCATTGAGTGCAAGGCTTCCTGGCAGAACACCCAGTGGGGCCCTGATGCCGCCACGCCCATGGTCCTGGCGCTGTCCCCTTACTACAACAGCAATGAACAGGTCAAAACGGCCGTGGACGAAGCACTTACCGCCATCGCCGGCACGCAGAGCGAGAGCGGCGCCCTTGCGGGCTACGGCGGAGACAGCGCGGCTTCCACCGGTCTTGCCATGGCGGCCTACGCCGCCATGGGGCAGACTGGCCCCGTGAAGAACGGTAAGGACCTGTCTGACGGCCTGATGACTCTGGTGGATCCCACTCTGGACGGCTTTGATGCCGGAGGATACGGTACCTTCAACACGGAACAGAGTTTCCGTGGTCTGGCGGGCATGGCCAAAAACGGACGGGTCTACGATTTCGCCGAGATGCCCATGAACACCGCCGAGGCCACCCTGGCCACCGGCTGTCCGGTGGAGTTCCGGGTGGTGCCCGAGAGTGCTTCCGTGGTGGTCAAACAGGGAGATGAGGTCCAGACGGCCAATTCCGGCGCCAAGTATTATCTGGCTGCCGGCGATTACACCTACACTGTCAGCAAGAGCGGCTATGTGTCCGCAAGCGGCAGCTTTACCGTGTCCGCCGATGACGCGGCGAAGCATACCGCCAAGACCATCCCTGTTTCTCTGGCCGTACAGCCCGCCCCCGAGGCCAAGGACATCTCGGTCACCGTCAAGGTGCTGACCCATGACGGCGCCGTCTGCGGCGGCAAGTACACTTATAAATACAACGCTTCCGCCTATACCACGGTGCTGGCGGAAGAGACGGTGACCATCAAGGCCGGACAGAGCGTGTTCGAGGCTCTGCAGCAGACCCTGGCGGCGGATAATGTGCCCTACACGGAGAAAAGCTTTGGTTATATCGACTCCATCGGCGGCATTTCGGAATTCGACCATAACAGCGCCAATTCCGGATGGCTGTATATGGTGAACGGCGTTGTCGTGAAGGCCGGATGCCGGGATCAGAAGCTCCAATCCAACGCCACTGTCATCTGGTTTTTCAGCGATGATTATACCAGTGAATACGGCTCCGAGGAGTGGAGCGGCGGAACTGCCGGTACAGCCGGCGAGAGCGGCTCAGCTGTTATAAAGCCCCAGGCCACGGCCGACAGTAAGGGCAATGCCACAGCCAGGGTGGAGGAAAAGGCCGTTGCCGAGGCCCTGAAGCAGGCCGGGAAGGATGACAGCATCGACACCATCGCGGTGGCCCCTGTTATCAAGGGTGAGGCCGCCAAAATCACGGTGGAGCTGCCCAAAACCGCGGTGGAGGATATTGCCGGGAGCGGCGGACTGAAGCTGACAGTGGATACGCCTGCCGCCGGTGTGACCATTTCCAGCCAGACACTGGCTGAATTGGCAGCCCAAAGCGGCAGCACGGTGTCCGTCTCGGTGGAGACAGTGAAGGATGAAACCGGCGGTGCCAACGGTGAAATCCGGATCGACATTGCTGTGGACGATGTCAGTGTAAAAAGCGTCAGCGGCGGCGTCTCCGTGACCATCCCCGCCTCTTCCGGGAACAGTGGCAAAGTACTGGCGCTGGTCCGTGAGGACGGCACTGAGATCATCCTCAGAAAGTCCGTCACAGAAAAGGACGGCAGTTATAAAGCGCTGCTGTCCGGCTCTGCCACGGTAAAGCTGGTGACCAACGATAAGGTGTTTTCCGATGTGGCAGGCCACTGGGGCGAGGCATATATTCAGTTTGCCGCCTCCCATGAGCTGTTCAGTGGTACCGGCGGCGGCAGGTTCTCTCCCGACGGCGAGATGAGCCGCGCCATGCTGGTGGCTGTCCTGTACCGCCTGGAGGATGCCGAAGCAGGAGAGGGCCTCCCGTTCCATGACGTGCCGCGGGATTCCTGGTACAGTGATCCTGTATCCTGGGCCGCAGCCACCGGTATCGTCAGCGGCACCGGAAACGGAGCGTTTGAACCGGAGCAGTATATCACCCGGGAGCAGCTGGCCGCCATTCTCTTCCGCTATGCGGATCACATCGGCATGGATACCGGCGCCAGGGGCGACCTGACCGGCTTCCAGGACAGCAGCAAGATCTCCGGTTGGGCTTCCGACGCCATGAAGTGGGCTGTGGGCTCCGGTCTCATGAGCGGTAAGGGCGGCGGCGTCATCGATCCGTCCGGCACCGCTTCCCGGGCCGAAGTGGCTGCTGTCTGCCAGCGCCTTATCACCCTTATGGTGCAATAGCTTCACTTGGCGAGTCGCCGCGCCGGCGTCAGAGAGCTTAGTGAAACTTGTGCCTGCGGTACAGTGAGCTTTTCCCGCACAATTCATTTGAACCACACAGCTTCCGGCGGGATCATCCCGCCGGAAGCCGGAGGAGAAAAAATCATGAAAAACGCACGTGAAAGAGGGGCCTGCCTGCTCCTGACCCTGGTGCTGCTGTTGGGACTGTCCGTCCCGGCCGCCGCCGTCTCAGAGGATGCGCTGTCCGCCGCGCTGACGGACACGGCCCAATATGTATACCAGACCGTCAAAAGTCCACAGGTGGGCTCCATCGGCGGTGAGTGGGCGGTGCTGGGTCTGGCCCGCAGCGGCTTTGCGGTACCGGAGGAATATTATCAGAGCTACTATGCCGCGGTGGAGGACTATGTGAAAGACTGCGGCGGCGTGCTCCACGAGAAGAAGTATACGGAGTACAGCCGGGTCATCCTGGCCCTCTCGGCCATTGGGAGGGACGCCAGAAATGTAGCGGGCTACGACCTGACGAAAGCCCTGGGAGACTTTGACAAGACCGTCTGGCAGGGCGTCAACGGTCCCGCCTGGGCCCTGATCGCCCTGGATTCCCGGGACTATCCCATGCCGGTAAATCCGGAGGCAAAGACTCAGGCCACCCGGCAGATGTATGTGGACGAGATCCTGTCCCGGCAGCTCAATGACGGCGGCTGGAATCTCACCGGCAAGGGCGGAGACGGCCGCTCTGACCCGGACGTCACCGGCATGGTCCTCCAGGCGCTGGCCAGGTATCAGGACCAGACCGCCGTGGCCAGTGCCGTCGGTGCGGCCCTGGAGTGCATGTCCGGGCTACAGGATGCCGACGGCGGCTTCGCCAGTTACGGCGAAAAAAACGTTGAGAGCGTGGTGCAGATGGTCGTTGCACTGTGTGAACTGGGGCTTTCGCCTGACGACGCCCGGTTCGTGAAGAACGGAAATACCATGCTGGATTACCTTATGACCTGCTGCCAGCCCGGAAACGGCTTCCGTCATACCGCCGATGGCCAGGAGAGCAGCCAGATGGCCACCGAACAGGGGCTTTACTGTCTGGCGGCCGTCCTGCGGGCGGTTCAGGGAGAGAACAGCCTGTATCATATGGACGATGCTGTCCCGGCTTCTGCCGGGGAGGGGCAGCAGTCCGGCGCCGGGCTGGCCGGAAAACACGCTGACGTAAAGGCCCAGCCGGTCATCCGTCCCGGTGCCGCTTTCCCTGATATCTCTGACGCTCACACCGATCAGGAGGCGATTGAAGCCCTGGCATCCCGCGGCATCATCAGCGGCAAGGACGGCGGCGTCTTTGACCCCGACGCCGCCATGACCCGGGCCGAGTTTGCCTCCATCGTGGTCCGGGCTCTGGGTCTGCCTCTGGCGCCCACAGACAGGTTTACAGACGTGAAGCCTGCTGACTGGTACGCCCCCTATGTGGGCGCAGCCTATACCTATGGGATTGTCAGCGGTACAACAGCCACCACATTTGCTCCCAACGGCACCATTACCCGCCAGGAAGCCGCCGTTATGGTGGCCCGTGCCGCCGTGCTGTGCGGTATGGACACGGAATTGGACGCAGGTACCGTCCGTGATACACTGGCTCCCTTCACAGACTATATCACGGTTGGCGAATGGGCCCGCTCCGGTATGGCTTTCTGCTATCAGAGCGGTATTCTGGACAGCTCCGCGCTGGATATTCAGCCCAAAGCCCCCGTCATGCGCTGCGAGATCGCCCAGATGCTCTTCCGGCTGCTGGACAGCGCCGATCTTCTTTAAGGCAGGAGAAAACTTATGTGGTGGAAACAGAATCGATGGAAGGTCATCGTTCCCATCCTGATCGCAGCCTTATTGGCCGCTGCCTTTTGGGCCGGAGGCGGACCGGAGGCAGGAGATCAGACGGCGGGATCTGATAAGCCGGTCCCGGCGGCGTATCATACGCCTGCCGGGACCGGCGTGACGGCGTCTGCCCCCGGCGGCGGGCTCTCCGAACAGGCCGTCTCCCCGGAACCATCCGCCCCGGGCGCGGGACCTGAAGCGGAAGCGGCCCCGTCGGCTACACACACGGCCGCCGGGGATCAGGACCGTCCGGAAGGGGCAGAGGGACCGGCAGAGAACGGGAAGCAGGATACCTCCGCGCTGGCAAACAGCGGAAGTTCCTCCGGGCAGCAGGGTATGGACATCGACCCGGCCACCGGCAGGGATCAATACCTGACCGCTCCCGTCCCCGAAGGAAAGCCCGCGCCCGCAGAGCCCCAGGACACGGCCGTATCCGATGCGGCCCATACCTGTACGCTGTCGGTGCGGTGTGACACCATTCTGGACAATATGGACGCCCTGGACCCCGAAAAGGCGGAACTGGTCCCGGAGGACGGCATCATTCTTGCGGCGGCGCCCGTAACGTTTTATGAGGGTGAGAGCGTGTTCAACGTTCTTCAGCGGGAACTGAAAAGAGCCGGTATCCACATGGAATTCAAGAATACGCCCATATACAACAGCGCTTATATCGAGGGGATCCAAGACCTGTATGAATTCGACTGCGGCGAGCTGTCGGGCTGGATGTACAAGGTCAACGGCTGGTTTCCCAATTACGGCTGCAGCCGTTATCAGCTTCAGGAGGGCGATGTGGTGGAGTGGGTCTACACCTGCGACCTGGGGGATGACGTAGGCGGCAGAAATATTCTGGACGGCTGATCCCGCGTCCGTCCGGAACAGGAGAGGAAGTGAGCACGATGAAACAACCGGATCCCTTTTCCGGCTGCCATCCCCTGGTGAATTTTTTCTACTTTGCCCTGGTATTGGCCTTCACCATGTTCCTGATGCACCCCATCAGTCTGGCCATCTCTCTGGCCTGTGCCATCGCCTACCTTTTCTGCCTGAACGGAAGGAAAGCGGTTTTTTCCCAGCTCCGGTTCCTGCTGCCTGTGGTGCTGCTGGCCGCCGTTGCCAACCCCGCCTTCAATCACGAGGGCGCTACCCTGATCTGCTGTCTGCCCACGGGTAATCCACTGACTCTGGAGAGCATCGCCTACGGACTCGCCGCCGCCGTCATGCTGGCCGCCGTGGTCATCTGGTTTTCCTGCTGCACGGCGGTAATGACCTCGGATAAATTTGTCTACCTGTTTGGCCGGATCATTCCCGCGCTGTCGCTGGTCCTGTCCATGACCCTCCGCTTCGTTCCCAAATTTCAGGCGCAGTTTCAGGTGGTACGCGAAGCTCAGCGCTGTGTGGGCCGGGACATTTCCGACGGGAGCATGCTCCGGCGGGTGAAGAACGCGATTACCATTTTGTCCATCATGGTGACCTGGAGCCTGGAAAACGCCATTGAGACGGCGGACAGCATGAAAAGCCGGGGATATGGTCTGCCGGGCCGCACGGCCTTTTCCATCTATCGCTTTGACGGCAGGGACAAAGCCATCCTCGCCTGGCTGTGCTTCTGCGGGTTTTACGTATGTTCCGGGTGGATGGCCGGCGGACTGGACTGGCGGTATTATCCCACCGTCAGGGGGACGCTCGCCGGAGCGTTTCCCATCAGCTTTCAGATAATCTATCTGGCCCTGTGTCTGACGCCGGTCATCTTTGACAGGGTGGAATACAGGAAATGGGAGACGATTGGTAATGGGGAGGGTGGGATATGCTCCAAAGCATGAGCCTTCCCCTGTGTGAGAACGTAGTGGATGATCCCGGGGATTGGAGCGGACTGCGCCTTGAACTGGAATCGCTGGGGCTGAACGGCATCGAGGGAATCTGGGGCGGAGGCGATATTCCGGCAGATTTTCCCGGGGATCTTCTGGTCGGCTATCATTTGACTTTTTTCCCCGATTGGCTGGACTTTTACCGGGATGACCGCTCCGCGCTGCGGCGCAAATTCGGGACGCTGGACGCCGCCTGGCGATTCTATGGCGGCAAAGGGCCGGAAACCCTGCTAGATCTTTACCGCGCCGATCTGGAACGGGCGCTCAGCCTGGGCGCCTCCTATGTGGTGTTCCACGTTTCCGACGTTTCGCTGGAGGAGAGTTATACCTACCGCTGGCTCCACACGAACGAGGAAGTCATTGACGCATCTGCTCAAGTCATCAATACGCTGCTTGCAGGGATCGGGCCCGGGTTTGATTTTCTGGTGGAGAACCAGTGGTGGCCCGGCTTTACCTTTACCGAGCCTGCACAGACGGCCCGGCTGCTGGAGGCCATCGCCTTTCCGCGCAAGGGGATCATGCTGGATACGGGCCATCTGATGAATACGAATACCCGCATCGCAAACCAGAAAGAAGGGATCTCCTATATTCTCGATATGCTGGAGCGTCACGGTGAATTGAGCCGGATGATCCGCGGGGTCCATCTGCATCAGAGCGTCAGCGGGGCCTACGTGCGGAGCCACACGGGATCTCCTCCTCCGGATCTGCCGGAGGACTATATTGAGCGCTTTCAGCGAAACTACGCTCATATCCAGCGCATCGACCGGCACCGCCCATGGACGGATCCGGATGTCGCAAAGCTGCTTGAGAGGATCCGGCCGGATTTTTTGACCCATGAGCTGTACGCGGAGACACAGAAAGCACGTCTCCGCGCCGTGAAGCGGCAAATGAACACGCAGCGGAAAGGGAAGGACATGCTATGAATGGAAAAACACCCGCCTGTGTGGAGGTCGAGCGGCTGAGCTTCTCCTACCCGGAACAGCGTATCCGGGCACTGGAGGAGATCACGCTCTCGGTCAGGCCTGGGGCGTTCATGGTACTCTGCGGCCCCTCGGGCTGCGGCAAGTCCACACTTTTGCGGCAGCTCAAAACAGTACTGGCTCCCCACGGCCGCCGGGAAGGGAGGATCCTGTTTGAAGGGCGCCTGCTGGAAGAGCTGGACCAGCGGGAACAGAGCCGGCGTATCGGCTTTGTACAGCAGTCCCCGGAGAATCAGATCGTCACCGACAAGGTGTGGCACGAGCTGGCTTTCGGGCTGGAGAGTCTGGGCCTGGACACTCCCGTCATCCGCCGCAGGGTGGCGGAGATGGCCTCCTTCTTCGGTATCCAGACCTGGTTCTACAAAAATGTGACCGAGCTGTCCGGAGGTCAGAAACAGCTGCTCAATCTGGCCTCCGTCATGGTCATGCAGCCCAGTGTGCTCATTCTGGACGAGCCCACCTCTCAGCTCGACCCCATTGCCGCGTCGGACTTTCTTGCCACCCTGGGCAAGATCAACCGGGAGCTTGGCACCACCGTCATCCTCACTGAGCACCGGCTGGAGGAGGTATTTCCCCTGGCCTCCGACGTAGCTGTCATGGACAGGGGCCGGCTGCTCTGCACCGGCACGCCCGGGGAAGTGGGTGCGGCTTTGAAAGAGGCGGGCCACTCCATGTTTCTGGCCATGCCCACCGCCATGCGGGTGTGGGCGGCGGTGGAGAATGACGCTCCCTGTCCCGTCACGGTCCGGGAAGGGCGTGACTGGCTGACGGAGTTTGCGGCATCCCACACCTTGGGCCGGCTGCCGGAAGAACCGAAACACATCTATCCTGGCGAGGCGATCATAGAAGCGGATGAACTCTGGTTCAAATATGAAAAGGAGCTGCCCGACGTGGTGAAGGGGCTGAGCTTGTCCGTCAGAAAAGGGGAGTTTCTGGCCCTTCTGGGCGGCAACGGCACCGGAAAGACCACCAGTCTGAAGCTGCTGGCCGGACTCGTGAAGCCCTGTCGCGGCGAGGTGCGGGTCAGCGGCAGCGTGGGCGTCCTGCCCCAGAACCCTCAGGCGCTTTTTGTGAAAAAGACCGTCCGTGAAGACCTTTTCGAGATTCTGAAGGACTGCGGGCTGAGCCAGACCCATCAGGATGCCGATGTGGCAAGAGTGGTCCGCCTCTGCCGTTTGGAAGAGCTGCTGGACCGGCATCCCTATGACCTGTCCGGCGGCGAGCAGCAGCGCGCGGCGCTGGCCAAAGTGCTGCTCCTGGACCCGGACATTTTACTGATGGACGAGCCCACCAAGGGGTTGGACGCCGAATTCAAGCTGATCTTTGCGGAGATCCTGCAAACGCTGCTCCGCCGGGGCGTGGCTATTCTTATGGTCAGCCACGATATTGAATTCTGCGCCCGGTATGCCCACCGCTGCGCTCTGTTCTTTGACGGCGGCATTGTCACCGACGCCGCCCCCCGCACCTTTTTTTCCGGCAACAGCTTCTACACCACCTCGGCCAACCGCATGGCCCGCGGGCTCCTGCCCGGAGCTGTCACCCCGGAAGATGTGACCGCCGCCTGCGGCGGAAGGCTGCCTCCGGCGCCGGAGCTGCCCCAGGAGGGTTTCAGCCTGCCCCAGCCGGCGGAGGAAACAGCGGACTGGAAGCCCGCTCCGCTGCCCTGGTGGCGCAGGCTTCTGGCGGCGGCATCCGGCGTCACGGCCGTGGCTCTGTTTCTTCAGACCCTGGGCGTCGTGGATCTGAGCGCACTGATTACCCGGGAAGGCGTCACCGCGCTGGCAGAGGATCAGCTCCGTCGTTACGGCGCCATGCTCATCAGCCTCTTCATCTTTGCCTTTTCCGTTTCCCGCCGCAGCCACCGGCCGGATTGTCTTACCCGGACGTCAGAGGAAAAGCGGAAACTATCCAAGCGCACTGCGGCGGCGGCGGTGCTCATCCTGCTGCTGATCCCGCTGACCCTGTTTATAGGTGAGACTTACCTTGAGGGGAAAAAGTATTATTTTATCTCCCTGCTCATTCTGTTGGAGTGTATGATACCCTTCTTTCTTGTGTTCGAGAGCCGCAGGCCCCAGGCGCGGGAGCTGGTCATCATTGCAGTCCTGTGTGCCATAGGCGTGGCAGGCCGCGCCGCCTTCTTCATGCTGCCCCAGTTCAAGCCGGTCATGGCGCTGACCATTATCGCGGGGGTGGCCTTCGGCGGAGAGACAGGCTTTCTGGTGGGGGCCATGACCATGCTGGCCTCCAACGTCCTCTTTTCCCAGGGCCCCTGGACGCCGTGGCAGTTGTTCTGCATGGGCATCATCGGTTTTCTGGCAGGGGTGCTGTTCCGCAAGGGCTGGCTGCGCCGCAGCCGGATATCCCTGTGTATTTACGGCGCGCTGGCCGCCATTCTCATCTATGGCGGTATCATGAATCCGGCGTCCGCCCTCATGTGGACCAGTGAGCTCAATTGGAAGATCCTGTTGACCTACTATATCTCCGGGTTCCCCATGGACTGCATCCAGGCTGCGGCTACCTGGCTGTTCCTGTGGTTTGCCGCGGAGCCCATGCTGGAAAAGCTGGACCGGATCAAAGTGAAATACGGATTTGTCGAATAATGTCAGCCGTCCCGGAGAACTGAATCTCCGGGACGGCTGACATTTATGCACCGGCATAAACGATTTCCGGCGTCATAGACAGCCCGGGACAGGAATACACTTCCTGTGAGGAGTGACGCTGGATGAAGGCCGATACGCCGTTGACAGCACTCAAGAAAGCGCTCATGCTTCAAATCAACGAGAATCTGTATAAACAGGATATCATTTCTCGGGAAGTTTATGAGAAAGCAAAAACACACATTACAGATGA